>NZ_PJIW01000001.1:0-321254 GCF_002929755.1 Arthrobacter sp. 4R501 | reverse complement strand
TCCACATACGAGGGAATCCGGCGAAGAACCCACGGGATATTCCTCGCCTCGTTCAGGGTGGGAATAACGACACTGACTGACGCCCTCGGAGCTTCGAAGGCCAGCATCGGGAGTGTTATTGGGAGCTGGGTTGAAATAGACAAATACCTCACCACTTCATGACGCTTGCGGATTTAGTCAACTCCGCGCTCGACTCAGAAGTCGGGCGCAGATTTATCGCTTTATCCGGTCATGGGTCTGGTCTCTGGCCCCAGCTCTCATTTAGCCTTCGACTCTGGCCGTAGAGATGAGCCTATGGCTGGCCTGAGGAGCCTGTCACCAGTGGCAGGTACTCACTTTTGAGCGCCGGATATACGTTCTCTACCCAAGTACAGGGGTTGGGCCGCCGGTCCGAATATTAGGTATGGGGATCTCATTCCGCCCATATTTTAGGGATTTGACCGCTGTATCTGGGCTAGCGCGCATAAGGGACTTCCAGGTTGACGATTTCCAAGTGCCCAGCCCCGATGAGAATGGCCCGTAGCGTCAGGTGCCTCGCCTTCCATACAGCACCGCCGACATCCGTCAGCGGGCGGACCGAACGCTGGGAAGCCCCTTCCGGCCAGATAGCCGAATTGGCCGACCGCGTTCAGGCCACGCCTACACCGCCGTCCGGAAGAAAAGCTCCGTGACCGTTGCCAGCCAGTGCGGGTCATCCACGCCGCAGAGCTCGCGGGCTGAATGCATCGACAGCAGGGGCACGCCGACGTCGACAGTCCGGATCCCCAGGCGAGTGGCGGTCAGGGGGCCAATGGTGGAGCCGCAGGGCATTACGTTGTTGGACACAAATTCCTGGTACGGCACTTTCGCCTCCCCGCACAGCCTGGCCCAGAATGCCGCGCCCGGCGCGTCGGTCGCGTACCGCTGGTTGGCGTTGATCTTCAGCAGCGGGCCGCCGTTCAGGACCGGGTGGTTGGCCGGATCGTGCCGCTCCGGGTAGTTAGGGTGGACGGCGTGGCCGGCGTCCGCGGAAACGCAGAACGACGCCGCCAGCCCCTGCCGCCGTTGGCTCACCGTGGCGCCGAGGCCGTCGGAGACGCGCACGAGCACGTCTTCGAGGATGGGCCCGCACGCGCCGGATCGGGAGTTGGAGCCGATTTCCTCGTGGTCGAACGCCGCGAGGACGGCGATCGGGGCGCCGGCGATCGGCCCACCGGCCGCGCCGCCAGACGCAGCAGAAGAATGCGCGATCAGCGCCGCCAGCCCTGCGTGCGTCGCGGAAAGGTTGTCCAGGCGCCCGGAGGCGAAGAACTCACTGTTGGCCCCGAAAACCGCGGGTGGCTGCGTGTCCGCAATAACGACGTCGTACCCGCCAATCCGCGCAGGATCAACGGAAGCGCCGGCAGGCACGTGGGACGCCAAGACGCCCAGCAGGTCGAAATCGGAAGGGCTACCGAGGCCCCACACGGGGTTCATGTGCCGCTGCTTGTCCAGCGTCAGGCCGTCGTTCACGGCACGGTCAAGATGGATGGCCAGCTGCGGGAAGCGGAGCATGGGGCCGGTGGCGGTGAGGTGCTCTGTGCCGTCCAGCATGACCAGCCGGCCCGCCAGCCGAAGTTCGCGGTCCAGCCAGGAGTTGAGCAGCGGACCGCCGTAGACCTCCACTCCGGCCTGCAGCCATCCGAAAGCCCCGGTGGTGGGCTTGGGCTTGAGCTTGAAGGACGGGGAGTCCGTGTGGGCGCCAAGGATGTTGAACCCGGTGGTGGGTCCGGCATTTTCCGGGACCACCCAGGCGATCAGCGCGCCGTCGCGGACCAGGTAGAACGAACCGGCCCCGCCGGCCCAGGGCTCACGCTCGTCCAGGCCCGTGAACCCTGCGGCGTCCAGGCGCCGGGCGGCCTCGTGGACGGCATGGAAGCTCGACGGCGATGCGCTGACGTACGCGCCCAGGTCCTGGATGTGGTCAACGGCACTGGAGGCAGCGGAAGGCAAAGGCATGGTTCCGAGTCTAGGTGGTCACGTTGAGCCCGGCGGTGTAGCCGGCCGAAGCCGATCCGGTCATGGTGGCCAGCTGGTAGATGCCGCCGTCGTCCCCGAACACGTTGTCCGACTGCAGGGTGGTCCGCTTCATGTTCGCGATGCTGTCCTCGTAGCCGGGAGTGGCGTAGACGTCGTCGCAGGCGGCCTTCGTCAGGGCGATCTGCGATACCGCCAGCACCTGCCCGGCGGCGGTGGCGTTGCTCATGGACTCGAACACCTCGAAGTGGATGTGCGGCCAGCGGCCGGGATAGGCTCCGGGGAAAATGGACGTGAAGGTGACCTGGCCGCTGGCGTCCGCTTCCTGGACGCCGCGGAGGTAGTTTTCGTTTGCCAGTCCGGAATCGTACATGGAGTACCTGCCGTCCCGGTCGCAGTGCCACGCGTACACGGCCGCACCGGCCAGCGGCACGCAGCCGTTGGCGTTGTCCAGCAGGGTCAGGGTGAACGTCAGCGGCACGCCTGCAGCCGACGCAGACCCGGTTCCGAAGCTTGAGGTGATGTCCTGCCGCACCACCCCGGAGGCTGCCAGGACGTTGGGGCCGTTGGACCCGTCACCCGGGTAGGGACCTGCAGTTTCCTGCGGAATCTCCATGCCGCACTCCGCGATCGCCCGGGTGAGCGTGGGGCTGGCGGTGGGTGTCGCCGTCGTACTGGCGGCGCTTGCGGTGGCTGAGGCGGTGGCGGCCGACGTCGACGTCCCGGCTGTGGTGCCTGACCCGCCGGGGGTGCACGCTGCCAGCGCCGCTGCCGCACCGCCGGCGCCGAGGAACATTCCGAGGGAACGGCGGCTGATCATGGTGGACAGGTCAAACTCAAGGCCGCGGTCGTGGTTGGGGTGGGGAAGGTGGTTGCTCATGGCTCCATCCAACGCGCCCCGCCTATCCCCTGCATAGGCCCTTCCTGTGCAGAACCTGTGCGTCAGTAGGCCGCGCCAGCGTCAGTTGTCCGCGCCAGCGTCAGTAATCAGGATTGCTGGGGACCACCAGGCCTGTCTCGTAGGCGTAAACCACTGCCTGGACCCGGTCCCGCAGGTGGAGCTTGGTCAGGATCCGGCGGACGTGGGTCTTCACCGTTGCTTCGGAGAGGAAATACCGGTGCGCGATCTCGGCATTGGAGAGACCCTCCGCCATGGCCCCAAGCATCTCGGTTTCGCGCGGGGTCAGGTCTTCAAGCAACGGATCCCGCGGCGCGGCGGAGGGGGTCGGCACGGCTGCACCGCGGACATAGGTCTCCAGCAGCCGCTGCGTGACACGCGGGGCCACCACTGCATCCCCGCTGGCCACTACCCGGACGGCGCTGACCAGCTCCGACGGCGCCACGTCCTTGAGGAGGAACGCGGACGCGCCTGCCTGGAGCCCGGCGAACGCGTATTCGTCCACATCGAAGGTGGTGAGGATGATGATCCGGGCGCCGGAGCCGGAGGCCGTGATGGCGCGGGTTGACTCGATGCCGTCCAGCACGGGCATCCGGACGTCCATCAGCACCACGTCGGGGTTGAGCTCCCGGACCAGCCGCACCGCCTCGGCACCGTCGGAGGCCTCGCCCACAATATGCAGGTCTTCCTCGCCCTCGAGAATGAGGCGGAACCCCATCCTCAGCAGCGGCTGGTCATCCACCAACAGGACGGTTATGGGTTGGGTTTCAGTCACGTGTGCCTTGCAGTTGGGATGGACGGTTGTGGGGTTCCGCGGGTTCGTCGGCCGGCCAGTTCAGGACGGCACAAACGCGCCAGCCGCGGCCGCGCCGCCCGGCCACCACGGTGCCCGCGTAGATACGCGCCCGTTCGGCCATCCCCGCCAGCCCCTGGCCGGAACCGGGCCCGACGCCGGAGCCTGGGAGTCCTGGACCCGGCCCGCCGCCGCCGGAGGTGCCTGCGCCAGGGACTCCCGCGCCGTCGTCGAGCACTTCAATGGTGACCGTGGAGCCGGCCCGGACGATGCCCACGTCCACGCGGCCCAGCGACCGGCCGTAGCGGAGCACATTGGTCAGTGACTCCTGCACAATCCTGTAGACCGTCAGCTGGAAGGCCGCGTCGTCGGGCAGCGCGGGGCCGGTGTGCGAGTAGTGCAGCGGCAGGCCCGCGGTCCGGAAGCCCTCCAGGAGCTTGGCCAGGCTGTCGCCGGAAGCGAGGGGCTGCCGTGGCGCCGTCCCGCCGGCGTCGTCCCGGAGTACGCCCAGGACACGCCGCATGTCCGCCAGCGCGGTTCGGCCGGTCCGCGACAGTTCACCAAGCACCTCGCTGGCGCGGTGGGGACTTTTCCGGACCACGACGGCGGCGCCATCGGAGAGGCTGACCATCACCGTCAGTGAGTGCGCCACGACGTCGTGCATTTCGCGGGCGATCCGGTTGCGTTCGTTAACAGACGCCAGGCTGGCCGTCCGCGCCGCCCAGGCGGCGATCTCCTGCTCGTGTTCCCGCCGCTGCCGCACCGAGATGCCGATCCCGGTGGCGATGACGTTGGACAGGGCGATGGTGGCGCCGGTGGCGATGCTGGTCAGGAGGTGGAAGTCGCCGGGATTGCCGCCGGAATCGTGGACGAAGGAATTCTCCATGGGACCCACGGCGGCCAGCAGGTACAGCAGGGCCAGCGGCGCCGTGGCGGCGGCCATGGCCACCAGCGCGAACCGCCGCGTGTGCACCACGGCCACGGCATACAGCGAGAACCACAGGCCCGCCGAAACATTGGAGCCCCACGGATGAAGCAGTGTAACCGCCACTTCCATCACCGCGACGAAGGCAGCCAACGCCACGGGGTGGGAGCGCCGGAAGAACAAGGCCCCGGCGACCACGAAGAGGAGGGCCGCCGCCAGCCAGGCGCCGGACATGGTCGCGTCCACCACGGTCGGCGCCACCAGAAGCGCGTAGCTGAACACCACCACACCGTCCATCACCCGGGGATGCTGGTAAAGGTAGCGCCGGAGCAGGCCGCGGCGCTTGGCCGTGATCTCGGCAAGGGACGCGTCGGCCTGGCTGGCCGGCGCGTCCCTTACGAGTCCCGCTTCATTCATGCTCTGAGCCTAGTGTCCGCCTAGACGTCGCGTTTCTTGAGCACAATCATGGCCGGTACCAGGAACAGCAGAACGTAGCCCAGGAATATCAGGCCACCGTGCCAGGGATCGATGATGCCGTCGATGTGGCCAATGGACAGGAACCGTCCGCCGGCGTCGCTGGGGAGGTACTGGGGCACGTACTTCCAGAAGTCGCCGGGGATGAAAGTCATAAAGCTGGCCGCGATGGACAGGACGAAGAACAGGCCCACCAGCACGGTTATTCCGCCCGCGGAGTTGCGGAGCAGTGCACCAAGTGACAAGCCGATCAGGGCCACCCCGGCAACGTAGAGGCCGCCCGTGAAGACGCTGTACAGCACGCCCTCCGTGGACCAGTCCAGGTCCAAGCCAAGTCCCTGGAAGACCGGCATGGCGATCAGGAACGTGGCCACGGCGGCGATGGTGGTGATGACGTAGGAGATCACGGCGAGCAGGATCGCCTTGGCCACGAAGGCCGGTGTGCGGCGCGGGACGGCGTTCATGGTGGAACGGATCATTCCCGTGGCGTACTCGGAGGAGATGAACAGGACAGCCAGCGAGCCCAGCACCAGGATGCCGATCTGCAGGCCTGCATTGGGCAGGTTGTACAGGTCAAAGCCTGATCCTGGCGGGAAGGTCTGCGACATCATTTCCGGCGTCAGGGTCTGGCCCTGGTCCCGGGCCTGCCGGGCCATTTCGTCCAGGAAGGAGAACCGGATCAGGACCGCGAGGGCCCCGACGCCGATAATCGCCACCAGGGTCAGGAGCAGCAGGATGCGGGTGGACATCAGGGAGAACAGCTTGATCCATTCGGACCGCAGCACACCGGCGAACGTCACGCCCTTGGTACCAGCGGTGGAACGGACCCGGGAAGTTTGGGTTTCAGTCATGGTGGTCATCGTCCTTACTTTCCTGCCGTTGCCGGGGCGGTTTCCGGGGCGAACTCGCCGGCGGGTCCACCGGTCAGGTGTGAGTGGTACTCCACTTCGTCCTTGGTGAGGTCGAAGTAGGCGTCTTCCAGAGACGATTGCTGCGGGGTGAGTTCGTAGACGAGCACCCGGTTGTCCAGTGCCACCTGGGCGATCTGGCGTGCGTCCAGGCCTGTCACTTCCAGGGTTTCGGGCTGGCCCTGGTTCACGGTCACGCCATCGCCGGACAGCAGGGCGGACAGCTGGGTGGCCGCGGACGTGCGGACCAGGGTTTTGACCTGGCGGGTGCCCGCAATGATGTCCTGCACGGGGGCGTCCGCGATGATTTTGCCGCGGCCGATCACGATCAGGTGGTCTGCCGTCTGGGCCATTTCGCTCATGAGGTGTGAGGACAGGAAGACGGTTTTGCCCTGCCCGGCGAGGTAGCGGACCAGGTTGCGGACCCACAACACACCTTCCGGATCGAGGCCGTTGACCGGCTCGTCCAGGATCAGGGTCTGCGGGTCGCCAAGGAGCGCGTTGGCAATGCCCAGGCGCTGCCCCATGCCCAGCGAGAAGCCGCCTGCCTTCTTCCTGGCCACTGCCTCGAGGCCGGTCATTTCGATGACTTCATGCACCCGGGACGTGGGAATGTTGTGCGTCGCCGCCATGGCCCGCAGGTGGTTGTAGGCGCTGCGGCTGGTGTGGACGGCTTTGGCGTCCAGCAGCGCCCCCACCTGGTGCAGGGGGGCCTTGTGATCGGCGTAGTGCAGGCCGTTGACGGTGACCGTGCCCGACGTCGGCCGGTCCAGTCCCATGATCATGCGCATGGTGGTGGATTTGCCGGCACCGTTCGGGCCCAGGAAGCCCGTTACCTGCCCTGCTTTGACGGTGAAGCTGACGCCGTCAACCGCCGTTTTGCTGCCGTAGACCTTTGACAGGCCTGTTGCCTCAATCATGGAAAGGTTCCTTAGAACAGCAGCCTGGTGGCTGCGGGATGCGGGGGAGTTTTCGTGTGTACGCTCCACGCTACCGACGGCTCGGCGGGATTTCGCCTGTCTCAGGGATGATTCAGGGTCGAATCAGGGTAGTCCGCACGGATGATCACGGGTCCCCTCAGGAGGCGCAGCAGCCTTAGGTGCGGGGCGAATAGTAGGTCAAGGCACGCGGTTCCACCCGGATCCGGACGCTGCGCACGCCTGCCAGCGCCTCGCCGTCGACCGCCAGTGCCATGGGGGAGCCCTCCGACTCAATCCGGACCTCGGTAGCCTCCCTCAGATGGGTGATCCGGGACGTAGCCACCGTGCCGGTCAACACCGACCACAGGAGCCGGAGCCGGGCAAAGGATTCGTCGGCGGTGATCATGCGGACATCCAGGACGCCATCGTCCAGCACGGGCCGCGACAGGGGCGCGTGGTCCCGGGGGTAGTAGCGCCCGCGTCCGATGTACGCGATCCAGAGTTTGTGCCGGACGCCGTCCACGGTCAGGGTGATGGGTGTTCCCGCGGCGAAGGTCCGGAACATTGCCACCACGCCGGCCAGCGGTTTGCCGAGGGCCGGCTGCAGCTGCTCCCTCCGCCGGACCAGGTTGGGGTACAGGCCGATGCTGGCCGTGTTCAGCATGACCAGGTCAGCTGTTTCCGGGTTAACCGCCAGCCCGCGCTCCACGGTCACAATGCCGACGTCGGCCTGCGCGGCCTCACCGGCGGCAGCGGCTTCCACAGCGTCCTTCAGGGTGGCAGTCCCTGTGTCCCGCGCGAAGTGGTTGAGCGTGCCGCCCGGGAGCACCAGCAGTGGCAGGGAATGTTCGACGGCGGCTGCGGCGGCGGTGCCAACGGTACCGTCGCCGCCCCACACGCCCAGGGCACGGGTGTCCGGGTGGGAAGCGGTGGCCTGGATGGCCTCCTCAAGGCTCTCTCCCAGCTCGAATGTTCTTATATACGCCTTGGGGAATGCTTCCTGGAGCGCGCCTGCCGTTTGTTCCGTGAAGGAGCCGCCGAGGGTATTCACCACGATGCTGAGGCCTTCACCGCCCGGCAGCTCCGGGGCCTGGGTTGCGGTGCGCGATACTCCGGGAAAGGGTGGGCGGACGGGCCACCACTTCCGGGTCATCAGCGCCGCCCCTGCGCCGATCGCCGAACCGAAGAACACATCCGAGGGCCAGTGGGCCCCCGTGTGGACGCGAGAGTAGGCCACCCCCAGCGCCGCTGGCGCAAGTGCAGCACCGACAACCGGCTTGACCAGCCCCGCGCCGAGCGCGAAGGCGATAGCTGAGGCCGAATGCCCCGAGGGCATGGACGAACTGGTGGGCTGGGGATGGACGAACCGGAAAATTGGCAGATGTTCAGGGAGCGGGCGTGCCCGCGGCAACAGGGTCTTGAACACAACGTTGGTCACCGCCGATGCCACCGCTTGGGCGATCAGCCCGTGCAGGGCAGCCCGGCGGGGCTTGCCGGGGAAGGCAGCCATGATCGCCGCTGCCCCGATCCACAGTTTGCCGTGGGTGGCGGAGGCGGAGAGGCGCCGGAAAAACTCATCGTGGTTTCCACCCGGGAACGACGACACGCCGCGGACAAGGTGCCGGTCAAAGCGGCTGATCCAGCCCGGTCCCTTGCGCCACACTCTGTACATCTCCCCACCCTAATACCGGTGGGGTTCCCCTACTTGGAGGGCAGGGCCTTGGAGGACTGGGGCGCGGAGGCCAATGGCCTCGCGGCGCCGGCGAGGAGCAGGGCCACCAGGATCGGGGCCAGGATCGCGAGGAGCGCCAGGTGGATTCCCGTGAGGTCGCCCAGGTAGCCCAGCAACGGCGGGCCGGCGAGGAAGGAAACATACCCCAGGGTGGATACAACCGAAACCCTCGCGGCCGCATGCTTCGGGTCGTCGGCGGCCGCTGACATTCCCATGGGGAAGGCCAGCGCGGAGCCCACGCCCCACAGCGCAGCACCAACCCCGGCCAGCCAGATGTTCCCCGCGAGCACAAACAGGCACAGACCCGCCGTGGCCGCGGCCATGCTGGCCCGGAGCACTACGACGCGGCCGTAGATGTCGATCACGCGGCCGCCGAAGAGTCGCATCCCCGTCATTGCCAGGACAAACAAGGCGAACATCAGGGCACCTGTGGATTCCGAACTGCCCAGGCCGTCAACAGTGGCCTTGGCGATCCAGTCGTTTCCGGCGCCTTCGGTGAGGGTTGCACCCAGGACCACAACGCCGATCAGCAAGGTGCGGCCGTCACGCCAGGCCGATGGCCCCTTCACAGCCGTCGGTTCACCCTCGACCGGAGCGGCCTGGGCGGCGTGGGGGAGGAAATAGCGGGGCGCCACGAGGGCTACCACCACTACTACGCCGGCGATGACCAGCAGGTGCAGCGGCAGGCCAATACCGAGTGTCGAGAGGCCCGCACCGATCAGTGCCCCCACAAAGGCCCCGCCGCTGAAGGCCGCATGGAACTGCGGCATGATGGTGCGCCGAAGCTTGTGCTCGACGTCGGCTCCTTCAATATTTTGGGAAACGTCCCACAGCCCGACGCCAATGCCGAAGAAGAACAGCGAAACGGCAGTGCCCGGGATCGATTCCGCCGACAGGGAAAGGGCAATGCCCACCCCGGCCAGGGCTGACAGCAGGCCACCTGTGCGCACGGCATTGGCGGTGCCGATCTTCCCCACCACAAGTCCCGCCGTCGGAAGGGCGAGCAGGGAGCCGACGGCGATGCATAGCAGAAGCGTGCCCATCTGGCCGGAGGTCAGGTGCAGCGTCTCAGTGACGGCGGGGATCCTGGCGGCCCAGCTGGCAAAGACGAAGCCGTTGATTCCAAAGACCACAAAAGTGGCGGCGGCTGCTGCCCTGAGGGACGGTCCGGCCGTCGTGCTGGTGTTGATGCTCATGCTTTGACTACTTCCACCGAGAGCTTGTTGAGGTGTGCGAGTTCGTCCGCACTCAGGTCTTTGTCTGTGACTATCACGTGCACTGCGTCCAAGGGGGCAACCAGGGCCATCGCGGTGGCATTCCATTTGGCGCCGGCGCAGGCAACAATCACCCGCGCCGCGGATTCGAGTCCGGCCCGCTTCACTGCGGCGTCTTCCAAATCATGGGCCAGGAGACCGTCCCTGAGGTTCAGGGCGCAGGGGGTGACCACCGCCGTGTCGAAGCGCAGGGACCTGATGTTGGCTTCCGCGAGCGGGCCGCGGAAGGAGAGCTCGCCGGGAATCAGGCTTCCGCCAGGGAGCAGCAGGGCAGGACGTTGGCCGGCATGCGGGTCGTCGTCGGTGACCGTCGTCAGGGAGCGCATGGACATGGGCATCAGCGTCAGTTCGCGCCCACGGAGGACGCGGGCAATTTCCGTGGCTGTGGTGCCGCTGTCCAGCCACACGAGTTCGCGCTCTCCCAGCAGGCCTGCCACGGCGGCGGCGATCCTGGCCTTCACGGCCTGGTCTTCGAGTTCGCGCTGGCCGTAGCCGGGGTTTTCGCCGCCGGCAATAAGGCTCCTGGCACCGCCGTGGACCCTTCGAAGCACGCCATGCGATGCGAGCAGCTCAAGGTCCCGCCGGATGGTGGCGCCCGATGCGTCGCACGCGTGGGTCAGCTCTTCCACGGAGACCTCGGCCTGGTGGCGAAGCAGCTCCCCGATCAGGCGGTGCCGCTCTTCAGTCTTCATGCTCATATGATAGCAATTTTTGATCATATGAGCAGAGCACCACCCGACGCTCTCTCACTTAACGCAGGAAAATCACCAACGCTCTCTCACTTTCCTCAAGAAGGTGAGAGAGCGTCTGCCGAAAACCCGCAGGAAGTGAGAGAGCGTCAGCGGGCGCGCTCAACCCGCTTTTCGTCCCAGACGGGCTCGGGGGATTCGTAGACCCGGCCGTCGGAACCGAACACCAGGAACCGGTCGAAGGTGCGGGCGAACCAGCGGTCGTGGGTGACTGCCAGGACGGTTCCCTCGAAGTGGTCGATGGCCTTTTCCAGGGCCTCGGCCGAATGCAGGTCCAGGTTGTCCGTGGGCTCATCCAGCAGCAGGAGCGTGGCGCCCGAGAGCTGCAGCAGCAGGATCTGGAACCGCGCCTGCTGGCCGCCGGAGAGCGATTCGTACTTCTGCTCTGACTGCGACGCCAGGCCATAACCGTCCAATGCGCCGGCGGCGGCCTCGCGGCCCAGGCCGGACCGGTGCTCGTCGCCGCGGTGCAGGATCTCCAGCAGTGTCTTGCCCAGGAGGTCGGGCCGGACATGGGTCTGGGCGAAGAAGCCGGGCCGGATACGGGCGCCGAGTTTCACGGTCCCCTCGTGCGGCACTTCAGCAATATCGACGTCGGACACGGGAAGGTGCTCCCGTTCCGGGTCCGTCCCGCCCGTGGCGAGCAGGCGCAGGAAGTGGCTCTTGCCGGAGCCGTTGGAGCCGAGCACACCCACGCGGTCCCCGAACCACACCTCGGTGGAGAACGGCTTCATCAGCCCGGTCAGTTCCAGTTTCTCGGCCACAACTGCCCGCTTGGCGGTCCGACCACCCTTCAGGCGCATGCGCACGTTCTGCTCGATCGGCAGTGCTTCCGGCGGGCCGGCCTCGAGGAACTTGGCGAGGCGCGTCTGGGCGGCCTGGTAGCGGTTGGCCATGTCGGAGCGGAAGGCGGCCTTGTTTTTGTACATGTTGACGAGTTCCTTGAGCTTCACGTGCTCCTCGTCCCAGCGCTTGCGGAGCTCCTCGAAGCGGGCGTTCCGGTCAGCGCGGGCGTCCACGTAGGAGCCAAAGCCGCCGCCGTGCACCCAGGCGCCGGCTCCGTTGATGCCCGGCTCAAGGGTCACGATGCGGCCGGCGGCATTGTTGAGCAGCTCGCGGTCGTGGCTGATGAAGAAGACAGTCTTTTTGGACTCGTTGAGCTTGTCCTCAAGCCAGCGCTTGCCGGGCACATCGAGGTAGTTGTCCGGTTCGTCCAGGAGCAGGAGTTGGTCAGGTCCGGCAAACAGGGCCTCCAGCACCAGCCGCTTCTGCTCGCCGCCGGAAAGGCTCGACGCCGGGCGGTGCTGTGCGCGGTCAAAGGGCAGTCCCAGGGCGGCCATGCAGACCTCGTCCCAGACAGTCTCCACGTCATATCCGCCGGCATCTCCCCAGTCCACGATGGCCTGCGCGTACCGCATCTGGCTGGGCTCGTCGTCGTGCTCCACCATCGCGAGCTCGGCCTCGTCCACCTCCCTGGCCGCGGCGGCCAGGGCCGGCGGAGCGGCGGAGACCAGCAAATCGCGGACGGTGGAATCGTCCCTGACCTGGCCCACGAACTGGCGCATGATGCCCATGTTTCCGGAGCGCCCGATCACACCTTCGTCCGGTACAAGGTCGCCGGAAATGATCCGGAAGAGGGTGGTCTTGCCCGTGCCGTTGGGGCCGATCAGGGCGGTTTTGGTTCCATCCGGGACCTTGAAAGTCACGCCGTTGAGCAGTTGGGTGCCGTCGGAGAGGAAGTAGTCAATACCGGAAATATCTATGTGGGCCACGCCAACAATCTTCCCACGCCCGCCCTACCCGGGTTTTTGTCCAGATAATATGCCTTCGAGGCAGTTCTGCGCGCACTATCTGGACAAATAGTCGGGGGGCGCTAGCCGGCGGCAGTTAGGAACTGCTTGAGCAGCGGCCCGGATGTGGTGGCTCCGAGTCCGCCGTCCTCGACAAACACGGCCACGGCCAGGTCACCGTGGACGGCCACAATCCAGGCGTGCGTCTTGGGCGGGGTCTCCTTGCCGAACTCCGCCGTGCCGGTCTTGGCGCCCACCGGCGCGCCGGGAACTGTCGTCAGGAAGCCCGCGTGGCCGGACGTGACTACCGCCCGCATCATGTCGGACAGTGCCGCGGCCTCGGCGGCGGTGATGGGCTGGCCGGACGCCTTGGCCGGCGCTTCCGGCGTAACGGTCGACGACGGCGACGCGCCCTCCGCGGTCGTCCCGCCGGAGGTGTCTGCCGCGGCAGCCCCGGCGTCGGGGTTCAGGATCAGCTGCGGTGAGACGGGGGATCCCTTGCCCACGGAACCGGCCATGATGGCCGCTGCCAGCGGGGACAGGAGTACCTTGCCCTGGCCGATCATCGAGGCGGCATGTTCGGTGCCCGCAGCCTCGCCCGGAACGGACCCCAGGAAAGCCGCGGCGCCCAGCGCGGGGGCCTCCACCGCCACGCCCATGGCGACGGCGGCAGCCTCGAGCTGGGCCTGCGTCACAGTGTCGCGCGCAGCGATGAACGCCGTGTTGCACGAGTGGGCAAAGGCATCGCGGAGTGCTACGGACCCCAGCGACGTTTCCGGGTAACCTTCCGCGTTCTTGAACGTCCGGCCATCCACGGTAAGGGTGGGTGTGCATTCCACTTTCGAATCGGGCGTCAGGCCGTTGCGGAGCATGGCAAGCGAATCGACGATCTTGAAGGTTGACCCGGGCGCGTACTGGCCCAGCATGGCGGTGTTGTAGCCGTTGCTCCCCGGGCCTGAGGCCGCGGCCAGGACGGCCCCCGTGGAGGGGCGGAGCGCTACGATGGCCGACGCCGGACCTACACCGGCAAGGGTGCTCTCGGCGAGTGACTGGAGGTTCGGATCAAGGGTGGTTTTCAGTGGCGTGCCCGGTGTCGGGGCCATCTCGAAGACCACCCTGCGGGGATCCGTTCCGGCGGCCTGGATCTGTTCGCGGGTCAGGTCGGCCCGCTGGGCACGGATCACCACGGCGTCGGTGCCGCGGAGCTGCGCGTCGTACTGCTGCTGGAGCCCGCCGATGCCAGTCACGTCGCCAGCCGTCAGGACGCCGTCGGACGCCTCGATCTGCTCGGCCGTGGCCTCGCCGACGGTGCCGAGGACTGCCCTTGCGAATGTGCGGCTGGGTGCCAGCGGCTGGGCTTCCGGGATGGCGCGGGCACCGGGAATGGCCGTGATCTGCGCGTCCGTGACGGTGCGGCCCTCATCACGGAGAGTGATGGCCCGGACGAACGCCTCGGCACCGGAGGCCGCTACCTGTTGGGCGTAGGCGGCGGGATCCACACCCACCAGTTCGGCCAGTTTGGTGGCTGACGCGGCGGCGTCCGCGGATCCCAGAAGCAGTCTGTCGATCCCCACGTTGACCACGGGACGGTACGTGACCAGCTTCGCGTCACCCGCGCCCAGGATGTCGGCGCGTTGCGGCGACTGGGTGCCCTTGCTGAGGATTTCGCTGTCGGCGAGTCCGGGGACCAGGACTGCCGGGTTCCAGACCGCCAGCCATTTGTCCCCTGACTTCGTGAAATCTGCGGAGACCGTGTATTTCCACTCGCCGGTGCCGATTTTCCAGGTGTAGTTCAGCGGAACTGTTGCAGTGTCGCCGTCCAGGGTGAGATCACCGGCCGCCACTGTGGGCTTGTCCGGCTCCAGGGCCTTGAAAACGTCCTGGACCTGTTGCTTGGCCACCCCGGAGTCCTTGCCATCAAAGGCGACCGAGCCGACGTCGAGCGTGGAAAGAGCGGACGCAAACTGCTTGGCCGCGCTTTCGGCACCCCCTCTGCCGTCGTCGCAGGCAACCAAGGAGGCGCCGAGAATGAGTGCAGCTATGGCAAGCGATAGTTTCTTTGAGTTCCCCACGGCGCTATTATGCCCCGATTTGGAACGCGCTTGCTGTCAACCATTCCGTAGAGGCTCGGTTCAGAGGCCGAGCGAAGGGACCCCAAGACCAAATATGTCCTTCAGGGCATGTTTCGCGGCGAAGAACCCTGGCATGCCCGTTACCCCGGGGCCGGGCGGCGTCGAGGAGGAACAGAGATACACGCCGGGCACGGGCGTCCGCCATGGAACGCTGGAGACCACAGGGCGCTGGATAAGTCCGCGCACATCCATGATGCCGGCACTGAAGTCCCCGCCCACGTAGTTCCGGTTGTAGCTGGCCAGTTCCGCCGCAGTGGTCACCCGGGCCTGCATCACCACATCCCGGAACCCGGGCGCGAAGCGCTCCAGCTGCGCGGTGACGGCCTCGCCCATGTCGCGGGTTGATCCGGCAGGCACATGGCAGTATGCCCACAGGATCTGCCGGCCGGCCGGCGCCCGGCCCGTGTCGAACCTTGATGGCTGGGCCACCAGGACGTAAGGGCGTTCCGGGTGTTTCCCGGCGGATACTTCGTTCTCGGCACGGGCAAGTTCAGCACGCGTGCCGCCGACGTGCACCGTTCCGGCGTCCCCCAGTTCCTTTGCTGCCCACGGAACGGGTCCGGACAGGATGAAGTCCACTTTGCAGGAACCATTCCCATAGCGGAACGCCTCCAGGGCTTGCCGGTATCTGGCCGGGAGGCTGTCGCCTGCAATGTTCAGCAGGCCCCGTGGGGCCACGTCCAGCAGAGTGGCCCGCGCACCGCGGAGTTGTTGGAGGCTCTCGATCGTCGCCCCCGTACGGATCACCCCGCCGTGGGCACGGATGTCGGCCTCTAGCGCCGCCGCAATGGAGGCCGATCCGCCCAGCGGAATCGGCCAGCCTTGGGCGTGGGCCAGTGCGGTGAGCATGAGCCCGGCGCCTGCAGAGGCCAGCGAGGGCAGCTGCGAAACCGCATGGGCGGCCACGCCGCTGAGCAGTGCGGGCGCAAGGTCCTCGTGGAACCGCGCGTTCCACAGCCGCGATCCCTGCTCCAGTGTCCGCAGCCCGAAAAGCGCCGCCGCCAGGGGATCCCGGGGGATCCTCAGCAGCTGGTGCTGCGTCAGATCCATCACGCCGTCAATGCGGTCAACCAGCGGTCCAAGAAGCCGGCGGTAGGCGTCGCCGTCCCGGCCCAGGCCTTGGACCGTCCGTTCGAGGCTGTGATATCCGAGGGCCGCCCGTCCGCCGTCGAGCGGTGATCCGAACGAAAGCTCCGGGACCACCAGGTCTATCCGGCGTGCCAGCTCGAAGTCGCGGAAGAAGGGTGATGCCAGCGCCATGGGGTGCACGGCCGAGCAGATGTCATGGAGGTGCCCGGGCTGCATCAGTTCGGCGGTGCGTGTACCGCCTCCGATGGTGTCCGCCGCCTCGTGGACTTCGACGGAGAGGCCGGCGCGCGCCATTACGGCGGCTGCAGCCAGCCCGTTGGGTCCGGACCCGACGACGGCGACGTCAGGCATGGTGTTTAGCCCGCCAAGGGAGCACCGCGTGCGAGGGATGGCGGTGGCTGAACCGCAACCAGTCCGGGAGTCCGTCGAACGGCCCTCCCTGTGGATCATCGAGGTGATGGCGGCGGACGGGATCGTAGTCCGGATCGTAGATGTCCCATACAACCCGGAACATCAAATATGCCGTTGCAAGCATATGTGCTGCCACGGCCAGGACGTAGTAGGGCATGTCAATATTGTGCTGGGTCGGGCCCTGGCTGGCCACCTGGCCCAGGTACATCCAGACGGCTGCCCAGTGCAGGCCTTCAACGCCCTGCCAAATGAGAAAATCCCGCCACCGCGGCCGGGCCAGCGCCAACAGCGGGATGAGCCACAGGACATGCTGCGGCGAATAGACCTTGCTGGTCAGGACAAAAGCACCCACGATGAGGAACGCCAACTGGGCCAGCCGCGGCCGGCGTGCTGCTGTCAGCGCCACCGCGGCAATCATGGTGCAGGCCAGCAGGAACACAGCCAGCGCCAGCCAGTTGATGGTTGCGGGATCCAGCACCGGCCAGCGCAGCCGCCGGGCCACCAGGTTGTAGGCGAACCATAGGGACCCGTAGCCGGCTTCCCTCGTCTCGGTGAACCTGAAGAAGTACCCCCAGCCGGACGGATTGGCCGCCGCAACAGGCACGTTAATGGCCAGCCAGGCCGCTGCGCTGGCGCCTGCAGTAACCAGGAAACCGCGGATCCGCCCGGTCCGCAGGGCCAGCAGCAGAACGGCTCCAAGAATCAGGGCGGCATACGGCTTCGTCGCTGTGGCGAAGCCGATCAGGGTGCCGGCGAGGACCAACTTTTCCCGCGAAAAACACAGCATGCCCAGCGCCAACAACGCCACGGCCCACATGTCCCAGTTGATGGTTCCGGCCAGCACGATGCCAGGTGCCAGCGCCGCCATGGCCGCATCCCAGGGGCGCCGCTGTGACATCCGGGCCGTAGCCAGCACGGTGACAATCCATACGGCTGCAACCAGAGTGGCATTAACGTCGAAGTAGCCAAGAATCCGCGCGTCACTGATGCCCTGGCCCGGGACCATCCAGGCAGTCACCCCGGCAATGAGTCCCATCAGGACGGGGTCTTCAAAGAGAGATCCGGGGCTCAGGACCGGGAACGTGCCGTCCCCCAGGCCCCGGTTGCGGAAGAATTCCGGGAAGTCGGAATAGCACGTGGAATAGAACTGGCCGGGGCTCGACCAGCCGTTGGCCCGGCAGTAGCCCTTGATGGCGAGGCCGGCTAGCGCCGCGACGACGGTCAAGATGATCAGGACACGTTCCACGGTAAAAACGCCGGGGGAGACGAGGCCGGGCGCCGACCGGGCACCCATCGGCCCGCCGATCAGTTCCGTGAAGTTCTTCAGCAGCAGGTCGCTGCGGCTCGGAACAACCAGGCGGGCGCGCCGTGGGTGCGCCGGTGGCTTCGTCTCCTGCATGTCTGAGAGCTTACCCGGGACCTGCCTGCCGGACCCCGGACCGGATCCGGCCCTCGGATCAGTTCATGCCGCCCATCTGCTGGTGCAACAGGACGAAAACGTCCTCGCGTTGCCGGTCCAGGAGCTTCCCGTTGAATTCCCGGCGGTCATCTCGGACAGACCGGTCATCCCGGACAGACCTCCGCAGGAAGAATAGTGCGTTCTTCATTCTTTTGATCATGGTGGTCACCTCCTTTCGGCGTGTAATTGGGCATGACAAATAGAGCCATTTAATGTCGAAGCAATAACGGCATAATTAGGCAGGGAAATGCCCGGCGGTTATGAATAGATCGCAAATGCGAAGACGGACCCGTGTTCCAGCGGCTGTGCAGACCCCAACAAAGAAGCTTGAGTTCCGAACTATGGGGATGCCGCGTCGCCGCGAGGACCAGCCGTGAAGCTGCGCCGACAGGAGACTTCCAGCAGGCGTCGCCTGAGGCGAGCCACTAGCGCGAGCCATCCGGGAAGGAAGTGGCCTGGATACACCTCATTGCAAGTGAAGCCGCCGCGGGGGCGGGATCAGTTGCAGGAAGGTTGGGAGGCAGACACTCCGTTAAGACGGCGCGCAAAAGCAGCAGAGGCCGGGTTCGCGGTGATTGTCATCTTCCATCCGCTAGTCAAAGTAATCATTTTTCCCAACCTCCTTTTCCGTTATGCCGCTGCCTCGGCTGACTAGCCGGACAACGCGCGCCGCGACCCCGGCAAAGACGCTCTGGGGTCAGGAATAAAATTACCCTACAAATAGAGCAATGCGCCACTTAATTCACAAAGTTTTTCAAGAAAGTTTATGAATGCGCCTTTAGAGTCCCCAGCGGACAATGGCCGGGGTCCGCTTATCCCAGCCGAGCGTGCAGACTTTCGCGGTTCCCAGGATGAAATGGCGGCCTTCGGCGGGCGGCAGTTCCAGCCAGCGCGCGGTGAGGATCCGGGAGAAGTGCCCGTGCGCCACGATCAGCACGTTGTCCAGCCCGGATTCCAGCACGCGGGCCACAATCTTGTCGGCGCGGGCAGCCACTTCGTCCAGGGATTCGCCGTTGGGCACACCATGGGTCCAGATCAGGTAGTCCGGGTTGTCCTTGCGGATCAGGTCCGAGCTGATGCCCTCATAGTCGCCGTAGTTCCATTCCACGGCCAGCGGCTCATGCTGCGCATCAGGGTAACCTGCCAGCTCGGCTGTGCGCCGGGCGCGGCGCAGCGGCGACGTGAGCACGAGGTCGAAATCCACCTGGTCCAGCACCTTGCGGGCCTCCACGGCCTGCTGCTCGCCTTCCACGGTCAGGGGCAGGTCGGTGAGCCCGGTGTACTGCCCGCTCTTGGACCACTCGGTCTCACCGTGGCGCAGGATCCAGAGCTGGGGGCGGGGCGCGGTCATCGGGTCAGTCATTTTGACTCCTCATTCGGGGAAGGTTCGACGGCGGCGGGAGCGTCTGGTGACTCCGGAACCGGGGGTGCTGCCTCGGGCTGTCGTGCCCACCAGGCGCGCAGCCTGGCCTCGGCGTCCTCCGGCTGCAGCGGTCCGTGCTCCATCCGTTCCTCGAGCAGGTACTTGTAGGCACGGCCCACTACGGGTCCGGGTTTGAGGTTCAGGAGGGCCATGATCTTGGCGCCGTCCAGGTCGGGACGGACCGCGTCAAGGGACTCCTGCTCGCGCAGTACGGCGATCCGGTCTTGCAGGTCGTCGTAGGCGAAGGCGAGCCGTTCAGCTTTCCGCTGGTTGCGGGTGGTGACGTCCGAGCGGGTCAGCCGGTGCAGCCGTTCGAGGAGCGGGCCGGCGTCCGTGACGTACCGGCGGACGGCCGAGTCGCTCCAGCCGGCGTCACCATAGCCGTAGAACCGCATATGCAGCTCCACCAGCCGGGCCACGGCCTTGATGGTGTCATTGTCGAACCGCAGGGTCTTCATCCGCTTGGCCGTGAGCTTGGACCCCACCATGTCGTGGTGGCGGAAGCTGACCGCGCCGCCCGGTTCAAAACGCCGCGTAGCCGGCTTGCCGACGTCGTGCATCAGCGCTGCGAACCGCAGCACAAAATCGGGGGCCGGCACGGCGCCGTCGGCATCCGTTTCCAGGGCGGCGGCCTGTTCCAAAACCTGAAGGGAGTGCTGGTAGACGTCCTTGTGGCGGTGGTGCTCGTCGGATTCCAGCCGGAGCGCGGACACCTCAGGCAGCACAAACTCGGCGAGGCCGGTGTCCACCAGTAGGTCCACACCGACCCGGGGGTACGCACCGCAGATGAGCTTGACCAACTCATCACGGACCCGTTCAGCCGAGATGATCTTGATCCTCTCGGCCATCTGGGTCATGGCCAGCCGCACATCGTCGTGCACGGAAATACCCAGCTGCGATGCGAACCGGGCAGCGCGCATCATGCGGAGGGGATCATCGGAGAAGGAGGCCTCGGGTGAACCGGGCGTCGCCAGGACAGAGGCGCTGAGGTCCCGTACGCCGCCGAACGGATCTATAAGTTCAAGGGAGGGCAGCCGCAGCGCCATGGCGTTGATGGTGAAGTCGCGGCGCAGGAGATCGTCGGTGAGTGACGTGCCGAATGCCACCACGGGTTTGCGCGACTCCGGATCGTATGCCTCGGCGCGGTAAGTGGTGATCTCGATCTGGAAGCCGGCTTTCCGCATGCCGATCGTCCCGAACGCGCGGCCGATCTCCCAGAAGTTGTCCGCCCATTTCTTGATCAGGGCAACTGTCTGGTCCGGGCTGGCGTCGGTGGTGAAGTCGAGGTCCGGCGAGGTGCGTCCCAGGAAAAGATCCCGTACCGGACCGCCCACCAGGGACAGCTCGTGGCCGGCGTCGACAAAGCGCTGCCCGAGCTCCATGACCACCGGGTCCACCTGGAAATCGACGGTGTTGGAATCAATCTTGTGATGTGCGTGCGCCATAGTTACTTAAGCTTGTCAGAAACCAGCGGCTTGGCAGGCCAAAATCTCCTCAAGATCGCGCCTAATCGCCTACAGCCCCTCAAAGTGCGTCATACGCAGTCCACTTTGATGTCATGTTCAGGTCATCATGATCGGACAAGAGTCGTTAGAGTGGACTCCATGGCCCATCCCGTACCGAGCGCTCCCGGCAGGAGGACAAACGCACCGTTGCCGTCGGCAATTGGTGCCCACGTCGCGCCTGTCTTGCACTCGGCCCCGGCCTCGCTGCCTACGGTGGAGGAAATTTCCGCCGGCGGCGTTGTGGTGGACACGTCCGACGGCGAACTAAGGGTTGCGATCATCGCCCGCCTTAACAGGGGCGGACGGCTGGAGTGGTGCCTGCCCAAGGGCCATCCTGAAGGCAAAGAAGACAACGAGCAGGCAGCAGTCCGCGAGATTGCCGAGGAAACCGGCATCGAGGGCGACATCCTGGCACCGCTGGGCAGCATCGACTACTGGTTCACTGTCAGCGGGCACCGCGTGCACAAGACCGTGCACCACTATCTGCTGCGCGCCACCGGCGGCGAACTCACTATCGAAAACGATCCGGACCACGAAGCCGTGGACGTCGCCTGGGTCCCCATCAAGGAACTCGCACGGAAGCTTTCGTTCCCCAATGAGCGCCGCATCGCGGATCTGGCCCGGGACGTCCTGCCCGAACACATCTAAGGCTGCGTCCGCCGGAGCTGCATGTATGCCTGCTCCGGCATACAGCCTGTCCGTTGCGGTACAAACAGCATCCGGGTGAGACGATGAACTCGATGTCAGCTACCAATCCCCCCTCCGATAAAGCAGGCCGCGCCGCCCCGAGCGAAACCTCGAGTGAAACCCGGTCCAGCGCCATCATGGCTGCTGGCACCCTGGTATCCCGGTTCCTGGGCTTCGGCAAGACCTGGATGCTGGGTGCCGCGCTGGGCCTCGGCTCTACGGTTAACGACACGTTTATCAACGCCAACAACCTGCCCAACCTGATCTTCCTGCTGGTGGCCGGTGGTGTCTTCAACGCCGTGCTGGTGCCGCAGATCATCAAGGCGAGCAAGGCCCCGGACAGGGGAGCGGACTACATCAGCCGGCTGCTGACGCTGGCCGTGCTCCTGCTACTGGGCCTCACCGCGCTGGTCACGCTCGCTGCTCCGTGGGTCATCGAATTGACCACCCAGGGCTATTCGCCGCAGCAGAAGGCCCTGGCAGTCGCGTTCGCCTTCTGGTGCCTGCCCCAGATCTTCTTCTACGGCCTCTACGCGCTGCTGACACAGGTCCTCAACGCCAACGGTGCGTTCGGGCCTGCCATGTGGGCCCCCATCATGAACAACCTGGTGGCCATTGGCGGCCTGGGCATGTTCATCTGGATCTTCGGCGAGAACCGCATGAACCCGCACACGCTGGACAACTGGGGCCCGTCCCAGACCCTGCTTGTGGCCGGCTTCTCAACCATAGGCGTGGTGGCCCAGACAGCCATCCTGCTGATCCCGGTGATCCGCCTGCGGCTGGGTCTCCGGCCCCGGTTTGGCTGGCGCGGAGTGGGCCTTGGCCAGGCCGCTAGGCTGAGCGTTTGGACGCTCCTGACGGCCGCCGTGGGGCAGTTGGCGTTCCTGTATGTCATGCGCATCGCCACAATTCCCGGTGCTGAGCGCCTCCGGCTGAAGGAAGCGGGGGATCCGGCGGCAGAGATGCTGCCCGGCAACGCCGTCCTGGAGGTGGCCAGCCAGCTGTACCTGCTGCCGCACTCGATCATCGCGCTCTCCCTCGCCACGGTCCTCTTTAACCGGATGACCCGTGCCTCGCAGGATGGCAACCGTGCTGAACTCCGCGACGCCCTCTCGCACGGCCTCCGCACCATGGCTGTGGCCACCGTCTTTGGCGCGCTGGCGCTCTTTGCGCTGGCCGGGCCGCTGGGTATGTTCTTCTCCGGTGGCCTGAGCCAGGACGGCGTGATGCTGGCCCAGACGCTCACCATCCTCGCGCTGAGCACCCCGTTCATGAGCGCCAACTTCATGATGTCGCGGGTTTTCTACGCCAACGAAGACGCCCGCACGCCCTTCAATATCCAGCTGCTGCTTGCCCTGGTCTACGTGGCCGGTGCTTTTGGGATCCAGTTCCTGCCGGTGGGCCAGATCATTTACGCCATCGCCCTGCTGTACATGGTGGGCAACATCCTCTCGGTGATCATCAGCGCTTTCTTCCTGCGCCGGCTGCTGGGCCACCTCGACGGGCCGCGGATCGCCAACTCGTATATCCGAATGGGCTATGCGGCGCTCGGTTCCGCGATCGCGGGCGCCGGGGCCTTGTGGCTGATGGGCAGCTACAGCGCGGACGGCTTCGCCTGGAAGGACCGGCTCGCCGCCCTGATCACCGTCATTGTGGTCGGACCCATCATGCTGGTCGCCTATGTCTTCCTGCTGAAGGTCTTCCACGTCGCCGAACTCGGCGACCTCTTGCGTCCTCTGTTGGGACGCCTGGGGCGCGGTACCGGTCCATCGGGCGGCACCGGGGGAACGCCGTCGTCGGCTGCGGATGCCGACGTTTCCGGAACGGAACGTCCGACGCCGGAACGCGCCACAGTCTCTGTGGACACCGGCCTGATTCCCCGGATCTCCGGCGAATTCGACGCCGTGTCGTTCCGCGCAGGTCCCGTACCGGAACGCCAGGCAGCGCCTACGGCGCCAGCTGACGGCGCACAAGGGGAAGCTGAAGCAGTGGCTAACGGGGGCACAGAAACCGCCGCGGGATACCTTCCCGCAGAGGACGTGCCCGGCACAGCGCGGGGCGGGCTGCTGCGCGACGAGATTCCCCTTCCCGGCCGGCGCACGTTCCAGGGCCAGGCCGGACAGAACCCCCATTTCAGGCCACGCCGGCCTCGAAAAAAGTGATCTTTGCGCGGTTTTTGGTTGCCTGTCGACCACGGCGGCCATAGCCGATCGGCTAGGATCGACAGTGAACAGGGGTAGTTGCAGGCAAGCGCAGACCGGCTCGCCGGCTGGCTTTTGGCCGGTTTCTGACCGGCGGTGGCATCATCTACGCCGGCATTCCCGGACAGTCTAGGAGGAACACGTGTCCCACCCGATCGACGTTGGATCAGTACTCGGCGGCCGCTACAAGGTCACAGCCACGGTATTGACCTCACACGACCAGGATCTGGTGCTGGACGGGGTGGACCAGGTTCTCAACCGACCGGTCAGCATTCTGGTCGCCGGCCCGGACAACACCGAACAGGTGGCCCAGAGCGCCCGCGAGGTGGCTACCGGGGAGCGCCCGGGTAACGTGCAGGTCCTGGACCTTGGTGTCACTGAGGCCACCACGTACCTCATCACCAACCACACGTCCGCGGCAGACCTGTTGGACCTCGTGGTTGCCTCCGACGCGCCTTACGTCGAGCCGTTCTTCACGGATACCCTGGGCAGCGAAATTTTCGGCCAGGTGCGTTCACACGAACCTGAACCGTACGACGACGAAGAGAACGTCGACGCCGGATATATCAACTATTCGGACAATCACCCCAGCCAGGTTGACCCATTCCGGTCTGCCGCACCGGTTGCTCCGCCGTTTGTACCCCCGGTTGTTCCGGCCCGTCCGCCGCTCCGCCCGGCGGTCCGTCCCACGTCGGGGCCTGCCAAGGCCGGGGCCGTTGGAGCAGGGGCCGCCGCTGCTGACACCCCTGCCGCACATCAGCACGTCACTGCGCCGCAACCAGTGCAGGCTGCGGAGAACCGGCCAGTTTCCGGACCGGCCGAGCCCAAGGCAGGTGCCGGATCCGATTCGCCCAAGGTCTCCCTGTGGTCTGAGGACGACTATTCCAACGGCTCCCAGGACGCAGCCTACGACGAACCCGTGGCCTCCCGAGCGCCGGAACGCTCCGATCGCGCAGCGGGCGCCTTCCCGTCGGTTGCCCGGAAAGTGTCTCCGGCGGCCGCAGTACCGCCTTCCGGCGGGACGGATGACTATTACGACGACGACGAGCCCGAGCGTGAGCCCCGCTCCATGCGCTGGCTGGTGGGCGGGCTGCTTGCCGTGGTGCTGATTGCCGGGCTGGTCTTTGCGGTCACCAACCTGGGCAGTCTATTCAAATCTGGCCCCCAGGCCGCCCCATCCACCACGTCGACGGGCTCCACGTTGCCAAACTCCGGGTCGGCTTCCCCGAACCCGAGCTCCGCACCTCCGGCGGCACCGCCTGCCATCGACAGCATCACCCGCCAGGGGGATTTTGACTTCGCAGGCACCTACGACGTGGATCTTGTGAAGGCGTTTGACGGCAACGCAGCCAGCTACTGGTCAGACATGGAATTTGCCACCGAGGGCTGGGGCGGCCTCGCAACCGATGGCGTGCCCTTATACGTCAAGCTGAAGAATCCGGCGAAGGTTTCATCCATCACCCTGACTCAGCTCGGAGCCTCCGGCGGCAATCTCAGTGTCTTCACCAATGACCGCCCGTCACTGGACGGAGCCAAACTGGTGGGGACCAACAGCTTCACGTCAACAGATCTGACCATGCCACTGGCCGAGCCGGTGGAGGCACAGTATGTGATCGTGTCCATCAAGACGCTTCCCAAGCTGGCCGCCCCGAAGACCCGCTATGGCTTTGGCATCCGGCTGGCGGAGATCAAGATCCAGTAGGACCACACCTGCGTCGTACCCGTTGAGCCGCGGCTGTTCTGCCCGGAGCATTGCTCCGCAGTAACAGACGCGGCTCAGCTGTTTTCAGACGGTAATCTGGTAGGGCGTCCCGTCCACGTGACGGGGTTATGGCCGCTGATGGTTCCTACGTTCGCGCGGCGCCCGGAATATTCACCACCTAGATTCAGTTGTGCCATGTGGCCGGCCGCAAAAGCCGGCGCATCGACTAAGGAAGAGGTTCACCGTTCAGTGAGCAACGCAGAAAACACCGCGTCCGAAGTACGTGATGTCATCATCGTCGGCTCGGGCCCGGCCGGATACACGGCCGCTGTCTACACGGCGCGCGCCAACCTGAAGCCCTTGCTTCTGGCCGGATCAGTTACCGCCGGCGGCGAACTGATGAACACCACCGATGTCGAAAACTACCCTGGCTTCCCCGAAGGCATCATGGGGCCGGACCTCATGGAGAACTTCGAGAAGCAGGCAGCCCGGTTCGGAACGGAAATCCAGTTCGAGGACGTCACAGCACTGGACCTCGACGGCGACATCAAGACTGTCACCATCGGCAACGGCGAGACCTTCCGTGCGCGGGCCATCATCCTATCCACCGGATCTGCTTACCGTGAGCTGGGCCTCCCGAACGAAAAGCGCCTCTCCGGCCACGGCGTCAGCTGGTGTGCAACCTGCGATGGTTTCTTTTTCAAGGACCAGGACATTGCGGTCATCGGCGGAGGAGACTCGGCCATGGAAGAAGCCCTCTTCCTGACCAAGTTCGCCAAGTCCGTCACCGTTGTGCACCGCCGCGACACACTCAAGGCTTCCAAGATCATGGCAGACCGCGCCCTGGCCCACGACAAGATTTCGTTCATCTGGAACAGCTCCGTTGACGACGTCATCGGAACGGACAAAGTCACCGGGCTCAAGATCAAGAACCTGAAGGACGGCACCGTGTCCGACCTCTCCGTCACCGGCGTCTTCGTCGCCATCGGAAACGACCCCCGCACCGACCTGGTCAAGGACTCCCTGGAGATCACTGCGGCCGGTACCATCGCCGTCGAGGGCCGGAGTTCCAAGACCAGCATCCCTGGCGTCTTCGCCGCCGGAGATGTTGTTGATCCCACCTACCGTCAGGCCATCACGGCCTCCGGTTCCGGGTGTGTAGCCGCGATCGATGTGGAACACTACCTCGCAGACCTTCACGCGTAACTCCGCGTACCGCCGTTCGAAGAGAGAGACAAGGTTATGAGCAACGCTAAAGACGTAACAGATGCAAGTTTTGCTGCGGACGTACTGTCAGCCGACAAGCCAGTAATTGTGGACTTCTGGGCTGAATGGTGCGGCCCCTGCCGCAAGCTGGGACCCATCCTCGACGAGATCTCGGTCGAATACAGCGAGAAGGTTAATGTCGTCAAGCTCAACGTCGACGACAACCCCGCCATCGCCGCCGAGTACGGAATCACGTCCATCCCCGCCGTTTACCTATTCCAGGACGGCCAGGTGAAGAGCACTGTTATCGGTGCGAGGCCGAAGCAGTTCTTCGAAAAGGAATTTGCGGACGTCCTGTCCTAATCAGGTAGGGGACTTCTGTCCCGTATGACCAGTGACACCGGCCTGTGGCCACTGCTTCCATGAAGCGGTGGCCACGCGTCTTTAAGACCGAGCCCGTCGAAGCACAACCACATTGCATCAACCTTCATTCGTTTCCTAACTTCACTGATTGCTCAGAGTCGCTCCTGGGGATCCGGTCCAGGGATGACGGTCTTACCTATGAGGGCTAGTGGGCCGCGAACTCCGGTCAGACGTCCCTGCCGCCATCCTGGAGTTCGCCTTTCCGGCTTCGGATTCTTGTTTCACGTGAAACATTGGCGATCGAGTGCAGAGCCTGTTACGCCTGGCCTCGCGGACGTGAGGGAAACGTACGACAATGTGGGACACTTCGCGCGGACGTGCGGTCATCCGCGACGTGCGGTCTTCGCTGGCTTCGGCCCGCGAGTTGCGGTCAGAAGGCATAGGTTCGCCGACGGCAGGCAGAGGGTTCCCGGATTCCAGTTCGCTACGAAATTCGTATTCCCGCCGACGCAGGCCCGAGCGCACTGTTTCACGTGAAACATTGGCGATCGCGAAGCATGGATTCATGTGAAACATCGGCGATTCGCCAAGCCAAACGGCGTACGGTGTGGCCACGCTCGCGGGTCGGGCGAAACTTCTTCGTCGTCAGTGCATGCTGATCCTTACATCCGAGTGCCCTTGCCGCACGACAATGCTGCAGCGATCCAGTCCGACATACCTGAATTTAGTTGAGTTCAGTTCCGCTCACGGCGGTAAATCAATCTACCCAGCTTCGAGTTTCGTGACGATCATACTCTGCACTGATGCGTACCCCGCGCTATGTTTCACGTGAAACACTGCCGAGGCTTGCGTGAGTCTGCTCCCTCCAGCCACTAGTGCCCGCCCGACGGCACTTCGAGCCAGTCCTGAAGGATAGGGTTCACGCGATGTAGCACGTATTGCGTCCTCTCGATTCGCGGAGGGGAATATCCGCGGCGCGCTCAGACAACAGATCGAACTCCGCGCAGCGAATGCCAACTGGATTAGGTCGCCTAGTGGCTTCACGCCCCATTTCACTTCGCTGTGGTCAATATGGAACCCGGAGCATCGGACAACCGTAAGCTCCTTGACCAGGCCGGCGTTCCAGTCTCGCTCGCCGTCCATGGTCTAATCAAACTCCGATTCTCGCAGTTGACTCCTAGGAGCTCGGGGCTCCAAGGGTTGGTCAGACTCAAACCCGGTAGTGGCGGGGAGTCTGCGCCGGTCGGGGTGTCCGCGCTGGCAGGAGGAAGCCAGGGAACGCCGGGGGACACCAGGTGACTGCTATTGGGTAGGATCCGAGCAATTGGAATGGATTTCCGACATCAATTGGCACCGGCCCGTCGTAAGTGACTGGCCTCTCTCGAAATGACTGCCAGATCGGAAATGCGCACAAGTCTCATCGCCAAACCGCAGCACGTCGGTAATTTGCCGCGACGGTATCCAGTTCAGTGACAGCCTGACCAGTTGCAACACCACAGTCTTGTCCACCGCATGTCGGCGACTTAGCAGCGGGAACTCAAGACTCAGCTGCCCCCAGGAGCACACTCACGCAGCGTTGGGAACGCACCAGCACAGACAGGGTGCCAGCGGACGCATTCGAGATCATGGGCCTGGGGACTCACAAAGCCCATCCGCCGATACATGCAGCCTGGGATCGTGATTAAGGATCCGCACGGAGAGGGCACGCGTCGCGCATTCGGCCTCTACTCGCTGCGCTGGTGGGTCCATTGGGACCATCGTTCGTATTGTGCGAGAGGTCCATTGACGCCGACGGCCCGAAGAGGAAGCAAATGCGGAGATTGTGCAAGCCAGATATTCCCCTCGGCCGCACCTCACGACAGTCTCGACACAAACCTGCTGGGGACTCATCCCTTGACAACGACGTTCTCGTCTCAGCGTGCCATACCAGGTGACCTCCTGCGCGCCGCGCGTGCGGGCCGGCGAAGACGGCACGAGGACACGGTTGTTCTTCCACGCCGGACTGTTTCACGTGAAACAGTCCGGCCCCGGCGACGGCTTCGTGAATGACAAGATCTCGAGCGGACTGTTCACGTGAAACGAACTAGGCGCTGTTTCACGTGAAACGAACTGAGCGAAATCCCCGTCCAAGCCTTCCCGGGATGGGATGCTAAGGACGCCAGCTTCGCGGGTGCTGGATGCTATCTTCTGAGGCCAACTCCCAGATGGCCGCAACCCCACGTCAAGCTAGTTGCACCACGACCGACAATTCGCAGACACCCGGTCCACCCGTACACACCCCAGCCACACGAGGAATACACTTCTCACCGCAGGAATGCTCTACACTGCCGGGCGCCAGCGATCCTGCCACTGGGCCCTGTGGACGATTGCGTGACAGCTGGGCCTTCGCCCAAGCGCTGCGGTCCGCTGCGTCGATGGGGGACCGTCAGCCTGAACCAGGACAGGATGACCGTGATCGCCGTGTACCTGCCCGTGGCCAAAATAGGCGCTGTGGCTTCTCCGCCACGCACATCTCTTTCGCAAGACCGCTACGGCTGCCGTCCAGTCAGCGAAGGACGGTACCAGAGCCTCCTTGCTCGGTCATCAGCGCAGGACGGTATCGGAACCACCTGCTCGGTCTCCAACATGTCAGTCCGCACTGCAGCTCCCGACCGGAGGGACACGCGTCGGCATGTGCCGTTAGGATGCGCGTCTGAGCAATGCACCAGGCACTCAGCTGCGAACACATCCTAGGGCAGGTCACGAATCAGCTGGCCAATGCCGACTTTCATGTTCGAACGGCGGAGCCCTAGGTGCCCGACCAACTCCACACCAAAGACCCAGAGCAGGTGATGAATACCAGCGGAGGACAGATTCGTATCCATCCGAAGCGTGACTATTCGGTTCGACTGGAGGCTTCCATCGCGCTGATGTCCACAGACTTCGAAGTTATCCCCAAATGTTATCCACACCGGTATCCACAGGCTTGTCCACCGGCCCTCAAACCGTGGACACGGTACCCCTGGTGCCGGACTTTGGATCAGCCGACACCCTCAAGCCGGAGTTGCTGCCAGGACAACTACCACGGCCGAAGCGCATGCGCACGTCGGACTGGAAATATCGGCGTAAATCCAACTATTGAAGTCGCTTTCCGTCCGGAAAGAGAGTCTCGATCGGGCCTTGGTAATGTTTCACGTGAAACGGGACTGTAGACGATATCCAATGCTCGTGCGGACCACTCGTTGCTGGATCCGATGGTGTGGGCCGAATCTCTTCGTGATCCCTGCCACCAAGGAACCTATCCACAAAGTTATCCACAGTGATATCCACCGCGTAGTCCACACCTTCGGGCCCAAGGCTGACTTGGCTCCATGTGTTGTTGTGGCAAGTTTGCCGCACACGATGATGAAGAGTGGGCCGAGGAATCATAATCTCCCGAGCATTCTCTTTCCCATAAAGCAGCCTGTTGCCCGTCTGGCTAGTCGATTCATTCTCGGCAGGGCCATGATCCGACGTGACTGCAATTGTGGTCGATTCCCGGTGTCGGGTCCGAACCTCTCCGAACAGTCGCGTCTGTCTCAAACTGCTGCACAGCAAAACGACGCGGCTTACACCAATTCCTTCTCGTCCCGGGCACTCCAAGACTGGGCCTAATCTGTGCACCCCGCGGCCACGTCCTAGAGGGGCGAAGCCAAGTCGCGGAGCTGGTTCAGAGACGCACTATGGCGAGCTACCCAGCGTCATGAGGTGACGTCTTGCAGAGTCGCGGTCCTGCCCAGGGGTGGTTCCGGGCGAGGCAGCCGGCGAATCTATTGGCCAAGCCAGGGGGACCGAGGCGCCCTCCTGACATTCGTGTGTATCGAGGCACCCTGCAGATTCAGTTCCGTCCGCATCCCGTCTCCACAAAAGACTATTAGACGAAAGGCCCCGGGGCCGAGGTCGTACGTGCCTGCCTGCCTGCCTGCCTGCCCCAGCCGATGCTACCGGTGCGCCGGCGTGCGCCAACAGCCCGGCCCTAGCCCGAATATTCGGAGGTGCCTCAACCCCAGGCATCGACACTGGCTGCCAGCTCAGAAGTCCTCGGATGCGCCAGGAAGTCATCTGTTCAGGCTAACTGCCCGGCGAGTGGAACTCAGGCGTCAGGGTTGGGCCACCACGGACGGGACATGCTGGACCCCGGCCATGGTTCTCCGCTGGATACCAGCCCTCTGGACGGCTTCCCAGGGTCCCAGAGCCCTGGGCGGGCGTGCGCTGGGTCAGTAGGAAGTAGCCAGCGGCGGGCCGTCACTGCCGGACGGGGGATTTGGGGGCGGCATCTTCCTCGAGGCGTGAAGAGGCCATCGTAGGCTCTAAGCCGTCAAGTCCACGGTCCGTGAATTGTCTCTGTTCCCGCGGCGATCGAGATGGGAGCGCACCTGGGCTGCATGTTTACAATCCGGGTCGCAGCCCGCTTGCCGGCGCCGTGAGGGCGTCGGGCGTCGGGTGTCGGGTGTCGGGTGTCGGGGCCATGGGGGAGATGCCGGGCACGGTGCGCTGGACTCGTCACTATGTTTCACGTGAAACCATTTGGAAGACGGCTGGGCATAGGCCGAGCCTGCTGAGCAATCTCGGCTACCCTCACGAAGCTTGGTGAACTGCTTCTGTAGCAGTGATTCTGCCCCGGCTTTGGCTGCGGGCGAAGCCCCACGGATGCTGCAAAGCCGAATTCACGTCACCAGCCGCAGCCGCAGCTCAGGTGACACGCTGGCGACATCGCACGCCGAGAGCTTTAGACCCTACCAACTTCATGTTTGTTCTCAATGGCGCCGCCGCCTGGATCGCGCGCATACCTGTTGATGTTTCACGTGAAACAGCCACCGCGAGACGCCTTCCCATCCGAACCCGGATGTTGCCGAACCAGATTGACGGTCGGAAAACTATCTGGCGACGGGTCTCCGGGGGAGTCGTCCACCCTGGCGCATCCTCTCAGTCAACGAGCCAGCCGCAGGCTGAGGCCAACAGCCGCACGGGTGCGTACGCTGCGCACCAGCTCTCTGGAAGAGGCCTGGGCAAGAGCATTCGAACACGGTGTTCCCGCCACCTTGCAGGATGGGCACCGCACCGACTGCATGGAAATTGTGCGAATCGCCGCATTCTTCACTGCTTCGGAGAAAACGGAACCCATTGGATGCCCAGCATCACGAGTCGCATCGGAATGTCCAGCGATCCGTCGAGTCCTCCACTCCTGCCTGATCTCCGCCTCGAGAGTTCGCAGCCCCGCCATCTGCATCGCCCTCAGTGCCCACCTCCACTGCGTCAGCAAACCCGAATCCACAGAAGTCCACCGCTGCCGCGGGAACACAAGCAGAGACGACAGTCGTTGGAAGAGACCAATCTTAAGAGGAGTCCAGGCCGCAGACAGTGCAGAACTCGCGTGCCCACAACGGAACTATCCCATCGGGACCAGAGTGTTCCGCCATGCGAACCACGGGCTCGATCCCGGGGCGCGTCACAACCACGATGGCCGCGGCAGTAGCAGCTCCGGAGTGCAAGATGGCGTCGATACAGACGAAAGAAGGGCCTGTTTCACGTGAAACAGGCCCTTCTTTGAACAGGGAACGCTAGTTTTCAGATCCTGGCGCAAGAACTTCCATGATGCGGTTCAGGTCTTCAACACTGGCGAATTCAATGCTGACACGCCCCTTGCGGACACCCAGGGAAATCTTGACGTTGGTGTCCAAGCGGTCGGACAGCGAGGATGCCAGATAGTCCAGGCGCTCATGGCGGGCTCCCGGACGAGGGATGTTGTTCTTGGCAGGCTTCGCAGGATCCTGGTAGAGAGTGACGGCCTCTTCGGTTGCCCGAACAGACATGCCTTCAGCCACGATCTTCTGGGCGAGGCGTTCCATGGCTGCTGCATCCGGCAGGGCGAGCAGCGCGCGCGCGTGGCCAGCGGAAATAACGCTGGCCGCCACACGACGCTGAACCAGGGGTGGAAGTTTGAGGAGACGTAACGTGTTCGAAACCTGGGGACGTGAACGGCCAATGCGGTCCGCAAGCTGCTCGTGAGTGGTTCCGAAGTCTTCAAGCAGCTGCTGGTAGGCCGCAGCCTCTTCGAGCGGGTTCAACTGGCTGCGGTGCAGGTTCTCCAGCAGTGCATCCCTGAGGAGGTCATCATCAGTGGTGTCCCGGACAATGGCTGGGATGGTCGCCATCCCGGCCGCCTGTACTGCCCTCCAGCGACGCTCACCCATCACCAGCTCGTACGGTTCTCCACCTTCTTCGGTTGAGGTACGAACCACAATTGGCTGGAGGACGCCGATTTCGCGCACGGAGTGGATGAGCTCCGCCATGTCATCGTCATCGAAGACTGAGCGGGGCTGTTTGCGGTTCGGATGGATGTCGGTGACCGGAATCTCGGCAAAACGCACGCCGGGGACTTCCACGAGGTCAACACCGTTATCCGGCGTACTGCTCTGGGACTCAGGCACCTCGGACACAGACTCGCCAGTCACGCCTTCAACTGGCGTGGGCGAACCATCCGCCGTTGATGTAGTTGCACCGCCCCTTGCAGGAGCTTTCGCAGGAGCCTTGGCGGGAGCATTTGCGGCCGGCAGCTTCTCTGCTGCCTTGGCCGGCGGATTCTCGGGGGAGGCCGTTCTCGGCGCGGCTGCCTTCTTGGTTACCGATGCGTCGTTGGCCTGGACCGGCGCGACCGACTCGGAAGGAACCGACTCCGAAGATGAAGCATCTGAAGCTGCCCCACCATTCCCTGAAGCGTCGTCAGGGGACGCGACTTTCTTACGGCCTTCAGGGAAGAAGAGATCCACAGGCCGCGACACAGCGCCGCCGTTGCCCGACGCACTACCGGCGGAACTTGGAATGAGTGCGCCAAGACCGCGGCCTAGGCCACGTCGCTTTTCGCTCATGGATAAATCCCTCCGATGGAAGAGTCAGACCTTGCCGGACTCCGGTTGTTGCAGTTCTTGAAGATTCTAGCGTTCAGCGATTTCGGCTGCGGCTTCCAGATAAGACAGGGCTCCACTGGAGGAAGGATCGTACGTCATGACGGTTTGCTGGTAGCTCGGAGCTTCTGAAATCCGCACGGAGCGGGGGACTACAGCACCAAGGACCTGCTCGGGGAAGTGCAGGCGAACTTCGGCTGCCACCTGGGCTGCAAGGTTGGTCCGTCCGTCATACATCGTGAGGAGAATAGTGGAGACCACCAGATCCGCATTCAGGTGCTTCTGAATCATCTCAATGTTCTTGAGGAGCTGACTGAGGCCTTCCAGTGCGTAGTACTCACACTGGATGGGGATAAGGACCTCACCGGCAGCACAGAAGGCATTAACCGTAAGCAACCCGAGGCTGGGCGGGCAGTCAATGAAGATGTAGTCGAGGCGTTCTTCGCCGTTCTTTGCACGGGTCTTGGCATAGACATCGATCGCCCGGCGGAGCCGCTGTTCACGGGCCACAAGCGAAACAAGCTCAATCTCCGCTCCGGCCAGGTGAATGGTGGCAGGAGCACAAATCAGGTTGCTGATGTCCGGGCAGGGTGCCACGACGTCAGCAAGAGGGAAATCGTTGATGAGGACGTCGTAGATGCTGTCCACATCGGCATGGTGCTCGACGCCGAGGGCGGTGGAGGCGTTGCCCTGGGGATCGATGTCAATGACCAGGACGTTCAGGCCGGCTGCAGCCAGGGCAGCAGCGATGTTCACGGTGGTGGTGGTCTTGCCCACGCCGCCTTTTTGGTTGGACACGGTGAAGATACGTGTCTTCTCCGGCTTGGGAAGTTTCCGGCCAACCAGCCGTTCGCGGCGCCTGGTCTCGTGCGCGAGTTCCCGGGCGATAGGACTGGAATCGTCCATGGTGTCCATGACGTTGATCCGGCCACTCGTTGTTGTTTCACGTGAAACAGAGGCAAGAATTGCCATTTCCGCAACCGGATTAGGGTGACTTTCCCCTCGTCCGGGCGCGGAACCCATGCCCATGCCAGCAACTGATCGTGCTGACCCCAAAGACACAAACGGGGGTATCCGTTGTGTGGAGGCTTCGCTACTGGTCACTGGGACACACTCACTCTCGTTCGGCTTTTGCTGCCGTTGTCTAGCCTAACCGCTTCGCCCTGCAGACCAAGGCTACCGGGCCAGGACTAGGAGATCTTTCGGGACTTGTTAACGACGATCCGTACCACCGTGGTGGGTTCCTCCAGGAGGTTTTCACCGACAGTCACTACAGAGGTCTGGACGCCACCGAGTTTCCGGATGACCTTCGCTGCTTTTTCGATTTCCTCGCCTGCGCTGCGTCCCTTAATGGCCACAACCTCGCCCTTGCCGGCGAGCAAGGGGATGGTCAGGCCGGCGAGGTTGCTCAGCGCGGAAACAGCCCGGGCAGTCACAACATCAGCGTCCACCATGCCAACCGCAAGCTCCGCCCGGGTCCGCATCACCGTGACATTTGTCAGGCCGAGATCGTCCACCACTTCCTGGAGCCAGATCACCCGGCGTTCCAGCGGCTCGATCAGTGTCAGCTGGAGGTCCGGACGCGCGATGGCGAGGCAAAGTCCGGGAAGTCCGGCTCCGCTTCCGACATCGGCAACATGGCTGCCGTGCGCGATCTCGCTTTCGATAACGGCACAGTTAAGGACGTGCCGGCTCCACAACCGTGGGATCTCACGCGGCCCGATCAGCCCGCGTTCGGTTCCCGACGTGGCCAGGTGCTCCACGTAGCGTTTGGCCAGGTCCAGGCGGTCACCGAAAATCTTCTCGGCCGCCAGCAATTCTGCTGCCGTGATGTCAACCATGATTAGCGGTTCAGCATTCTCTAGTCTGCGGATACTACGATGTGGCGCCCGGCGCCTTCGCCCTCGGACTCGCTGACGAGTCCCAGGTCAGCGACGGCGTCATGAACGATTTTGCGTTCGTACGCACTCATCGGCTCCAGTGCCACGGCTTTGCCGGACTCCTTGACCGAAGCTGCTGCATCCTCCGCAATCTTCTGGAGGTGGCCGGCGCGCTGCTCACGGTAGCCGTTGATGTCCAGCACCAGGCGAGAGCGGTTCTCCGTCGCGGAGAGGACAGCGAGCCGGGTCAGTTCCTGAAGGGCTTCCAGGACTTCGCCGTCTTCGCCGACGAGGCTGTCGAGGCTATCGGTTTCTTCCTCGGCAACGATGGAAATGTAAGTGCGGCCGTTCCGGACTTCGATGTCGATGTCACCGTCGATGTCCGCGATATCCAGGAGCTCCTCGAGGTAATCGGCAGCAACGTCGCCTTCCTCTTCGAGGCGGCTGGCAGCGGATCCCTTGGGGGAAGCATCGGCGTCAGTCGCTGATTCGTCCTGATCGTCAATGATCTCGTCGGAAAGGGCGTGTTCGGTGCTCTCGGCTGACATTACTTCTTCTTCCTGTTCTTACGCTGGGGCTGGACGCGCTGTCCCTTTTGCTCGATGATCGCAGCTGCGGCAGCTGCCTCCGCTTCGGCGTCGGCCTTCTTCCCGCCCAGAATGGGCAGGACCGGCAGGCCCTTGGCAGCCCGGCGCTCGGCGAGTGCCTTGGCGGCGGGGGATCCCGGCGTCGGCATGCGGCGGATGACGAAGAACTGCTGCGCCATGGTCCAGAGGTTGGTGGTGGTCCAGTAGATGAGGACACCGATGGGGAAGTTGATGCCACCCACACCGAACACGACGGGCAGGATGTAGAGCATCATCTTCTGCTGCCGCATGAACGGGCTGGCCATGGCCTCTTCAGACATGTTCTTGGCCATGATCTGCTTCTGCGTGATGAACTGCGACGCTGTCATGGCCAGGATCATCACGATCGACAGGATCCACACGGCGGTCTGGTTGCCGGCGCCGCCATGCAACAGGGAAGCGGAAAGCGTAGCCCCGAAGATGCTGGAATCGTCGAACTGCACCACTTGCTCGTGGCTCATGGCACCGATGCCGGCGCCCTTGGTTCGGGCCGCTGTGATGCCGGACAGAACCTGGAAGAGCGCGAAGAAGAACGGCATCTGGATCAGCATCGGCAAGCAGGCAGAGAACGGGTTGGTCCCGTGCTTCTTGTACATGGCCATCTGTTCCTGCGCCATTGCCTGGCGGGAGAGCTGGTCGGTCTTGCCTTTGTACTTGTCCTGGAGTTTCTTCAGGTCCGGCTGCAGCAGCTGCATGCCACGCTGCGCCTTGATCTGCTTGACGAATACGGGGATCAGGGCGGCACGGATCACCAGCACCAGCCCGATGATGGACAGCGTCCACGTCCAGCCCGAAGCCTCAGGCAGCCCGATGCTGCTCAGGCCCTCGTGGAAGCCCACCATGATGATGGAAACCAGCCACTTGAACGGAAACATGATTGTTTCAAAGAAGTCCATACGATATCCCTATTCGTCAGGCCGCAAGGCGGCCTTCTCCATCAGTCTGAGCAGCCAGGTACTTGTCCGGGTTGTTCAGCACAACAATTGTGGGGGTCCGGTGATCGGGCCAGTGGCGGTGGCCGGCGGGGACATGGTCCACACCGCCGGCATTCCACGGATGGCAGCGCACAAGGCGACGGGCCGCAAGCCAGCTGCCCTTCACCGCCCCGTGGACAGTGATCGCCTCAAGGGCGTACGCCGAGCAGGAAGGAAAGAAACGGCAGACCTGGCCATACAAGGGAGAAATCACCTTGCGGTAGGCCATCAGCAGCAGAATAAGAATGTTTCTGGGCAGGTTCCAGAGGAAGGTGCCCACGGCGGCAGCAACAGGATGAAGGTAGTGGACGACGGCGGCAGTTACCTTACGCACGCTGTGTCCCTTCCTGTGTTGTACCGGTTGAACCGTTTACAGCAGCCCGCGGAAGGCGGCTGCCCAACCGGCTCATGGTTGATTCCAGTGCGGCGTTGTAGTCCGCCAGCAGTTGATCCCAGCTGGCGGCAGCGGACGCAGGCAGCGCCCGGACCACTATGGCGAACCCGGTACCGTACTCGCGCAGCGAGGCAGCACCGGCTTCTCTCAGTCTCCTCTTAACGAGGTTCCTGACCACAGCGTTCCCGACACCTTTGGAAACGATGAACCCGATCCGGCTGGGTTCGTCGGCAGCAATAGCTGCCGCATATAACACTACGTTCCGGCGTCCATTGCGGACACCGGAACGTACAGTTGTTGAAAAATCGGTTGCAGTCCTCAAACGGTTACGGGTGGCCAGCACCTTTAAACTCGCAAAGAAAAGTTAAACCGACGAGTCAGTTATCTAGGCCGACAGTTCGGTGCGGCCCTTGCCACGACGGGCTGCCAGGATGGCACGGCCGGCACGGGTACGCATACGAAGGCGGAAGCCGTGCTTCTTGGCTCGACGGCGGTTATTCGGCTGAAAAGTCCGCTTGCTCACGTTAGTTACTCCAGTGGATCAAAGGTGCGCCCACCCGATCAGTAAAAGGGGAAGAACTGGCCGACGCTAAGTTTTGTATATGCACGCTTCCCCCGGCTGCTCCAACGCGGTGCGTCAGAGAGATTCAGAAGGGGCCAAAAAGCGTACACAAAGGACTTCACAACGTTAGGGCAAAATGCCTGCCAGAGTCAAACCGGGGTACCCCTGGGTCCCTGTCCCCGGCTGTGGTTAACCTGGCCCCACAGCCTGTGGATGAAGCGGCTCACAGGGCCTGTTTTCGAACCACAACGGTGTAATTATCCACAAGCTACTTCCCAGCTATCTTCTGGCCTTTTGTTCCCCTAGAGTGGCTCAGTAGCCGATTATCCACGGACTGTGCATAACCCTGTGGATGAAGCTGAACCAGCATCCTGGTTCGGGACTTGGGGCTGCACGTAATGCAGGCACGCAAGTTTTGAGGAACTAATTGATGACAGTAGACGAAGCCAACCACGCCAATACTGTCGGAAGTTCCTGGCGTCGAGTTGTGAGCCTGCTCGAGCAGGACGACCGCGTTTCACCACGGCAGCGGGGCTTTGTCATCCTGGCGCAGGCCCAGGGCCTGATCGGTTCCACACTCCTGGTGGCCGTTCCCAACGAACTGACCCGTGAAGTCCTTCAGACCCAGGTCAAGGACGCCCTGGACGACGCCTTGCACAACGTTTTCTCCGAAGACATCCGCTGCGCGATCGACGTGGACACGGACCTGGTGCCCATCCACGTTGAGCCGGAACCCGTCGTCGAGCCTTCCTACTCCGCGGACCAGCTGATCGAACAGAAGCCGCAGCCGATGCTGCCGAGCACTTCCCACGAATTCGGCCGTCTGAACCCCAAGTACGTCTTCGATACGTTCGTGATCGGCTCGTCCAACCGCTTTGCCCATGCAGCTGCCGTGGCCGTGGCCGAAGCGCCCGCCAAGGCCTACAACCCGCTGTTCATCTACGGTGATTCCGGGCTGGGCAAGACCCACCTCCTGCACGCGATCGGCCACTATGCCCGCCGCCTGTACAGCGGAATCCGGGTCCGGTACGTGAACTCCGAAGAGTTCACCAACGACTTCATCAACTCCATCCGCGATGACGAGGGCGCCAGCTTCAAGACCACGTACCGCAACGTGGACGTGCTGCTAATCGATGACATCCAGTTCCTGGCAGGCAAGGACCGGACGCTGGAGGAGTTCTTCCACACGTTCAACTCCCTGCACAACAACAACAAGCAGGTGGTCATCACCTCGGATCTGCCGCCCAAGCAACTGGCAGGTTTCGAGGACCGGATGAAGTCCCGCTTCGAGTGGGGCCTCCTCACCGACATCCAGCCGCCCGAGCTTGAGACCCGCATCGCCATCCTGCGGAAGAAGGCTCTCAGCGAAGGCCTCTCCGCCCCGGACGATGCCCTGGAATACATCGCTTCCAAGATCTCCAGTAATATCCGCGAACTCGAAGGCGCACTGATCCGGGTGACGGCATTCGCCAGCCTGAACCGGCAGCCGGTCGATGTTGCGTTGGCTGAGATGGTTCTGAAGGACCTCATCACGGATGACGGCGCCCAGGAAATCACGTCGAGCCAGATCCTGATCCAGACGGCGGAGTACTTCAAGCTCACTATGGAGGAACTCTGCAGCAAGTCCCGGACCCGCACGCTGGTGACCGCCCGGCAGATCGCCATGTACCTCTGCCGCGAGCTCACGGACATGTCCCTGCCGAAGATCGGCCAGGAACTCGGCGGCCGCGACCACACCACGGTGATCCACGCGGACCGCAAAATCCGTGAGCTGATGGCTGAGCGTCGTGTGATCTACAACCAGGTCACCGAACTCACCAACAGGATCAAGCAGCAGCAGCGCAACTCCTAAGCCGTCGCCTCTATACCTTATTAACAGGTGCATGTGGATAACCCTGTGGATACTTAAGGGGACAACCGAGCTTAATGGGCTTAAAACCCTTAAGCCGCCTGTGGATCCGCGAAAACCCAAAAATTGTTATCCCCATCCACAGCCTGTTTAAAACCTGCGTCACCCACAATCCATGAACAGGGCTTAACCGCTGGATCCTGCGGCCGGATCGAGTTATCCACAGTATCCACAGCAGTTATTAACACTACTAATCCCAAGAAATTGATTTCCCTCAAATAACAATCTCGATCCCCACCCCGAACCGGCCCAGGCCCAAGGGCCTCCGGACCCCAGGCGTCCTGACCGGGGATGGGTTAATCAGCCGTCTTCCGGCTAAGCTGTCAGCAGCGCTCCCATCCTCGGGTTTCTTTGTGGTTCAGCACTCGATGAACCATGCAGGCTCCGTTGTTGGGGCGCCACTACTTTTGGGCTCCCTGTGGGAGTTTCCGGTTCAGACAAGGCAGCAGCAATGAAAGGCGGCACCCTTCCGTGAAGTTCAGAGTCGAACGGGACGTCCTGGCAGAAGCCGTCACCTGGACAGCCCGGTCGTTGTCTCCGCGGCCGCCGGTTCCAGTACTGTCGGGCCTGCTGCTGAAAGCTGAGGCCGGTACGGTCAGCCTCTCGAGCTTTGACTACGAGACCTCCGCACGGCTGGAAATCCCCGCGGACATCACCGCCGAGGGAACCATCCTCGTTTCCGGACGCCTCCTCGCGGACATTTGCCGCAGCCTTCCTTCCGCTCCGGTGCTAGTGGAGACCGACGGCAACAAAGTGACGCTGACCTGCCGACGCAGCAGCTTCCACCTGGCCACCATGCCCGAGGCCGAATATCCGCCGCTGCCTGCGTTGCCGGCCATCAGCGGCACCGTCCCGGGTGACGCGTTTGCGCAGGCCGTGTCCCAAGTCATCATTGCGGCCAGCAAAGATGACACCCTCCCCATCCTGACCGGCGTCCGGATGGAAATCGAGGATGACCTCATCACGCTTCTGGCCACCGACCGCTACCGTCTAGCCATGCGCGAAGTGCCGTGGAAGCCCACCACACCGGGAATTTCCACCAGTGCGCTGGTCAAGGCAAAAACCCTCAACGAAGTGGCTAAGACCCTTGGCAACAGCGGCGACATCAATCTCGCCCTTGCTGACGATGACAGCCGCCTGATCGGTTTCGAAAGCGGCGGCCGCACCACCACGTCACTGCTCGTGGATGGCGACTACCCCAAGATCCGCTCGCTGTTCCCGGATTCCACCCCCATCCACGCAACTGTCCAGACCCAGGAACTTGTGGAAGCCGTCCGCCGCGTGTCGCTGGTGGCCGAACGCAACACACCGGTACGCCTCGCCTTCACCGAAGGACTGCTGCACCTGGACGCCGGCACCGGCGAAGATGCCCAGGCCTCCGAAGAACTCGAAGCCCAGCTCTCCGGTGACGACATCACCGTCGCCTTCAACCCGCACTACCTGGTGGAGGGCCTGAGCGTCATCGAAACGAAGTACGTCAGGTTCTCCTTCACCACCGCGCCGAAACCCGCGATGATCACGGCCCAGGCAGACGCCGACGGTGAGGACCAGGACGACTACCGTTACCTGGTCATGCCCGTCCGCCTTCCCAACTAGGTAGCAGAAAACGTCGTTATGGGCGCTCATAACGACACTTAGTGCGACCTAGTTGGGCTGACCGTTCAGCAACAGCCAACCCCGCGCAGAAAAGAGACCCACGTGCATATTGGACTGATCGGCCTTGGCAAGATGGGTTTCAACATGCGCGAACGCCTGCGCAAGGGCGGCATTGAGGTCACCGGTTTTGACCGCAACCCCGAGGTCACCGATGTTGCCTCCGTGGATGAGCTCATTGCGGCCGTTCCGGCCCCACGGCTGATCTGGGTCATGGTCCCGTCAGGCGACATCACCGATGCCGTCGTCACCGAACTCGGGGACAAGCTCAACGCCGGCGACCTGGTGATCGACGGCGGCAACTCCCGCTTCACCGAGGACCAGAAACATGGTGCCGCGCTGGCTGAGAAGGGGATCCGTTTCGCCGACTGCGGTGTTTCCGGCGGAGTGTGGGGCCTCCAGAACGGGTACGGGCTCATGGCTGGCGGCGACGCCGCCGATATTGAGCGGGCACTGCCGGTTTTTGATGTGCTCCGTCCCGAAGGCGAGCGGGCGGACAGCTTTGTCCACGTCGGCGGAATCGGTGCCGGACACTACGCCAAGATGGTCCACAACGGCATCGAGTACGGCCTGATGCAGGCTTATGCCGAAGGCTACGAACTGCTGGCCGCCAAGGACATTGTTGACGACCTGCCCGGTACGTTCCGCGCCTGGCAGAAGGGCACCGTGGTCCGGTCCTGGTTGCTGGACCTGATGGTCAAGGCGCTGGACGAGGACCCGGGACTGGAATCCATCGATGACTATGTCGAAGACTCGGGCGAAGGCCGCTGGACCGTTGAGGAAGCCATTGCCAACGCTGTCCCGGCACCGGCCATCACGGCTGCACTCTTCGCGCGCTTCTCCTCGCGCGAGGAAAACTCGCCCGCGATGAAGATGGTTTCCGCGCTGCGCCACCAGTTCGGCGGGCATGCCACCCGTCCCGCCAAGTAACATCCACCCCGGGACCTGCGGGTTCCGAGAATTGTCGAACACCGCGTGTACCTAGAACACCTATCGCTCACTGACTTCCGCAGCTACGCCCAGGTTGACCTTCCCCTCGAACCGGGGGTCACCGTGCTCGTCGGAGCAAACGGCATCGGCAAAACCAACCTCATGGAGGCCATCGGGTACCTCGCTACCCTCAGCTCGCACCGGGTCAGCTCCGACGCCCCGCTGCTCCGGTTCGGCACGGACCGCGCGCTGGTCCGGGCCCGCCTGGTCCGCGGCGGCCAGACCACGGTCCTGGAACTTGAGATCAACGCCAGCCGCGCCAACAGGGGGCGGATCAACCGCAGTAATCCCGTCCGTGCCAGGGATCTCCTGGGGATCTGCCAGACAGTGCTTTTCGCCCCTGAGGACCTGGCGCTCGTCAAGGGCGATCCGTCCAACCGCCGCCGGTTCCTCGACGAGCTACTGGTCAGCCTCATGCCCCGGCACTCGGCGACCCGCACGGACTATGACCGTGTCCTGAAGCAGCGCAACGCCCTGCTCAAATCCGCCCGGGCCGGAAAATTCACTGCCGGGCACGAGGCCACCCTCGATGTCTGGGACCAGCACATGGCCCGGGCGGGCGCCGAGCTGCTGCACGCGCGGCTGGAACTGGTGGAACTGTTGAACCCGCACCTGGCCAAGGCGTATGCGCAGCTCACGGATGGGTCCAAGGACGCCAACGCCGTCTACCGGTCCACCCTCCAAAACCTGTTGGACGACGACGACGGCGGCGCGGCAGCGGGTGCCGGTGGCGGTTCGTTGACGGATGGGTCCGCCGCTGCCGAAGATCTGCGGGACCTCACCGTTGAGGACCTCACCGGCCGCTATGTCCAGGCCTTTGCAGCCTCTCGCCGCAAGGAACTTGAACGCGGAATCTCCTTGGTGGGGCCGCACCGGGATGAGCTCGAACTGATCCTCGGCGAAGCGCCCGCCAAGGGGTACGCCTCGCACGGCGAAACCTGGTCGCTGTGCCTCTCCCTCCGGCTCGCCTCCTACTACGTAATGCTCGATGACGCGAGGACCGGTGGGTCTGCACCGATCCTCATCCTCGACGACGTTTTCGCCGAGCTGGATGTGGGGCGCCGGCGTAAACTGGCGGCAATAGTCTCCGGCGCGGAACAGGTCCTGGTGACCGCCGCCGTTGACGCCGATATCCCGGAGGAACTCTCCGGCCGGCGGGTGAAGGTCATCCCGGGAGGAATCAATGAATAAGGATGAAAAGGGCGGGCTGCAGCCCGGCCGGGATCCTGACAACATCGACGCGCCGCAGGCTGCGCTGAACCGCATGCGTGAGGCCGCGGCCGCACGCGGCGAAATCCGCCGGAAGGCACCCCCCAAGGCCGGCGCCGCCAAGACAAAGGGTGGGATCCGGGATACCCGCGGTTTCAGCCAGTTCCATTCCACCGGCCGTGATCCGCTGGGGCTTGGCAAAGTGGTGGGACGCCTCGTGGCCGAACGCGGCTGGAGCTCGCCGGTAGCGGTGGGATCGGTCATGGCAGAGTGGGCCACGCTGGTTGGTCCGGAGATCTCTGCGCACTGCACCCCGGAGAGCTTCACCGATACCACCCTTCACGTGCGCTGCGACTCGACGGCCTGGTCCACGCAGCTGCGGCTGCTGAGCAACAGCCTGCTGGAGAAGTTCCGCACGGAACTGGGCGATGGCGTGGTCACCAGCATCCAGGTGCTCGGCCCGTCAGCACCCAGCTGGCGCAAGGGCGGACGCACCGTCAACGGCCGCGGGCCGCGCGATACCTACGGTTAGCCGCCGCCGTCGACTCTTGAATATTCGTCCGGCGGCGTGTAGGGCGGGCTAACGCCCTTGGGGCGTATAGGAACCCGGAGATGGGACCTCGAGGGCGCCCTAGGCGGGGTCAATGGCCTCGCATCGGCACATCAAGGTCCCGCGACGCCCGCCGGAATGCGGGTTTGCAGCGCATTTCACGATAGAATCGCAGCAGATAACTGGGCGCCGGTGAAACGTTGACTGAGTCCGTTTTCCGCACGCTCTCCGCAGGCGGACTTCGGTCCTGCACGTCGACGTATCCGTCAGTGCCATCAGCTTGTGCCTGTTGGCGGATGCTTTCCCTGGAAGGCCGACGCCGGCCATCATCGAAAAAGAGGAGTCGACAGCACCTGTGGCTAACGACAATACAGATACCCAGGCAGTGGACCGCGCAACGGAGGACGTACCTACCCCCGATACGCCGGCGGAGGCCGTGACACCCCGGGAATACGGCGCAAGCGACATCACCGTACTTGAGGGCCTCGAAGCCGTCCGGAAACGCCCGGGCATGTATATCGGCTCCACCGGGCCGCGCGGCCTACACCACCTGGTCTATGAAGTGGTGGACAACTCTGTTGACGAGGCGCTGGCCGGGTACTGCACGCACATCGAAATAGTCCTGCAGGCCGACGGCGGCGTAAAGGTTGTTGATGATGGCCGCGGCATCCCCGTGGACATGCATCCCACCGAGCACAAGCCCACCGTTGAAGTGGTTATGACCATCCTGCACGCGGGCGGCAAGTTCGGCGGCGGCGGTTACGCAGTCTCGGGCGGCCTCCATGGCGTGGGTATCTCCGTGGTGAACGCGCTCTCCAGCAGGGTGGACACTGAAGTCCGGCGGCAGGGCAACGTCTGGCGGATGTCCTTCGCCGACGGCGGCAAGCCCCAGGGCGGGCTGGTCAAGGGCGAAGAAAGCGCCACCACCGGCACCACCCAGACCTTCTACCCGGACGCGGGAATCTTCGAATCCACGGAATTTGATTTCGAGACGCTCCGCGCCCGCTTCCAGCAGATGGCCTTCCTGAACAAGGGCCTGCGGATCACGCTCACGGACGAGCGCACAGCAGCATCGAACGCGGACGCCAATGAGGACCTCAACCTTGACGTCGTGGTCACAGAAGGCGAAGTCACCGCTGAGCACCGCACCGTGGTGTACCAGTACGACGACGGCCTGCTGGACTATGTGAAGCACCTGAACTCGGGCAAAAAGGTTGATGTTGTCCACGAGGACGTCATTTCCTTCGAAACCGAGGACACGGAACGGCACATCGCGCTGGAAATGGCGATGCAGTGGACCAACGCGTATTCCGAGAGCGTCCACACCTACGCCAACACCATCAACACCCACGAGGGCGGCACCCACGAAGAGGGTTTCCGCGCGGCGATGACCTCCCTCATCAACCGCTACGCGCGGGAGAAGAGCATCATCAAGGAAAAGGACGACAACCTCACCGGTGACGATATCCGTGAAGGCCTCACGGCGGTCATCTCGGTGAAGCTGGCCGAACCGCAGTTCGAGGGCCAGACCAAAACCAAGCTCGGCAACTCCGAGGTCAAGGGCTTCGTCCAGCGCGTGGTCACCGACGGCCTGGGCGACTGGCTGGAACGCAACCCCGGCCCCGCCCGCGATGTCATCCGCAAGGCCATTTCCGCGGCCCAGGCCCGGATGGCCGCCCGGAAGGCCCGTGACAATGCGCGCCGCAAGAGCCCGCTGGAATCCTTCGGGATGCCCGGCAAGCTGTCCGACTGTTCCTCGAAGGACCCCGCCCGCTGCGAGGTGTACATCGTGGAGGGCGACTCCGCCGGCGGTTCCGCCAAGCGAGGCCGCAACCCTGAAACCCAGGCCATCCTGCCGCTGCGCGGCAAGATCCTGAACGTGGAGCGGGCCCGGCTGGACAAGGCCCTGGGCAACACCGAGGTCCAGTCCATGATCACCGCGTTCGGCACCGGCATCGGCGAGGACTTCGACCTCAGCAAGCTCCGGTACCACAAGATCGTGCTGATGGCCGATGCCGACGTTGACGGCCAGCACATCACCACGCTGCTCATGACGCTGCTGTTCCGCTACATGCGCCCGCTGATCGAAAACGGCTACGTGTACCTGGCGCAGCCCCCGCTGTACCGGATCAAGTGGTCCAACGCGCCGCACGACTACGTCTTCAGCGACAAGCAGCGCGATGCCAAGCTCCTGTCCGGGCAGGCCGCCGGCCGCCGTATTCCGAAGGACAACGGCATCCAGCGCTACAAGGGCCTGGGCGAGATGGACTATACCGAGCTGTGGGACACCACCATGGACCCGGACCACCGGACCCTCCTGCAGGTCACCATGGACGATGCCCTGGCAGCGGACCAGACCTTCTCCACACTGATGGGCGAAGACGTGGAGTCCCGCCGAAACTTCATCCAGCAGAACGCCAAGGACGTCAGGTTCCTGGATATCTGACCGGTTCACCGAGTAGATATTCCAAGTCCGACATATACCTGAAACGGAAAATATAAACGATGAGTGACGAGACACCCGAGAACCCGGCGGAATCCGCCGATCTTCCGGAAACCGTTCTTGAAGGCGACGTGCTGGTTGACCGCGTGGAGCAGGTGGACCTGCAGACGGAAATGCAGCGCTCGTACCTGGACTACGCCATGGCCGTTATTGTGGGCCGTGCCCTTCCCGACGTGCGCGATGGCCTCAAGCCCGTGCACCGCCGCGTGCTGTACGCAATGTTCGACGGCGGTTACCGGCCGGAACGGTCCTTCAACAAGTGCGCCCGTGTGGTGGGCGAGGTCATGGGCCAGTACCACCCCCACGGCGACACCGCGATCTATGATGCGCTGGTCCGCCTGATCCAGGACTGGACCATGCGCTACCCGCTGGCCCTGGGCCAGGGCAACTTCGGTTCGCCGGGCAATGACGGTGCCGCCGCCCCGCGGTACACCGAAACGAAAATGTCCCAGCTGGCCATGGAGATGGTCCGGGACATCGACGAGGAAACCGTCGACTTCCAGGACAACTACGACGGCAAGAACCAGGAACCCACCATCCTGCCGGCGCGTTTCCCCAACCTGCTGGTCAACGGCTCCTCCGGCATTGCCGTGGGCATGGCCACCAACATTCCGCCGCACAACCTCCGCGAAGTAGCTGACGGCGTCCAGTGGTACCTGGCAAATCCGACGGCCAGCCGCGAGGAACTGCTCGAAGAGCTGCTGCTCCGTATTAAAGGACCCGATTTCCCCACCGGCGCGACCATTCTCGGTCACAGGGGCATTGAGGACGCGTACCGGACGGGCCGCGGCTCCGTGACCATGCGCGCCGTGGTCAACGTCGAGGAACTCCAGGGCCGTACGTGCCTGGTTGTCACCGAACTGCCCTACCAGGCCAACCCGGACAACCTGGCCATCAAGATCGCCGAACTGGTCAAGGACGGGAAGATCTCCGGCATTGCGGACCTCCGCGACGAGACCTCCGGCCGCACCGGCCAGCGGCTGGTCATTGTGCTCAAGCGCGACGCCGTGGCCAAGGTGGTGCTGAACAACCTGTACAAGCACACCGACCTGCAGAGCAACTTCTCCGCCAACATGCTGGCCATCGTGGACGGGGTGCCGCGCACGCTGAGCCTGGACGCCTTCATCCGCCATTGGGTAACGCACCAGCTGGACGTCATTGCGCGCCGTACCCGGTACCGCCTGCGCAAAGCCGAGGAAGAGGCGCACATCCTGCGTGCCCTCCTGAAGGCACTGGACGCGCTGGACGAAGTCATTGCGCTCATCCGTGCGTCCAACACCACCGAAGCCGCGCGTGACGGACTGATGCAGCTGCTGGACATCGACGAACTGCAGGCCCGGGCCATCCTGGACATGCAGCTGCGCCGCCTGGCGGCCCTGGAACGCCAGAAGATCCAGGACCGCCATTCCGAACTTGAGGCCCTGATCGCCGAGTACAACTCGATCCTTGCCTCCGAGGAACGCCAGCGCGAAATCATCAGCACCGAGCTGGGCGAGATCGTGGCCAAGCACGGCGATGACCGCCGCACCAAGATCCTGATGGGCTTCGACGGCGACATGTCCATGGAGGACCTGATCCCCGAAGAGGAAATGGTTGTCACCATTACCCGCGGCGGTTACGTCAAGCGCACGCGCAGCGACAACTACCGGTCGCAGCAGCGCGGCGGCAAGGGCATCAAGGGCGCCCAGCTCCGCGGCGACGACGTGGTGGAGCACTTCTTCGTGACTACCACCCACCACTGGCTGCTCTTCTTCACCAACCTCGGCCGGGTCTACCGGGCGAAGGCGTACGAACTGGTGGAGGCCGGCCGTGATGCCAAGGGCCAGCACGTCGCCAACCTGATGGCCTTCCAGCCGGACGAGCACATCGCCCAGGTCCTGGACATCAGGGACTACCAGCAGGCCCCTTACCTGGTGCTGGCCACCAAGCGCGGCCTGGTCAAGAAGACCCGACTGGAGGACTACGACACCAACCGCTCCGCCGGCGTCATCGCGATCAACCTGCGTGACGAGGACGAGCTGGTTTCCGCCCAGCTGGTCTCCGAAACGGATGACCTCATGCTGGTGTCCCGCATGGGCCAGTCCATCCGCTTCACCGCCACGGACGATGCCCTGCGTCCCATGGGCCGGGCCACGTCCGGTGTCACCGGCATGAAGTTCCGCGAGGACGATGAACTGCTGGCGGCCGACGTCGTCACGGACGGTTCGTTCGTCTTTGTGGTCACCGAAGGCGGGTACGCCAAGCGCACCGCGGTGGAGGAATACCGCCTGCAGGGCCGCGGCGGCCTGGGCATCAAGGTGGGCAAGTACCAGGAGGAACGGGGCCACCTTGTGGGCGCCCTGATTGTCCAGGAAGAAGACGAGGTTCTGGTGGTCATGGAAGGCGGCAAGGTTGTCCGTTCATCCGTGGCCGGCGTACCTGCCAAGGGCCGCGACACCATGGGTGTTATCTTCGCGAAGCCGGACAAGAATGACCGCATCATTGAGGTGGCCAGGAACAGCGAACGCGGCCTCGAGGGCGAAGAATCCGTGGACGATGACGTAACGTTGGCTGAAGAGGCCGGGTCCCCCGAGGGATCCGCAGGGTCAGCAACAACGGCAGAAACATCACCGGCTGTTGAGTCAGAGGACGCCTCCGGCGACGCTGAGCCGAACGAAGACTACACCGGAGGTAACGAGTGAGTAATCCCGACTCATATCCCAAGCCGAGCAGCAATGTCCCCGGCGGAACGCCGCCGCCCGCGGCCGCACCCCGGGTGAACGCCCCCGTCCGTCCGCAGCAGCGCCCACCGGCCCCTGCGGGCGCGCCGGGGCAGCGGCCGGCCGTTCCCGGCCAGCGCCCTGCGCAGGATCGGGTTCCGGCAGGCCAGACGGGCCAGCGTGCCGGCCAGGGCAGGCAGGCGGCAGCACAGGCCAGCCAGCGCCCAGTGCAGGGCCGGTCTCCGCAGGCCCAGCCCGGCCTGGTCAAGCCTGCACCCAAGGCCAAGGTCAGGCGTGCACGGCTGCTGGTCAGCAAGGTGGATCCCTGGTCCGTCCTGAAGATGGCGTTCCTGCTGTCGGTGGCGCTGGGAATCGTCACCGTCGTGGCCGCAATCGTCCTCTGGACTGTCCTGGACCTTACCGGAATCTTTGACCAGGTGGACAGCCTCTTGGGTACCCTGTCAGGCTCCGAAGGCGGCGGGTTCGAACTGAAGAAGGTCGCATCCCTGGGCCAGGTGGCTTCCTTTGCCACGATTATCGCCGTGGTGAACGTTGTCCTGCTGACGGCGCTGTCCATGCTGTCAGCGGTGCTTTACAACATCTCCGCAACGCTTGTTGGCGGCATCGGCGTCACCCTCACGGACGACTGAAAACCCATAATTTCACCGGAATTTCTCCGGCGAAATGCCTCGATTTGAGATCGGGCCGGGATGTGCTGTAAAGTCATGTCTCGGCCCGATGAGGCATCGGGGCGTATAGCTCAGGCGGTTAGAGCGCTTCGCTGATAACGAAGAGGTCCCAGGTTCAAGTCCTGGTACGCCCACGGAACCTGTGCAGGTTCGAAGGAAGATTCGGTTTGCTTCACGGTAGGCAGGATCGGAACGGGGAGCATGTGAAGAAGTTGCTGGTACTAGCAGCTGCGATCGCAGGCGTCCTGCTCTACAGGAAAGCACAGGAATCCGAGGCCCGGAAAACAGTCTGGAGCCAGTCGACCGACAAGGTCGAATAGGCCGGATTCCCGGACCGGGAGCTTGCAAAAGGCTCCACGGTTCTAGGGTATGATTGACGGGTTGCTTCTTATGGGGGCATGGCGCAATTGGTAGCGCACCTGCTTTGCAAGCAGGGGGTTCGGGGTTCGAGTCCCCGTGCCTCCACCATAAGGAAAGTCCCGGACAGCTGAAAAGCTGTCCGGGACTTTGTCGTTAAGGCGGCACAGTGTTAATCCAGAACAGTAGGGTTGAACGGTGAACTTTCTTATTGCGGCCGTGGGCGTCCTTGGTGTGGCGTCGTCCGGGCCGTTGATCGCCGCAACCCTCGGCGCCACCACCGTCAGTGCCCTCGCCATCGCCTTCTGGCGCAACGCCATCGGGGCCGCCGTCATGGCCACTCCCACCGTGGTCCGCGAACCCCGGCAGTTCGGCCGGATCACCGGCCCTGAGTTCCGCTGGTCGCTGCTCGCCGCCGTCGCCCTGGCCCTGCACTTTGCCTGCTTCATCACATCCCTCCAGCTGACGTCCGTGGCTGCCGCCACCGCCCTGGTCTGCCTGCAGTCGGCCTGGATCGCGGTCTTCCAGCTCCTTCGTGGCACCAGGCACCGCTGGCAGGTGCTGGCAGGGCTGGGGATCGCCTTTGGTGGTGTTGTCACCATCACCGGGTTCGACATGGGATCCTCGCCGGACGCGCTCCTGGGTGACCTGCTGGCTGTCGCCGGTGGGGCCCTGGCCGGCCTCTACACGCTCGCCGGCGGCAAGGCCCGCCAGACCATGACCACGGGAACCTACACCACGCTCTGCTACGGGATGTGCGCTGCCTTTGTGGCGGTGCTGGCGCTCTTCAGCGGCCAGCCGCTGGTGGGGTTCGACGCCGTTGGCTGGGTGGGGATCCTGGCCATCACCGTGTGTGCCCAACTGGTGGGCCACACAGCCTTCAATCACCTGCTGGCCACCATGAGCCCGCTGCTGGTGTCGATGATCATCCTGCTGGAGATCCCCGGCGCAGCCGTGCTGGCCGCGGTCTTCCTGCACGAGACACTGCCCGCAGGCACCTACGGCGGGCTGGGGCTCATCCTCGTGGGCCTCGCCGTCGTGGTTCTGGGACAGCGGTCAGGCTTCAGGAAACGGCGCGAAGGTTCCGTCGCGCGTGGGGATGAACCGCCGTCGGACCGTCTGGCTGAACTCGGAACGGACTGAGGCCCCGCAACAGCCGGAAACCGGGCCTATTGTCCGCCGCGGCGGACAGACTGGGCGGTGTTGACCGTGTGGATGGCCCGCAGGAGCTTCGCCGGGAAGTAGACCGAGAAGAACACCACCATGGGTGCCTTGAGGGCCATTTTCTTGACGTTGTGCGCCTTGTACGTGCGGTCGAAGCGGGTCACGTAATACCGGTAGTCCCGCGGTGAATCCTCGAGCCGGCGGGCGGACATCCCGGACACCATCTGGGGCCAGTACTGAACCTTGAGTTCGTGGTCGGCGAGGTGCAGGGAGAGGTCGATGTCCTCGTGCATCTCGTCCTTCTCGTCCCGGCAGGTTTCGTCCCGGATGGTTTCCCATGCCGTAGCCCGCAGGGCCATGTTGGAGCCGAACAGGAAGTGGTACTGGTGCTTGGCGAGCTTGAGCATCAGCTGACGCATCTTGTCGTCTGCCTTGAGCCCGAATCGCCGCATCGGCATGTCGTAGTAGACCACGGGTCCGGTGGCTGCCTGGACTGACGGATCAAGAAACGCCTTCTGGACCTGCTCCACCCAGTCCGGCTCGACAACGGAGTCGGCGTCAATGCGACCCAGGACGTCGCCGGTGGCATGGTTGAGGCCAAAATTTCGGGTGGGAATCAGGCCCTGGTCCCGGTCTTGGCTGAGCAGGATGATGGGACTTTCCGGATACTCCAGCTGCATCTGCGCCACGATGGCGGCGGTGCGGTCAGTGGAGAGGTTGTCCACCACGATGATTTCGTGGGCCGGCACCGACTGGTACACCGCAGCGATGAGACACTGCCGGATGACACTTTCCTCGTTGTAAGCCGGGATGACAATGGACACGAGTGGCAGCTGTGCTGCGTCGTTCAAGGCGTCCCCAGAGGGTTTATCGGCTGACATCAGTTCAAATTTAGCACCGATCAGGGTTCGTCCCGCCAGCGACTGGGTCCAGCCCGGACAAACACTGGGAAAACACTGAAGGGGCCCCGCACCAGGCGGAGCCCCTTCAGTGTGCGCCGCGAGGGCGCCGGAAGTGCTAGTTGCTGCTCTTGTCCGCGGAACCGTTCATGTTGGCCGCAATGTTCTTGATGGCGGTCTTGGCATCGGTGGACGCCTTGGCTGCTGCGTCTGCCGATTCATCGGCGACGTGCTTGGCCTTCTCGGCCGCGTCCTCGGCGTCCGCGGCAACATCCTCTGCCTGGCCGGCCGCGGCGTCAGCGGCTGAACCGGTGGCGGCTGCAGCCTTGCTGGCTGCGTCCACGGCCGTGTCCTTGGCGTCGTTGACGGTGGTGGCAGGCACCGGCGCCGGAGTAGGGGTGACCGGAGAAGGGGTCTTCCACGGGTCTTCCACGGGCTTGGAGGCCTTCCAGGCGGCGACGCCGGCGGCGACGGCTGCGGCGATGATGCCGAACACCAGCCAGCCGCGCTTCTTGGGCTTCTGCGGCTGGGCGATCTGGACCCCTACGGCCTTACCGGCTTCGTGCGCGGCGGCCTTGAGCTGCGTGCCGGCCGTCTGTGCCTGCTCCTGGAGGGAATGCACGACGCCGGAATCGGCAAGCCGCTGGGCGACGGCGTCCACGTGGGACGGCGCGCTTTCCAAGGTGCGGTGCACGGCGTCGGACGCGTGGCCGATCTGGTCCGAAAGGCGCGGCAGGTATTCCACCACCACACGGTCCCGGGCGTTCTGGATAACGGGAGTGGCCTTGTCCAGCGCTTCGTACAGGCGCGGAGTGGCGACCTCAACGGCGTCGTGGATTTTCGGGGCGAGCTGGGCGAGCCCCTCCTGGATGCGCGGCGTCACTGTTGCGACGCCGTCGGCAAGGTTGTGGGCCGCGGTCTTGAGCCCCTCCTGGATTTTGGGAGATGCGGTGTCCAGGCCATGCTGCAGGCGGGGAACTGCCCAATCCACTGCTGCTTCCACGCGGGGGGATGCCCAGTCCTTGGCGCTCTCAACTGCGCTGTTGACTGACTGTTCAAGGTCACGGGCAATACGATCCGATTTCTTCACAACTACCTCCCGATTAATGTGACGGTTCTGTTGTTAGCCTACGTGCCTTGACCTGCACGGGCTATTCTTCCCGCGGATTTACACCTGATTTCACCCAGCGCGGAACTGCCGGTCCAGCCCCTTCCACGTTGACCTGCCGTGAAAGAATAGGCGGCATGACTGCAATCGCAACTGCAAAAGCAACCATCCACACGAGCCTCGGCGACATCGTCGTTAATCTCTTCGGCAACCATGCGCCGAAGACGGTCAAGAACTTCGTTGGCCTGGCCACCGGGGAGCAGGCCTGGACCCACCCGGAGACCGGTGAGGACAAGACGGGCACGCCGCTGTATGACGGCACCATCTTCCACCGCATCATCAAGGACTTCATGATCCAGGCCGGCGATCCGCTGGGCCGCGGCGTGGGCGGACCCGGCTACAAGTTCGACGACGAAATCCACCCCGAACTCAGCTTCAACGCCCCCTACAAACTGGCCATGGCCAACGCCGGCATCCGGGCGGGCAAGGGCACCAACGGTTCGCAGTTCTTCATCACCACCATCCCCACCGACTGGCTGCAGGGCAAGCACAGCATTTTCGGTGAGGTTGCTGACGAGGACTCCAAGAAGGTCGTCGACGCCATCGAGGGCGTCCGCACCGGAATGGGCGACCGCCCGGTTGAAGACGTCACCATCAACAGCATCGACATCGAACAGCTCTAACCCATCACATGAGCTACGGAATTCCGGCGGCCGAGCCGTCCGCGCAGGTTCCGGTGTGCCCCAGGCACCCGGACCGGCCCTCCTATGTGCGCTGCCAGCGCTGCGGCCGCCCAGCGTGCCCGGATTGCCAGCGGGCGGCCGCCGTCGGATTCCAGTGTGTTGACTGCGTCAACGAAACAAAGCGCACGACGCCGGCGGTCAAGACTGTCTACGGCGGCGCCGTGGCAACCGGCAAACCCATAGTGACGTTTGGAATCATCGCCCTGTGCGCGGTGATGTACGTTCTGCAATGGGTGGTCCCCGGTGAGTGGATCTACCAGAACCTGGCGTTCGCGAATGTTTTTGCCACTCCCGAATTCGGTGAGTTCGAACCGTGGCGGATGCTGACGGCGGCGTTCCTGCACTCCCAGGGATTCATCCTCCACATTGTGCTGAACATGTACATGCTGTGGATTTTCGGCCAGGCACTCGAACCGCTTCTGGGCCGGGTCCGCTTCCTGGCGTTGTATCTCATCTCTGCCATCGGAGGGTCTGTCGGCTATCTCTTGCTGACCCCCGGCTACGTGCCTGGCGTGCCTCTTGCCGGAGTGGTGGGCGCCTCGGGGGCGATCTTTGGACTCTTCGGGGCGATGCTGCTGGTACAGCGACACCGCGGCGGGGATACGCGGCAGCTGTGGATCCTGATCGCCATCAACGGCGTGATCGGATTTGTGGTCCCCCAGATCGCCTGGCAGGCCCACCTGGGCGGGCTCGTCACAGGAGCCCTGTGCGCTGCCGTCATTGCGTACGCACCCCGGGGCCCGCGGCAGCGCCTGCTGCACGCCGCCGGACTGGCCGGAGTGGTTCTCCTGCTGGCCCTGGCAAGCTGGCTCCGCGTCACGGCCGGTTGACCGTCCGGGTCCTCAGGCCCAGCTCCAACAGACCACTTAGACCCCGGTGTCCCAACGGACACCGGGGTCTTTTCTGTGCCTGGTGAGGCCTCCGCATCGCGCTGCCCGTTCACTTGCTGCGTGCGTCCCGGCGTGCGAGGAGCCTGTGGTCCGGCTCAGGCCCATGACGACGGCGCCGAAGTTATCCACAGGGGTTATCCACACTGTTGGTAACTTACACGGGTGTAGTTCAGGATTTCGATGAGCTCCTGCTCCCGAGTGTCCGCCCTTTTGCCGGATTTCATCATCCTGTTGTCCACAATTGTGGACAACACCTGGGGATGCGCCTGTGGTTAAGTGGAAAAACGCGCCATTTGAGCCCGCCTTGTGGATATCCTGGCCATTTCCCGCGCGGGGGACCCATAGGAAGGGATCCGGGCTGCCCGTATCAACAGGGTTATTCACAGTGTTAACAACTTACAGACATGTAGTTAACCTTCGGTGTTTCCCCGACTGGGGCACCTGAGGGCTCCGCTCGGGCCGTCCTGTGGATTGTTGTCCACAACTGTGGATAACTTGTGGGTAGTCAAGTGTTAGTAAGTGGATAACACGCGTCTGTGCGAGGGTGTTCCTACGCAGCATCGGACCCAACAAGCTTCCAGCCAGGAGGACCGCCTTGAGCGCCACCGCAACAACCCAGCACATCTACCTCGACAAGCAGCACCCCGCGGCATGGCGCGCTCTCAACGGTCTGGGGCTGAAAGTGCGCGAAGCCGCCGACGCGGCCGGGATTGACCGCAAGACCCTAGAACTGCTCAACGTGCGGATCTCCCAGATCAACGGCTGTGCCTATTGCCTCGACATGCATGTACGGGACGCCATGGAGGCCGGGGAGAGCCAGCAGCGGCTTGCTGTCCTGCCGGCGTGGCGGGAGACAGCCCTGTTCACGGACAAGGAGCGGGCTGCCCTTGCCCTGGCAGAATGCATCACCGAACTGCCGGACCACCGGACAACCGAGCTTGAGGAAGGATATGCGCGTCAGCACCTCAGCGCCGATGAATTTTCGGCGGTCAGCTGGCTGGTGATCACCATGAATGCCTTTAACCGGGTGTCCATCACCAGCCACCATCCGGTCCGCCGGGATCGCTGACCGGGCCCAGAACCGGTAACGGACCACGCAGGACACGGGCAGGGCAACTGAGTTTGCCCGGGCCTTTGGCGGACTGCCGGGTGTGCCTCCGGGTGGTGACACCAAGGACGCCGTGGTCGGGTCAGTGTGAATTATCCACAGCCAATCCACACTGTTAATAACTGTCCGTCCCAGCGCTTTGGGTCCGGTCCCCTGCGCCATGGCCTGCACGGGCGGCTATCGGTTCCGGCGCCGGGAAAAGTTATGCACATTGTGGATAACTTTCCCAACAGCTGTGGACAACAGGCGCCGGCGGGGCATCCGGTCAGCGCCCCGCGGAGCGGCAGGTCAGCCGGTCCAGACGCCTGAGGATCCGCGCCGGTGGCTGTCCAGAAGATGGGTGTCCACCATTCCGATGGCTTCCATCAGCGCGAACATGGTGGTGGGGCCAACGAACGAGAATCCCTGCGTCCGCAGCGCCTTGGAGAGCGCCACCGATTCCGGTGACTGCGTGGGGATCTCCGCGTGCGTGACCGGCTGGGGAGTGGTCTGGGGCTGGAACTGCCACACGAAGTCAACCAGGCCTTCCCGCTCGCGCAGCGCGATGGTGGCCCGGGCATTGGTGATGGCGGAACGGATCTTGAGCCGGTTGCGGATGATGCCAGGATCCTGGAGCAGGCGCTCAACATCCGCTTCCGTAAAAGCGGCAACAGCGTCCGGCTGGAAGTCGAGGAAAGCCTGACGGAAGGCGGGGCGCTTCCGGAGGATCGTTGCCCACGAGAGACCTGCCTGGAAGCCCTCAAGGCAGATGCGCTCGTACAGGCCTTGTTCGTCCCGGACGGGCAGGCCCCATTCGGAGTCGTAGTACTCGCGCAACAGCGGATCCGCGGCGGCCCACGGCGGACGGGCGAGGCCGTCGCCGCCCAGGACAGTTCCGTCCACACCCTCGTTTAGGGGCTGGGCGGCGGCAGCGGGAGTCATGCGGGTCCTGCGGTCAGGTCAGGAACGCCAGCGCGTGGTCATCAGGAAGCCGATGATGGCAATGCCGAAGCCGGCCACGATGTTCCACGATTCCCAGGCCTGGACAGGAAACCGGCCTTCGCTGATGTAGAACGTGATGATCCAGAAGAGCCCGATGATCATCAGGCCGAACATCACCGGCTTGAACCAAACAGCGTTGGGCTTATACGCCTGCGCCCCGGAAGCGGGCTGCGCGGCGGTGGAAGTCTTCTTGCGAGGCTTTGACTCGGGCACGGGCTCTCCTTGGCGGACTGGAGCAAGCTCGGCGCCGCGGGCTTGATATCCTGCAAGAAGGAAGTTGCCAGCGGTCTGCGCGATCTTGGTCAAATCTGGATTCTTACTAGCAGTCAATTCTAGCCGTAGTTCAGGGCATTCAAACGCCCATCGCGGCCACCCCGGAGGAGAACGCGTGGTAGTGCAGGAGAAGGCGAGGCGCGCCGCTACGCGGCCCGCCCGTGCGGCCCCCGTCCGCGCTTCCATTCTGCGTGGCACAGTGCAGGTGCTCGGCGAGCTGCTCATCACGGCCGGCGTTATCCTCCTGCTCTTTGTGGGCTGGCAGCTGTGGTGGACCAACATCGAATCCGACGCCAAGCAGAGTGCCGTCATCAAGGAGTTCGCCCAAGGGCTGGGCGGCGCGGTGCCTGCAAACCCGGAACCGGATCCATCGGCAGCGCCCGTGGATTACGGCACCCCGGCCGTTGCCGCGGCACCAGGCCATGCCGGCACCATCGGCATCATGTATATCCCCCGCTTTGGCCCCAACTACACCCGGCCCATCGTGCAGGGAACCACCGGGGATGTCCTGGATACGCTGGGGCTTGGCCATTACGCCAACACCGCCATGCCCGGCGCCGTCGGTAACTTCGCGGTGGCCGGCCACAGGCAGACGCACGGTGCCGTCCTGGACAATATCCACACCCTTGTCCCGGGGGACAAAATCTACGTCCAGACGAAGGACGGCTACTACATCTATGTCTTCCGCAACAACCAGATTGTGATGCCGTCCCGGACCGATGTCCTGGAACCGGTCCCCACCCGACGCGGCGTCACTCCCACCGAAAGCTTCCTCACCATGACCAGTTGCAATCCGCGCTTCGGCGCCGAGGAACGCATCATCGCGTACGCGCTGCTGGACAGCTGGCAGCCTGCCTCGGCGGGCCCGCCGGCCGAGATCGCCGCCCAGGTGGCCGCAGCCGTGGGAGGAAACTGAGTATGTACGGCTGGATTTTCCGCCACCTGCCGGGCCCCCTCTGGCTGCGGATCCTCACGTCGCTGGTGCTCATCGCCGGCGCACTGATCCTGATGGTTCAGTTCCTGTTCCCATGGATGTCCGGGTTCACCGCATTCACCGACTCAACGATTGGTTCTGCAAGCCAGCCATGACCACAACCAAAATCCTGGTCGTAGACAACTACGACAGCTTCGTTTACACCTTGGTGGGCTACCTCCAGGAACTCGGCGCCGAGACCACCGTTGTCCGCAACGACGACGTGACCCTCGCTGAGGCCATCGAGATGGCACAAACGCGCGACGGCGTCCTCATCTCACCCGGTCCGGGAAACCCCGCCGAGGCGGGCGTGTGCATTGAGCTGATCAAGTGGTGCGGGGCGAACAACAAGCCGATGTTCGGTGTGTGCCTGGGCCATCAGGCCCTGGCCGAAGCCTATGGCGGCACGGTGACCCACGCGCCGGAGCTGATGCACGGCAAGACCTCGCTGGTGGAGCACAACGGCACCAGCGTCTTCGCCGGGCTCCCCTCCCCCGTGACAGCGACGCGCTACCACTCGCTGGCAGCGGTAAGGGACACCATCCCCGACGTCCTGGAGATCACCGCCGAGACCGCGACCGGCGTCGTGATGGGCCTGCAGCACCGCACTGCACCGCTGTGCGGGGTGCAGTTCCACCCGGAGTCGGTCCTGACCGAAGGCGGCTACCAGATGCTGGGCAACTGGCTCGAGTCCCTGGGAATGGCGGGAGCAGCCGCTCGTGCCGCCACTCTGAGCCCGCTCATCCAGCACTGACCGGCACACACGAACAACGCGGGGTCACTTCGCGCCCATGTTCCCCTTCGGGATGGGCGCGAAGTGACCCCGCGTTGCTTTAGGGAGCGGGTGGAGGCTTAGCCCTTTTTAGTGGGTGTGGGCGTGGCCGTTGGCGATGGTGGAGGGGCCGGTTCCTTGGCCACCACAATATTGATCGTCTTGCCCTGATCGACGGCGGCGTTCACCGGGTCACTTTGATCCGTCACCCGGCCCGCCTCCACCTCGGAGTTCTCCACTTCCTGGACGTTGGGGACCAGGCCCAGTTCCTTCAGCGCCGTTTCCGCCTCGGCACGCGTGCGGCCACGCAGTTCAGGCATGGACACCTTGCCGGTGGAAATCACGATCTCCACCGTGGTGCCCGGGCCTACCATCTGGCCCGGTGCGGGGCTGGTGGTAATCACCCGGCCGCCGGGAACGGTGGCGCTGTTGGCTGTGGTGGTGGAAGGGGCTCCCACGAGTCCTGCCTGGCGCAGGATGTCCCGCGCCGCGGCTTCTGTCTGGCCCGGAAGGTTCTCCGGAATCTTGACGGCGCTTGGGCCTTCAGAGATATTCAGGATCACCTCCGCATTGGGGTCAAGCGAGGTTCCGGCCACAGGGTCAGTGCCGATGGCCGTCCCGCTGGGTATGGTCTCGTGCTTGTTCCGTTTGATCTGCGGCCGCAGGTTGGCACCATAAAGTTCCTGCAGGGCCGCCGACTCCGTCAGGGCCGCCACCGCCGGGACCGCCACCTTGGGCGGCGCTGGAGCGGGCTGGTTCACGACGTTGTACAGCCAGAGACCGCCGCCGCCAAGAACCAGCAGGGTGAAGATCACCAGTGTGGCAACCCACGTACGACGACGGGACTTCTGCCGGGCGGTCCGCTCACGTTCCGGCGCGAAGCCCAAGGGCAGTTCATCGATATCCGACTGTCCCCGGGTGGCAGCAGCCATGACCGGTTCGCCGTCAGTCCGGGTGTCGTCCGCATTGCGCGGCCGGCCGGTGGGGGCATCGTCCAGGAAGCCCGCCCCGGTGAGCCCGAATGCCTCTGTCACGGGCGGGCGTTCCGGCGTCGGGACGTGGTCGTTGGGGTCGGTGGGGGCTTCGGTTGCGGCCAACGCGGGAACGGACACGCCCGCCCGGGCGGCGCGCAGCGCACGCCGGAAGGCGGCCGCGTCCTGGAAACGGTCCGCCCGGTTCTTCTGCAGAGCCTTGGCCAGGACACTGTCCAGGGCGGCCGAGACCTCCGGGTTCACGCTGCTTGCGGGCTCCGGGATTTCCCTGACGTGCTGGTACGCCACGGACACGGGGCTGTCACCAATAAAGGGCGGGCGGGCGGTGAGCATTTCGTACAGCAGGCACGCTGCGGAGTAGAGGTCGCTGCGCGCATCCACTGTTTCGCCCCGGGCTTGCTCGGGCGAGAGGTACTGGGCAGTGCCCACCACGGCCTGGGTCTGCGTCATGGTGGCGGATGAATCGGCGATGGCCCGGGCGATCCCGAAGTCCATGACCTTCACGGAATTGGAGCCTTCGCAGTACATCACGTTGGCGGGTTTGATGTCCCGGTGGACGATGCCCGCCTTGTGGCTGTATTCAAGGGCAGAAAGCACTCCCAGGCAGAAGTCGATGGCCTGGTCAATGCCGACTTCCTTGGCCCGGATCAGGTCGCGGATGGTCCGGCCCTCAACAAACTCCATCACGATGTAGGGCACCCGGACACTGTCCTCCGAGCCATCCGGAACCGTATGTTCGCCCGTGTCGTAAATGGCGACGATGGACGGATGGTTCAACGCCGCCACGGACTGCGCTTCCCGTTTGAAGCGCGCCTGGAACTGCGGATCACGGGCCATATCCGGGCGGAGAAGCTTGATAGCAACGGTCCGGCCAAGACGGGTATCCACTCCGCGGTGGACATCCGCCATCCCCCCGCGGCCGATGATTCCGCCGAGTTCGTAGCGGCCGCTGAGGACACGCTGGTTATCCACCGGGAGGCTGTCCTCCCGGTGGAGCGGGGTGCGGGCCGAATCACTCACTGTCAATCCCGACCGCTACGGCGCGCAGGTAGGAGGCAATCCCGGCAGCTGGCCAGGGTTGCATTTGGGGAGGGTGGACGTTGGCTCAGCAGAGGCGGCCGGCGAGGACGGCGGAGCGGTCGGCATGCTGGCCGGGACCGGGACGGCGTAGGTCACAGTCACTTCAGCCCCCTTGGGCACGGTGCCCGTGGGGTTGACCTGCAACACCGTTCCGGCGGCAGAAGTACTCTGCTGCGGGATGACCCGGACGGACAGGCCCATGGTTTCCAGCGTCCCCTGGACCTGACGGTAGTCCTTCCCGAGGTAGGCCGCCGAAATGATGTCCACCGTGGTGGGCGTGGGCGTTGGCGTGGGCGCGTCGGTGGTCCGGGTGGGGGTCGGCGTAGCGGACGCCGAGGTCTTTGTCGGGCTGGCGCTGGTGGACGGCGGGTTGCTGGACGCCGAGTTAGTGGTGGTGTTGGCCGGATTAAAAATCCCCTGCTGCGTCAGGAAGAACCCAACCAGCGCGAACAGGACCAGCACGATCAGGGCGACCAGTGGCCACGTCCAGGGGCTGCGGCCGCGACGGTCGGGCTCGTCGGCCGGCTCGTCGTCGTACTTCTCTTCCTCCTGCACCCAGCTGCGCTCCGCGGCCAGGGCGTCCGCGCGCGAAAGCGTGCTCCCGGCTCCCGCGGCCGCGGCGCCGACTGCAGCGCCGCCGGCAGCGGCACCCAGCACGGGCAGGGCGGACGTCGACGTCGTGTTGCTGTCCTTCTGGGCGATGACGCCGGTGGGTGCCGTGGCAATGTCTACCGGCGCAGTAATGGGGCCCGTGGTTGCCTCGAAGAGCAGCATGCCGGGAACCGCTGCGTGCGCGGCGTCAATATCGCCGTTGCGGATGGCCTCGGCGGCTTCGGACAGCTTGATGGCGTTGGCCGGGCGGTTCTTGGGGTCCTTGGCCAGCATGGACATCAGCAGCGCGCGGACCGGTTTGGGGAGAGTCTCCGGAAGCGGCGGCGGGGCGTCGTTGACCTGGGCGAGGGCAATGGCGATCTGGGATTCGCCGGAGAAGGGCCGGTGCCCGGTGAGGCACTCGTAACCGATCACGCCGAGTGAGTAGATGTCCGAGGCGCCGGTAGCGGTCTGGCCGGTGGCCTGCTCGGGGGCGAGGTACTGGGCGGTGCCCATTACCTGGCCTGTCTGTGTCAGCGGGACCTGGTCGGCCAGGCGGGCGATGCCGAAGTCGGTGACCTTTACCCGGCCGTCGGGTGTGATCAGCAGGTTGCCCGGCTTGATGTCGCGGTGGACCAGCCCCTGGGCGTGGGCGACGGAAAGGGCGCGGGCGGTCTGCGCCATCATGGACAGAGTCCGGTCCGGGGACAGTACCTGCTCGTGCTCGATGATGCTGCTCAGCGGCTGGCCCGGAACGAGCTCCATGACCAGGTAGGCGGAGCCATCCTCCTCGCCGTAGTCAAAGACATTGGCGATGCCCACGTGGTTCAACAGGGCGGTGTGGCGTGCTTCGGCACGGAACCTCTGGAGGAAACCGGGGTCACCGGTGTATTCCTCCTTCAGTACCTTGATGGCGACAATCCGGCCCAGGACCTGGTCCTTGGCCTTCCAGACCTCTCCCATCCCGCCGATCGCAATCCGCGTGGTCAGCTGGAATCTGCCGCCGAGGGTGATTCCCGTTGTAGGCCTCACTTATTCAACACCGCCTCAAAAATCTTCTTCGCGTTCGGACTGGTTAGCTGTGCGCCGGTGGTGATGTCTACGCCTTCCATGACGATGGTGACACTCACCTCCGGGTTGTTCGCCGGGGCAAACCCGGTGAACCATGAGTTGTTCAGGCCGTTGCCCAGTTCAGCGGTTCCGGTCTTCCCGGCCACTTGGACACCGGGGACGGCCGCCCCGCGGGCTATGCCCTGGCTCACCGCACTGGTCATCCATTCGGTGATCTGGCGGGCAATTTCCGGGGTGGTGGACGTCCGGAGCGCTTCAGGCTGGGCCTCGTCAATGACCCTGAGATCCGGGGACCGCACGGTCTTGACCAGACTGGGGCTCATCTGGACGCCGTTGTTGGCGATGGCCGCGGTCATCAGGGCGATTTGCAGCGGAGTGGCGCGCACGTCCTTCTGGCCGATGGCGGACTGGGCCAGGCCCGGCCCGTCCAGGTCATCGGGGAAGCCGCCGCCTTTGGCGTATGCGAGCTTGAGCTGGTCGCCCAGATCCTCGCCGAAGCCGAATTTTGCGGCCTGCTCGGCGATGGCGTCGCGGCCCAGGTCGAGGGCAATGCTGGCGAACGGCGTATTGCAGGATTGCTGCAGGGCGAAGGCAAAGCTGGCCGTGTCCTGGGTGTAGCAGTTGCCTCCGGCGTAGTTGGGCAGTTTGTATTGGATCCCCGGGAAGGGCATCTCGGCCGGGTTCGGGAGCACGCTGTCCTTGTTGTACTTCCCGGAGGCGAGGGCCGCCGCGGTATCCACCAGCTTGAAGACTGATCCCGGAGCGAGCAACTCGCCCGTGGGTCCGCTGACATTCTGGTTCAGGTTGATGCCGGGGACCTTGACCAGCTCATTGATGTTGGTCGTTTCGGCGTTCGCGTCCTGGGTGGCGATCAGATTGGGGTCATAGGACGGTTTGGACACCATGGCCAGGACGGCGCCGGTCTTGGGGCTGGTGACCACAATGGATCCCCGCCGGCCGTCCGGGATGAGGTCGTACGCGAGCTTCTGGATGGCGGGATCGATGGTGAGTTCCACCGAGGCGCCCTTCGGCTGGTTGCCCAGGAAGAGCTGGCCGATCCGGTCGAAGAACTGCTGGTCTGAGCTGCCGGCCAACTGGGCGTTCATGGCAACTTCCAGGCCGGTGGCACCGTAGTTCTTCGAGAAGTAGCCCGTGATGCCTGCATAGAGTGCCGGCTGTGCGTAGGTCCGCTGGAACTGGCAGACCTCGGAGGTACCTTCCACCGATTCGGCCACGGGGTCCCCGCCCACGATGATGGCGCCGCGGTCGTTGCAGTAATTCTGCAGAATGGCGCGCTGGTTCAGGGGGTTGCCCTTGAGGTCATCGGCACCCACCACCTGGACGAAACTGATGGCGCCGAAGATCAAGGCAAACATGGCGATCGCTGCCACCCAGGAATTACGGATTGCTTGGTTCACGCTTGTTTCACCGCCTCGGTGGGAGTATCAATTCCTGCAGGTTCCGCGGCGCCGCCGGGAGGAAGTGGTGTGGTGTCCACCGGTCCCCTCGCCGTATGGGAGATCAGCAGGAGCAGGCCAACGATGATCCAGTTGGCCAGCAGCGACGAGCCGCCGGCGGCAAGGAACGGCGTGGTCAAACCGGTCAGCGGGATCAGTCGTGTGACTCCGCCGATCACCACGAAGCACTGGAGGGCGATGGCGAAGGAAAGCCCGCAGGCCAGCAGTTTCCCAAAGGCATCCCGGGTGCCCAGCGCGGCCCGGAACCCTCGGGTGAACAGCATGACGTACATCAGCACTACGGCGAACAGTCCGATCAGGCCCAGCTCCTCGCCGATGGACGCGATGATCATGTCGCTGTTGGCGAAGGGGACCAGGTCCGGCCGGCCCTGGCCCAGGCCGGTACCCACCAGGCCGCCGTTGGCCATGCCGAAGAGTCCCTCGATGACTTGCCGGCTGCCGGTCTCGTAAACTTCCGGGCTGAAGGCGTTCAGCCAGCCATAGATGCGGACTTCGACATGGGAAAACACCTGGGCTGCCACGAAGCCGCCGCCCAGGATGAGGCCCAAGCCGATAACCACCCAGCTGATACGGCTGGTGGCCACGTAGATCATCACGATGAACAGGCCGAAGAACAGCACGGAAGACCCGAGGTCGCGCTGGAAGATCAACACGCCGATGCTCACCAGCCAGGCGGTGATCATGGGCCCCATGTCCTTGAACCGGGGGAACTGCAGCGGGCCGATCTTGCGGCCGGCCAGCAGTATGAGGTCGCGGTTGGAGGAAAGATAACCGGCGAAGAATATAGCCAGCGTGATCTTGGCGATCTCACCCGGCTGGAACGTCATGGGACCCATCCGGATCCAGACCCGGGCGCCCAGGATTTCGCCGGCCGAGATGCCGGGCACCAGCGGAAGAATCAGCAGGAGCGCGCTCACAGCCAGCGTGATGTAAGTGAAGCGGCGGAGCACCCGGTGGTCCTTGAGGAACCAGATCACGCCAATGGCCACTGCCATGGCGATCAGGGTCCAGCGCAGCTGGTTGTTGCCGGTGTCCTCCCCGGGGGCGTCAAGGCGGTGGATCATGGCAAGACCCAGACCATTGAGTGCAACCACCAATGGAAGTATTACCGGATCGGCATATTTTGCCCGAACCCGCAGGACCACGTGGAAGACCAGGGCGGCCACCGCGAGGAGGCTGGACTGGAACCAGAAATCGGAGTCGAACGCTTTCGCCTGGTCAACGCCCACCAGCATGTTGGCGCCGATGCCCACAGACAGGGCGAGGATGAGCAACAACAGTTCCACGTTGCGCCGGGGCTTGGGGATGGTGCTGAGCTGGCTCACTGGCCCCCCTCACAGACGGTAGTGGGGGTGGGTGAGGCGGCCGGGGCAGGTGCTGCCGCCGGAGCGGCTGGGTCCGGCGATGGGGCAGGCGCGGTGGGTGTTTCAGCGGGCGCCGTTGCTGGCGCCGGAGTGGGCGTCAGGCACTCATCCGGCGGAGCAATGGTGCCGGTGCCTTCGAGGTTCTTCACGATCCGCTGGGCGTCGTAGAGGTCACGCGCGGGCACTGTCTGCCGGACGCGCTGCTGGGAGAACTGGGGCAAGGAATCCATCCGGATCTCTGTAACGGCTTCGAGGGTTGAAAGCTGGATGGGACCAAGCCGCTGGGACACACCGTTGAAGATGGCCACGCGGGAATCGTGTTCCCCGATGTAGTAGCGGGTCTGGGTCCAGGCATAGCCGAGCCAGAGGCCCAGTGTCAGGACCACCAGCACGGACGCGGCGATGGACATGGTGACCCAGCGGCGGGGTTTGGGCCGTCCCAGGACGTCATCTACCTCAGCAACTGGGGCGTCGGCCTTGTGCGTCAGAACGGTGGCGGCCCTCCGGGCCACGGTGCGGCCGGCGATGGTGGGAATGGAGCCGGACTCGGCAGCAGTGGCCGCAGCACCGACGAGTTCGTGCGGGCGCGATGCGAGTTCCTGCCGCAGCACTTCGGCCGAAAGATGCTCGCCGAGATGGGGGTCGGTGGAGGGCGGCGGTTCCGCGGCAGCTGGCTTTTCGGGGGCTTTGTCGGCGGCGGGCTTTTTGTCGTCGGCCTCGGTGTCCGGTGAAGCGCTGGCGGCGTCGCCGGCCGCGGCGGGGGCTTCGGTGAGCAGCTGCGAAGGAATGATGTCGACGGCGGCGGTACTGACGTCGTCGGACGTTTCCTCGGTGATTTCCACCATGACCACGGTGACGTTGTCCGGTGAGCCGGCTTCCAGCGTGAGGTTGACCAGGGTTTCGACGCACTCACGCAGGTCTTTTGTCTCGCGGACGGTCCGCTCCACCACGTGTCCTGCCACATAGTTGAGCCCGTCCGAGCACAGCAACCAGCGCTCCCCGGGTTTAACGTCCAGGGTGTCCAGATCCAGCTCGGGGCTGGCATCGACGTCGCCCAGGACGCGCATGAGGACGTTTTTGTGCGGGTGGGTTTCGGCCTCTTCGGGCCGGAGCCGGCCCTCATCGATCAGCCGCTGGACGAACGTGTGGTCCACACTGACCTGTTCAAACTCGCCATCACGCAGGCGGTACGCCCGGGAGTCGCCGATGTGCGCGAAGTGCAGCTTGCCCTCGGCGAGCAGCAGGGATGTGACAGTGGTGCCCATGCCGGCGAGCTTGGGGTTGATGTGCACAAGCTCGGATAGCAGGGAGTTGGCCGTCTGGATCTCGTCGGCGAGGACTGTGCCGGCGTCGCCGTCGTAGTCGCCATGATCGAGGTGCAGCATGTCCAGCACTGTGGCGGCGGAGGCAACATCGCCGCCCGCGTGGCCGCCCATACCGTCCGCGACCACTGCCAAATGGCGGCCGACGTACGCCGAGTCATCATTCTTGGCCCGGATGCGTCCCACATCCGAGCGCGCGGCGTAGCGCATGATGAGGGGCCGCTGGACGGGGGTGGCCCCGCCGGCGGGAATGTCAGCGGCCATGGCTACGGCCTCAATTCGATGACCGTCTTGCCGATCCTCACGGGTACACCAAGCTCAACGGGCAGAGCCCGGGTAAGTTGCTGGTCGGCCAGGTAGGTGCCGTTGGTGGAGCCAAGGTCCTCGATGAACCATCGACTGCCTTGCGGGAACAACCGCGCGTGGCGGCCGGAGGCGTAGTCGTCCTCAAGTACCAGTGTGGCTTCCTGAGCGCGGCCCAACAGGATGGGGCTGGCGGCCAGGGGGATGGTGGTTCCCTTGAGCGGGCCTTCGGTGACCACCAGTTGGTGGGCCGGCTGCTTGAGCGGCTGCGGCGGAGCCTCGGCCAGTCCCGGGTTCTTGCGGACCTGACGGGCGGTGGGGGTGCCGGCGGCGGCTTTGCGGCCCACCATCAGGTCCCTGCGCATGGCCGAAACGATGCTGAAGATGAGGACCCAGAGCAGGATCAGGAACCCAAACCGCAGGGCGGTGATGGTCAGGTCGCTCATGGGCGGCCCCCAGGGTTGGCGGGAAGCAGGCGGAAGATGATCTTTGTCCGTCCCATCGTGATGGTGGAGCCGTCGGTCAGTTCGGTGCTGCCTGCCAGTTTATGGCCGTTGACGTAGCTGCCGTTAGTGGAGCCGAGGTCCACAGCGCTGGTGACGCCGCTGGCGGTGCGGATCTCAAGGTGGCGGCGCGAGACGCCGGTGTCGTCAATCAGGATGTCGGCCTCGGAAGACCTTCCCAGGACGATGGAGGGGGCATTGAGGGAATAGCGCTGACCGTCGATGTCTAGGACGGGCTGCAGCCGTACAGGCGGGCGGCTGGGGGCTGCTGGCAGGTTGGGCCTGGCCGACGCGACTCCGGGGCCGGCCTTGGACTTCTCAGTAGAGGAGACGATCTCGAAGTTGCCAGCGCGAAGATCCTCGGACCGGCGGAAAGAGATCCGCACCGAGCCCTGCAGGGTGTAGCCCTGGCTCCGGACGTGGTTTATGACGACGTCGCAGAGTTCTTCGGCCAGCGGCGTGCCCCAGTCCTGAGCCCTTCTGAAGTCGTCGTCACTGAGTTGGACGTCGAAGACGTTGGGGGCCAGTGTGCGGCCGGCGGCGATGGTGAGGGCTTTGTTGTCAACCTCGCGGCGGAGCCGGCTGGCGATTTCCACAGGTTCAACCTGGGCGCGCGAACCGGTGGAGAAGACACCGCGGACGGCTTTTTCGATGCCGCGCTCGACCTTGTCCAGCAATCCCATGGTCCTTCTCCTTTCCCCCCGGCTGCGGGGCAGTTTTCGTTCCGGAACTCAGCCAACCATGCAGTTCAGAACCCAGCGGCCTGCCTGGCAGTGGCAGGCACTACTACATCAGATACTACTGGGCAGGCCTGTGAATGACCTTAATCCACAACGGCCGGGCCCCCGGAAAAGTTCACTGGTGGTTCCCGGCCGGCCCCCTCCCGGCGGGGAGTTTGACCCCTCCCGAGGCTCAATTGGTGTTTTGCCGCCGATGTCCGTTATGCTTGATCTCGCTGCTTTTACAAGGTTGCGGATCCGGTAAACCGGCCGTAATTCATGGAAAAGAAGTTGCGCGCGAGTGGCGGAACGGCAGACGCGCTGGCTTCAGGTGCCAGTGTCCGAAAGGGCGTGGGGGTTCAAATCCCCCCTCGCGCACGCAATCAAGGGAACCCCGGTCTTCGGACCGGGGTTCCCTTCTTTAACGCTGGGGCGGTCCTTAGCGCTGGGCCCCGAATCCGGCATGCCGCGGGCGTAACTGTGGGTATAGCATGCGAGTGACACCCGCTGGATGATGCGGCCGGAGGACTGCTCATGCTGACATTGGGCGCAATTGATATGGAAATGCTGCAACTCGCCCTCGATTCCCCGTCCGACTGGGATTCCAGGTACTGGTTCGACCCCCGCACGGGAGAGACCAGCTTCTGGCTGAGGGACTCGCTTGACGAAGCCGAAGAGTCCGAGGAAGACCTCGAAGCAGGCGGCGCCATCCTAGTTGAACCGATAAGACCGCATGAGGCCTACCGCGACATGGAATCGTTCATCGCGGATGTGCAGGATGAACGCGCCAAGGACCTGCTCTGGCGCGCAATAGACGGCAAGGGAGCATTCCGGCGTTTCAGGAATACGCTCGCAGAGTTCCCCGAGCTTGAGACCCGATGGTTCTCATTCCATGACCGAGCCATGCGGCGGCGCGCCATAGAGTGGCTGGCGGCAGCTGGTGTAGTGGAACAGGGAGAGGCTGAGAACGCCCTGCGCTTACTCCCGTAACGCCCCGAAGCCCGCAATAAGGGCCTCAAGCCCCAGGCTGAACGCCACGTCTGCAGGTTTCTCGTGCCCCAGCGCGGCCAGGCTCCGGACGGCACCCGTGAAGCTCGGCGTCGATTCCGCCATGCTGCCGGAATCGAAAATGTCGGCTGGGGCCGTGACGTCGTAGGCGGATCCGAAGATGAAGGATTCCAGGGCCACGATGGCGGACACGATCCGCTCCTCCGGGAATCCGGCCGCCCGGAATCCGGCGCTCACGGTCTCATACATGGCGAGGGTCTGCGGTGCGTCAGTCACGGGAAGGACTGCGATGACGGGAATCAGGGGCGTGTGCTCCGCGAAGACGTCCCGGTAACTCCAGGCCCATTTCCGCACCGCGGACTCCCAGGGGTCCGCCCCGAATGCGGTCACGTCCACCAGGGCTGTCAGGTGGTCTTCCACGAGCAGGAGCACGTCCCGCTTCGATTCCACATGGTTGTAGAGGGCCGACGGCGCCACGTGCAGTGAGCGGGCCAGGGCGGCCATGGTGAGTCCGTCGTAGCCCTGCTTGCTGATGAGCCGCAGGGCCGCCGCCGTGATGCCCGCCAGGTCCAGGACAGCCGCGGCGGGCCGCCCCGCGCGGCGCCGTGCCGCACCGGTTTGCGGCACGGGTTCGCGTTCCGTGGCAGTTCGTGAAGCGGCTGGTGATGCCGGCATTGCTGGCCTTTCTGCGGGCAGATGTCTCCAGCATTATTCCACCCGGCTCTTCCTTGCGGACCGCAAAACAGCTATAGTTCTAATAAATGAATGACATTCATTTAGTGGTTCGTGTCACTCGACCGGCCATAGAGAGGACATCATGCTGAATCTTGACCGTGACGTTGTGATCGTTGGCGCCGGACCCTCCGGGCTCACCGCTGCCTGCGAGCTGAGGAAGGCTGGCCTCAGCGTGGCAGTGCTGGAAGCACGGGACCGCGTAGGCGGCCGAACCTGGACCGACACCATTGACGGGGCCATGCTGGAAATCGGCGGCCAGTGGGTCTCCCCGGATCAGACCGTACTGCTGGACCTCCTGGACGAGCTCGGACTGAAGACATACTCCCGCTACCGGGATGGCGAGTCCGTCTACGTCGGCGCCGACGGGAAGAAAACCCGCTACACCGGTGATTCCTTCCCGGTGAGCACAGCCACCGGGGCGGAAATGGACAAGCTGATCGGCATTCTGGACGGCCTCGCCGCGGAAATCGGCGCCACCGAGCCGTGGGCCCATCCCAAGGCCCGTGAACTGGACACCATCTCCTTCCACCACTGGCTGCGCCGGAACTCCAACGACGAGGAGGCCTGCAACAACATTGGCCTGTTCATCGCCGGCGGCATGCTCACCAAGCCCGCGCACGCGTTTTCGGCACTGCAGGCGGTCCTGATGGCAGCCTCCGCCGGGTCCTTCAGTCACCTCACCGACGAGGACTTCATCCTGGACAAGCGGGTCATCGGCGGGATGCAGCAGGTGTCCCTGCTGCAGGCAGCGGAACTGGGTGCCGACGTCGTACTTAACAGTCCGGTGCGCACGGTCCGCTGGGAGGATGCCGGGGAAGGCGGGCACCGCGTCAGCGTTGTCTCGGAGCGCGCCACCGTGAATGCGCGATTTGTGATCATGGCGGTGCCACCGAACCTTTACTCACGCGTCTCGTTTGACCCGCCCCTTCCGCGGCGGCAGCACCAGATGCACCAGCACCAGTCGCTGGGCCTGGTGATCAAGGTCCACGCCGTCTACAGCACGCCGTTCTGGCGTGAAGACGGGCTCTCCGGCACAGGCTTCGGTGCCGGTTCGCTGGTCCAGGAGGTCTACGACAACACCAACCACGGTGATTCACGGGGAACCCTGGTGGGATTCGTTTCGGATGAAAAGGCCGACGCCGTCTTCGAGCTGAGTGCCGAGGACCGCCGCCGCGCCATCCTGGAATCGATTGCCGGGTTCCTGGGGGACAAGGCACTGGAACCCGAGGTCTACTACGAATCCGACTGGGGTTCCGAGGAATGGACCCGGGGCGCGTACGCCGCGAGCTACGATCTGGGCGGCCTGCACCGTTACGGCAAGGACCAGCACACTCCTGTGGGCCCGATCTACTGGTGCTCCTCGGACCTCGCCGCCGAGGGCTACCAGCATGTTGACGGAGCCGTCCGCATGGGCCAGCGCACAGCGGCGCGCATCGTGGACGCGGCAGGCGTTGCAGCCAAAGCGGGCGCATCCGCTGCGGCACATATGGCCGCGGCCGCCGTCGACTGACAGCACCAGCACCAGCACACCAGCACGAGCTCCAACCCATTCAGCGTCGAATGAACTACGAGAGGCAAGGCCATGAGTCCCAAAGAAGTGACAGTACAGCCACCCAGCGGCCTGGACCAGGGCCTGGCAGAAAAGGGCCTGAGCGGGAAGGGCCTGAAGGCGGGCGCGGTGGGATTGCTGGGCGCCGTCGTGATCGGTGTCTCCTGCATCGCGCCTGCGTACACGCTGACCGCGGCGCTGGGGCCAACGGTTTCGGAAGTGGGGGTCCAGCTGCCGGCGATCTTCCTGGTGGGCTTTATCCCCATGATCCTGGTGGCGTTCGGCTACCGCGAACTGAACAATGCCATGCCCGACGCCGGCACCTCGTTCACGTGGGCATCGCGCGCCTTTGGTCCGTGGATCGGCTGGATGGGCGGCTGGGGGCTGATTGCGGCCACCATCATTGTGCTGTCCAACCTGGCGGCGGTCGCCGTCGACTTTTTCTACCTCATGCTGGCCCAGCTGTTCGGGAACCCGGAACTGGGCGAACTGAGCAAGAACCTGCCGCTGAACATCGCCACCACCTTGGTGTTCATCGCCCTGGCTTGCTGGATTTCCTATCGGGGCATGGAGGCAACGAAGGGCGTGCAGTATGTATTGGTGGCGTTCCAGCTGCTGGTGCTGGGCTGGTTTGCTGTAGCTGCCTTCAGTCACGTGGCCAACGGCTCGGCGTTTGATGCGACCGCCATTTCGCCGGACTGGTTTAACCCGTTCGCGGTCGGATCCTTCTCAGCCTTTGCTGCCGGGGTTTCCCTCTCCATCTTCATCTATTGGGGCTGGGACGTCACTCTGACCATGAACGAGGAAACCAAGAATCCGGAGAAGACTCCGGGACGGGCGGCAACCGTCACCGTAATAGTGATCGTGGCGATCTACATGACCGTTGCGCTGGCCACTCTGTCCTTTGCAGGGGTGGGCGAAACCGGCCTGGGCGCCGGGAATCCGGACAACCAGTCGAGCATCTTTGCTGTCCTCTCCGGGCCGGTGATGGGACCGTTCGCCATTCTGATGTCCCTGGCCATCCTGAGCAGTTCGGCCGCCTCGCTGCAGTCCACGTTTGTGTCGCCGGCGCGGACCATGCTGTCGATGGGTCACTACAAGGCACTCCCGGGCCGCTTCGGCAAGGTCAGCCCGCGCTTCAAGTCCCCGAGCTACGCCACGATCGCCGCGGGCGTTGCCGCCGCAGCTTTCTACGTCATCACCCGGACCACCTCAGAGAACGCACTCTGGGACACCATCACCGCGCTGGGCATGATGATCTGCTTCTACTACGGCATCACCGCCCTGGCTTGCGTCTGGTACTTCAGGGCGCAGGCGTTCACCAATGGCCGCGCCTTCTTCTTCAAATTCCTGGCGCCGCTCCTGGGTGGAGTCATCCTGCTGGTGATGTTCTTCAAGACCGCCAGTGATTCCATGGACCCCGAGTACGGCTCCGGATCATCCGTGGGCGGGGTGGGGATGGTGTTCATCCTGGGCATGGGCGTGATCCTGCTGGGTGTGGTGATCATGCTGGTGATGTCCCGGCTGCGGCCTGAGTTCTTCAAAGGCCAGGTGCTGGCCCGCGGCCGCGAGCGGCGCTGAGTGCGGGAGGGGCCTAAGCGGGCGGGCGTACCGAAGCCGTGAACCGCCGTCGGGAATTTGCGAGGTGGCTGCGCATGGCGGCTGAGGCGGCGGTCTCATCGCCGTCGGCGATGGCGGCAGCGATGGACCGGTGCTCGTGCACCACCTGGTCAAAGTGGTCCCGGGCGTAATGTTCGACGCCGGTGAGCAGCCGGGTGCGCGGCATCGCGATCATCGTCTGGCCCAGTGCGGCCAGGCAATCTGAGTAGAAAGGGTTGCCGGAGGCCGCCGCGATGGCGCGGTGGAACTCGAAGTCGGCCTTCATGGCGTGGCCGGGGTGGTCGGCGCTGGCGGCGAACTGTTCCAGGGCAGCATTGACCACCCGGAGCTGGCGGTCGGAGTGGTTGCGGGCGGCCAGGGCCGCAGCCTCGGACTCCACTCCCAGCCGGAATTCCAGCACGTGGAGGCGGTCTTCAACGCTGGCGACGGGTCGGCTGCCCGGAACCGGCTGGGGGCCCTCGTCGGGCGGGGTCAACGCGAAGCTTCCCCGCCCGCGTTCGGTTTCGACCAGCCCTTCGGCCTGGAGGCGCGTCAGTGCCGAGCGCACCACAGTGCGGCTGACGCCGAAGTCGACCATCAGCGCATTCTCGCTGGGAAGCTTGTCGCCGGGTTGGATCACGCCGTCCACGATGCGGGTGCGAAGGTCGGCGGCGAGGTCCGCGGTCAGGTTCCGGCTCATGCGTTCAAGGTTACGCGCCGAACTCCACGGACTCGGTGGTCCAGGCGCGGGCCTGGTCGCTGAGGGTCACGCCCAGGCCGGGACGGTCCGGGACCGGCATGTGGCCGTTCTTGGTTTCGAGGCGCTCGTTGAACAGCGGATCCAGCCAGTCGAAGTGCTCCACCCACGGTTCCCGCGGGTACGCCGCGGCGAGGTGCAGGTGGATCTCCATGGCGAAGTGCGGCGCCAGGCCAAGTCCGCGTTCGTCCGCGAGGGCGGCGAGGCGCAGGAACTGGGTGATGCCTCCGACGCGGGGTGCGTCCGGCTGGATGATGTCGCAGCCGTTGGCGTTGATGAGGTCCTTGTGTTCGGCCACGGACGCCAGCATCTCGCCCGTGGCGATGGGGGTGTCCAGGACGTTGGCGAGGTGCGCGTGGCCCTCAAAGTCGTAGGCATCGAGCGGCTCTTCGATCCAGATGAGGTTGTACTGCTCCAGCTGGCGGCCCATGCGCAGGGCGGTGGCCCGGTCCCACTGCTGGTTGGCGTCCACCATCAGGGGAACATCCCAGCCGATGTGTTCGCGGATGCCGGCCACGCGGCGGAGGTCCTCGGCGCTGTCCGGCAGGCCGACCTTGATCTTTATGCCGCCGAGGCCTTCCTCCAGGAGGACCGTGGCGCGGTCCTTGACCTCTTCGAGGGAGGCGTTGAGGAAGCCGCCGGAGGTGTTGTACGTCTGGACGGAGTCCCGGTAGGCGCCCAGAAACTTGGCCAGAGAGAGGCCGGCGCGCTTGGCCTTGAGGTCGTAGAGTGCGATGTCGATGGCGGCCAGGGCCTGGGTGGCCACACCCGAGCGGCCCACGGAGGCGCCGGCCCAAAGCAGCTTGGTGTAGATCTTGCCGATGTCGTTGGGGTCCTCGCCGAGGAGTCCCTGCGCGACCTCCTTGGCGTGGGCGTACTGGGCTGGGCCGCCGGCGCGCTTCGAGTAGCTGAAGCCGATGCCGCTGTGGCCCAGTTCCGTGGTGATCTCGGCGAACAGGAACACCACTTCGGTCATGGGCTTCTGGCGGCCGGTGAACACCTTGGCGTCGCTGATGGGGACGGCCAGCGGCAGCCGCGCGGTGGAAAGCTTGACGTGCCGGATGACATCGACGGTACTCATGGTTGCTCCTCGAAAGCAGGCTGTCCGGGCTGCATTGCCCTCCTACTTAGAGTACAAGTATCCAACTTGTATCACAAGTATGCCGGCCCCTGCACTTTCAGGGTGTGCGGCGCGCGCCTTCGGCAGTCCGGTCAGGGTAGAGAATGGAAAAAGGGCCCGTCCGTGGTTGTTGACGTCGGTCGGCGAGCCATGCGTCCAGTTCGGTGGCGGGAACGGGCTTTGACATAAAGAAGCCTTGTGCCACGTCGCAGCCATAGTCGCTGAGGGCGCGGTATGCGTCTGCGTTTTCCACTCCTTCGGCGGTCATGTCCAGTCCGAGGCTGTGGGCCAAGTCAATGGTTGAAACTACCAGGGCCGTGGCGCGGGAATCTTCGGTCATGGACAGGATGAACGACTTGTCGAGTTTGAGTTCGTCGATGGGAAGTTCCCGCAGGTAGGACAGGGAGCTGTAGCCCTTGCCGAAGTCGTCGACGGCGATCCGGACGCCCATGGCGCGCAGCGTGGCCAGCACCCTGCAGGCGCGGTCGCGGTCAGCCACCAACAGGTCTTCCGTGATCTCCACTACGAGGACGGAGGGTGATAATCCGTGTGCGGAGGCCATGGCGTCAATCTGGGCCGGCAAGCCCGAGTCGATGATTGAAGGTGCGGAGAGGTTCACTGCCACGGTCAGCGGCTGGCCCTCTGCCGCCCAGGCTGCCGCTTGGTCCATGGCCTTGCCCAGGACGACGCCCGTCAGGCCCGGCATGAGTCCGGCTTCCTCGAACCGTTGCAGAAAATCATCGGGCTCCAGAAGCCCCAAGTCCGGATGCTGCCAGCGGACGAGGGCCTCCACGCCGCGGACGTCCCCCGTGTCGAGATCGATCTTTGGCTGGAAGTGCAGGAGCAGTTGGTCTTCACTCAATGCGTCCTTCAGCGTCTGCAGGGGGTGGGTCTGCTTTAGGCCGGAGGTGACCTCGCCGCCGTCGTAAACGAAGTGCCCGCTATGCGTCGACTTCGCCCTGTACATCGCCATGTCAGCCCGACGCAGCAGCATCGTCAAGTCCTGCCCTTGGTCCGGGTGACACGAAATGCCAATGCTGGCATTGACGTGCACCGTAACACCGCCCAGATCATATGGTTCGGCCAGTGCCGCCCTCAACTTCACGGCAACAGCCCGTGCCTCGTCAACACCGCAGTTATCGACATGAATGACGAATTCGTCGCCTCCCATTCGCGCCAGCAGGTCGGCAGACCGAAGCTGCCCGGACAGACGCCCGGCGACCTGGGCGAGGAGTGTGTCGCCGACGTCGTGGCCGAGGCTGTCGTTTATCTCCTTGAACTTGTCGAGATCCAGCAGAAGCACTGCACTACGGCGTCGCCCGCTTGAGGCAAGACGGCTCGGCACCTCCGTGTAGAGGGCCCGCCGGTTCGGAAGCCCGGTCAGCTCATCAGTGCGAGCCTGATGCCGCATGTCGGCCAGCCGGATCCGCTGCCGGAACACCAGCGGCAGCGCCGCCAGCGCCAGAGTCAAGCTGGCCAAGACAACAGCGACCAGGGCCACGCGTACCTGCGTTCCCAAAATCAAAACAAACAGACTCGCGACAGTCGCCAGGGCAGGAACAGCCTGGGACGGAACTGTAAAGGTCTCCCTGCGCAGCGGCTCATTGCGGCCCTGCATAACAACCCAGGCGCCGATCATGGCGAGGCCCAGCGCCCATGAAGCGTCCAGGGGGGTTCCGACGACATAGAGACTGTCTAACTCCAGCAGGGCATAGCCGATGTCGGCGCCGGTAAACGTGAACAGTCCCAGGACCAACAGGGCCCATCCCCGTCCGATGCTGCGTCCTGTGGTGGCTGTGATCCCAATCACCGCAGCCACCAGGAGGAGATCCAACAGGGGATAGGCGGCGCCGAGAGCCATGGCCAGGGAACGCGGGCCGTCGAGGACCGCGCTGAGGATGGGATCCAGAACCACCGCGAGAACGGCTGAAGCCCCCAGGGCCCCGACGACGGCGTCGAGGACGACGGGCCATGTCATGTCTGGCAGGCGACGCCGTATGACCACGGCCAGGGTGGCCAGCATCAACACGTAGAAGCCCGTGTAGCCCACGTCGGCAGGGGAGGGCAAGGGCACATCCGCGCCGCCAGCAGACATTAGGACGTAATAGGTGTCCCCTGCAGCCGTGCAGGATATTGCCCCTGCAGCGAGGATCATCTCCAGTCGCCTGCACTTCGTGCGGTGAACCACCAGCCATCCGACCGCTGCGGGAACCCAGACCGTTAGCAGGGCAAGGAATCCGTCCACGAACGGACTGAAGTCCTCACCCGGGCGAAGAGCAAGACCGATTGAATACACCCCGGCCACCGTCACGAGCCCGAGGCTCCACCACCGGGAACTACTCACGTCGATCCCGGTGGAACCCGACCGACCAACGGGCTGTTCGGCAGTCATGCGATCTCCATCTAATTTGTCGCCTGTCATCGCTATTCGACGACAGGCTTCGATCGCTGGAAATGAAGTCAATCGAGGGTTTGGGTCCACTATGCGGTAACAACGACGGAGGTCAACGCAACGACGCGCGGAAACATTCAGTGCCACTCGTCGGTCCCGTTTTTGGACGTCCGGTGGGACAGTTGGAAGATCTGCCCCGTCGCTATCCCACCAACCAGGCGACGGCCAGGAGTGCCACCACGCTCAGCACGGTGGTGCACAGGATGACGTCGCGCGCTACCGTCATGCCGCGGCCGTAGGGGGAGGCAAAGAGGAACACGTTCTGGGCGGTGGGAAGTGCAGCCATGATCACGCTGGCCAGGAGATGCTGGCCTTCCAGCCCGAAGACAAAGCGGCCAAGAACCCATACAGTGAGCGGCATCCCGGCGATTTTGAAGAACGTTGCCACGAGGGTTTCGGTCCGGCCGTCGTCCTTCTGCAGCGGCGCGCGGCCGGCGAGGGACAGGCCGAAGGCCAGCAGGACCATGGGCACGGCCCCGCCGGCCAGCATGTCGATCGGCTTCTGCAGCAGGTCCGGCGCGGTCCAGCCGGTGAGGGCGACGGCCACGCCCAATGCGGACGCGATGATCATGGGATTGCCGAACGGCTGCAGCAGCATCTTCTTCCACGAGATTTTTCTACCGGAGACAAGCCCCAGGACAGTCAGGTAGAACGGCGCCATCACCAGGAGCTGGACCAGGAGCACGGGCGCCACGTGCTGCGCCGTCCCCACGGCGTACAGGGACACCGGGATACCGATGTTGTTTGCGTTTGCGTAGCTGCTGGCCATGGCGCCGACGGCGGTCTCAGCAGCAGGGCGCCGGAAGAACAGGAAACTCGCCAGCCAATAGAGAAGCCCCACTATCGCTGCGGAGAGCAGCGCGAGCGGGGCATCGGTTCCCAGGGCGGCGCGGATATCGCTGCCGGCAACCACCGTGAACAGCAGCGCCGGGTTCGTGACGTAGTAGGCGGTTCGGGTCAGCGCGCCCTGGACTTCCGGCCCTAGGATCCGCAGTCGGGCCGCGAAATAGCCCACGGCAATGACGACGGAGACGATCAGGATTCCGGAAACAACGCCGCCCACAGGCCGCCCTTCTATTTAGCTGTTGGAGGTTCCGCACGGCCGACCCCTGCGCTCACGCCGGAAACTCCGACTACTAAATACCGTAGGCTACGGCGCCACTGTCAGCGCTGCGAGGACGGCCGGGAGCAGCACGTCATTGCGGCCCCAGACGGGATCCAGGATTTCCACGTACCAGGAGTCGGCGAGCAGGAGCGCCAGCGTTTCGTTGGTTTCCTCCGCCCAGTCCTGGATCTGCTCTTCCTGCACCGGAGTCTCGCTGGAGCCGAGGACGGTAACGACCTCGTCGCCGTCGAGCGTTACCGGGATGGCGGCGCTGCTGGCCTCGCCCGGGGCGTGCGCCACAGTCACCAGCTCAGTCCGGGTGGAAAGGGCCAGGAGCTCCACGGCCGCCTCTGCACTGCAGAAGCCGGTCACGTACTGCCGCTGGGCGGAGCTGCCGGTCCGGAGACCAGGCTGGGACTCCTTGGTGAACAGCCCGTTCCTGTTGAGGGCGGCAAGCTCGGTGGCGATCGGTTCTGTTTCGTCGTCGTAGCGGACCGTAAAGGTGGCGGCCTGGTATTCGCTATGGCCCTCCAGCCACCGCGCCGTCAGTTCCCCGGCAGCTTCCAGGGTGATGGCCTGCCGCCAGGCCCCCTTATCCTCCAGGCGCCTGCCGAACTGGTCACGGACGTCCGCTTCTGTGGGTTCCATCCTCGGATGCTACGGCGCCCCGCGGCCGGACTCCAGTGGCGGCGACACAGCAGTTAATGTCCGACGGCGGTGATTCCGGCGGGGATCCCGGCAGCACGTTCCGCCGCGGCAAGGGCAGCGCCAAAGCGGACGACGGCGGGAGCGTACCCTTGGTGCGGCACCGCCCGCAGCTGCTCTGCCTCCCTCATGGCCCGGATCAGCGCGGACGTTTCGGGCAGCCGGACATCCGTCATGGCGGGGTAGTCGATGCAGCTGGCAGGGTCCAGTTCATAGCGGCTCCACCGGGCCAGGAGTGCGTCATGTTCAGCCTGCGCCGCGGTGTTTACGGGCCGGTCCAGCCGCAGCTGCCGGCGGCGTTCCTGCCACGCCAGGATCTGGGGGCTGCCCCGGTAGGCGGCCACGCCCGCCCCTGCGCCCAGCGCGGCGAGGACCACCCCAAACCAGGGTGACGCGAGCGTGGGAATAAGGATGGCCGGAAGCGCCACGGCAGAGCCCATAAACACGTCCCAGAACACGGGGTCCGGGGCGCGGACGGCAGGGGCCGGCGTCGAATGCCGGCGGACAGCCAGGACGGTGGCAGCCACCGCGCACACCAGCACTGCACCCCAGAAACTCAGCTGCAATGCTCCAAACAGGACGGATTCTGCAAATGCCGGCACTGCGGCACCTCCCCGCGTCAGGCCCGGCCCAGGATTCCGGGTTGCTCCTTCCATTGCAGCCCCTCCGGCCACCGGGGTCAATGGCAGGACCTCCTGCACCGGCGGGGAATCCGCGCTGGAGGTTCCCGCACCTGCCGCGGGCCGGTAGCTTGGGACCATGAGACTGAAAATGTGCAGCATCCATGTCCAGGATCCGGCCGCCGCCCACACGTTCTACACGGAGACCCTCGGGTTCGAGACCCTGATGGCGATGCCCGAGTACAACCTCTTCATCATCAAGGATCCCGGTGCTGACGCCGGATCAGTGGGGCTGCTGCTGGAGCCCAGCGACAACCCGATCGGCGCGAACTACATGAATGCCCTGCACGACGCCGGGATCGCGGCCATCACGTTCGGGGTTCCGGATGTGCAGGCCGAATACGACCGGCTGGTGGCTGCCGGCGTGACTTTCCAGGGCGAACCGTCAGAGGATCCGTCCGGGATCAGTGCAGTCTTCGACGACCGGTGCGGCAACTTCGTGCAACTGCACCAGGACTGATTAGCCGGCCTTCGGCGCGGCGAGGAATGTGCTTTCCTGAAGTTCACACGTGGTATGGATGCTGCCTGGCAGGTGGTACCAGCGGGGTGCGGGGCCGAAGTTGAAGACTCTGATGAGGTGAAAGACCTCAGCCTGCTCTTGGGAAAGCTGTAATTCGTTGCGGCACACGAAGAACGGCGTCTCGGCGCGCGACTTTGTGGTTTTGACCTCCAGGAGCCGTTCTTTTCCGCTCTCTTCGAAGGACAGGATGTCGTACCCGAGGCCATCGCGGCGGGTCTTGGACACATGCTCAACCGACTCCACCTGGCCCGGAATGGGTTGGATTGTCAGTTCCGCACTCAGTCGCCTGCCTCCAGGATCTCCACCACATCTTCGACCAACTCGAAGTCCCTTGCGTTGCGGGTGATCAACGGGATGCCAAGAGAGTGGGCTTGCGCGGCGATCATTATGTCCTTACTCCTGGCATGTTGGGGCCTCAGGCGCTTGACCCGCGCAGCCAGCTCGCCATAACTCTCGGCGGCATGCTCGTCAAAGAGAATCCAGTCCATCAGTTCCCGCCAGACGGCAAGGCGGTGCACCCGGTTCCGGCGGATCTCCTCAGACGCTGACGATCGGATTCCGAATTGGAGCTCCGCCAGCGAGATGATGCTCGAGCCGAGTACCGAGCCGGCCGGCCACACGGCCGGTGGTGCGATCAGGACATTCGTGGCAAGGAGGATCACGGGGTTGTCCACGGATCAACCAGGGGATCGGCATCTCTTGATTCTTCATGTTCCACCAGCCATCCGGTCTGGTCTGCGCCGAGCTCGGCAAGCTTCAGGGCAATGGCCACTTCAGCGGCTGAAGTCCACTTCTTGCGATGCGTTACAGGTGAGATCACTGCAACCGCACGGCCTTGGAGGGTTATTTCTAGAGTGGCTCCGTGCTCGACCCGCTCAATGACAGCCCTCGGATTTTGTTTGAGTTCCCGAACCCCTACCTTGTCCATGGCTGCATTCTCCGCTTGATGTAGCCCTTGTTCTACGATTGGCAACGAAAGGAACAACAAAGGCCTGTCCGCGGATCCGAATCGTGAAGGTTCGGATCCGCGAACAAGCCTAGGAAAAGCGCTGGCTACTCAGCCAGCGGGAGTTACTCGGCCTGGGCGCGGGCTTTCTTGGCGTCCTTTTTGGCAGCCTCGTCCTTGACGCGCTGGGCTTCAGTGCGGACGGCGGCGTGGGTGGAGCGCTCGGCGACCAGCCAGGCCGGGGGAGCCTGCAGCAGCGCGGTGATTTCCGCCGTCGTCAGCGCTTCCTCAACACCGCCGCGGGCCAGGCCGCTGATGGAGACGTTCAGCTTCTGGGCCACCACGGGGCGGGGGTGCGGGCCGTTGCGGCGGAGCTCCGCGAGCCACTCCGGCGGGTTGGCCTGGAGTTCGGCGAAGTCGGCGCGGCTGATGGTTGAATCCTGGAACTCCTGCGGTGTTGCCGGCAGGTAGATGCCAAGCTTCTTGGCAACGGTGGCCGGCTTCATGGACTGGGAGTTTGCAGAGGTCATGGTTCAAGGGTATCTGGCTGCCTGCCTGAAAGGCACCAATACAGCACCACCTCGGTACCAGTCCTGAGCCAACCCCGCACCAGTTCCGGCATTGCGGGGCCGCGCGGGCGGTACTGTGAAGACGTGCCCGCAGACAATGAATCCCCCCAGAACGCCAGCCCCGACGAATCGCCGGAGCAGGAGGCGCCCCGTGTGCTCCGCTTCGCCTATGTGGCCGGCGTGACCCCGGGCAAGTGGATCCGCCGCTGGGAAGAGCGCGTGCTGGACATCCCGCTGGAGTCGTTTATGTCCGACGACGGCGCCCAGCTTTCCGTCTTGAGTGACGGTTCCGCGGACCTCAGCTTTGTCCGGCTTCCGGTGGAACGGGAAGGCCTCAACGTGATCCCCCTGTATGAGGAGCAGCCCGTGGTGGTGGCGCCCAAGGGGCACGAGATTTCGGTGTTTGAGGAAGTGGCCCTGGCCGACCTGTCGGCAGAGACGTTCCTGGACGTCGCCGAAATGGGTGGCCCGGAAGCGGCCATGCAGGTGGTGGCGTCCGGCGCGGGCCTGGTGATCCTGCCCATGTCCGTGGCCAGGCATTTCAACGTCAAGGACACCGTGGCCCGCCGGCTGACGGGTGCCCCGGTCACGGAGATCGCGCTGGCCTGGCCCAGCGATTCCTCGGACGACATCATCGAGGAGTTCATCGGGATTGTCCGCGGCCGCACCGCCGCGAGCTCCCGGCAGCCCTCCGCCCAGCAGGAAAAGCCCAAGAAGGAACCGAAACCGGACCGTCGCGGACCTGCCGTCAAGAAGCCGAAGGTGGCCCAGCGCTACGCCCCGAATCCGGACAAGGGCCGCGGCAAAGGCTCACGCAAGAAGGGCAAGCGCTAGTCCTCACCACTCGTTGCCTTGGACTGCGACGACGCGAATACTCCACGATTCTGCGTCGCTCTTGGCTGAGTTGGTCCACGTAGTTTCTGATTTGAAACTTGTCTCCGGCGGTGGCACCGCACTTATCCACTTTGGAGCGCGGAACTAGTTCCGACTGTCTCTGGGAGCATGGTGCGGCAGAGTTTTACGTGTCAAAGCTTGGCTTGGCGCAGGAATTGGAACCTCGTTTCGCGGCTGATTAGGTAGTCGCGGGCAAGAGTGGATTTTGGAACTCCCTCGGCTATGTACGAGCTCGGCGGCCCGCTCTCGGAGTGAGGGTCTTCTTGCGTCCGCGGTAGGCGCCTCGTTGTTGCGCCAGAGTGATGCCCTGACGCTGGCGTTCCTTGATAAGGGCGCGCTCGAATTCGGCGAAGGTGCCCATCACCGAGAGCATGAGGTTGGCCATGGGGAGTCCTTGCTGGTGAAGACCAACTGTTCCTTGACGAACTCCACGCGCACGCCTTTACAGGTCAGGCCTGGACCACGGAACGCAGGTCATCAAGGTTGGGGGGAGCCGGTCCATGCCATGGACCACGACGGTGCCTCCGTCGCGAGTTAAGCGCTGCAGTTCGGCCAATTGGGGCCGGAGTGTGTCGCGACCGGAGGCCTTGTCGCTAAAAATCCGGTCCACGGCTTGGCCGTCGAGCTGGCGCTGTTCGTTCTGGTCCAGCGTGCTGACCCTCGTATACCCGATTCTTTGACCTGCCACCCGCATTCACCGAAGCTGTCAGGATTGAACCTAAGACTTTCCAAAAGGTATGCCTAGAAATGGAACTTCGGATCCTATTCTGACAGCCACTTCGAGTGGTGCCTGACGTCAGGTTGTCAGTTTCAGCGTCTGCACGGAATGTCAGAAGCCGTCTGCACTACTGCAAAGACGTCCTTGTTTGGGGGCGTGCCGGCATCACCGAAGGCACACTCTGAGCCTTGGAAGCCCCACTCATTGGTCATTAATCGCTACCGACTCAGGACCAATGGCTCTGCGTTTCGCATTGATGGTCCCGCGGGGCGCGTCACTTTCAGGCTGGGGGCGGTGGCGGTCCCTCGTTTGGCGTAGAGGGACAGGCGGGTGCTGTCCGGCCCGGGAAATATAAGGCCTGTCATGGTGACTTGGCGGTTTTGGGCGAAGACTTCCACTGAGCAGTGGTCGATGAAGAGGGTGAGAGTGTAGGAGCCGTCCGGGGCCGGTTTCAGTGGGGCTGTATCGGTGGAAGCAAATGCGTCATGGAATTCTGTGTTGCCGGAGCTAGTCCGGTCCATGATGAGCCGGTTGGTGGAGGGGCGGATGCCGATGCGTGTGCCGTCGGTGCCGTTGCCTCGAATGATGAGTCCGAATTCCTCTGCGGATTCCGGGATGAAGGTCACCTCGATGATCTCTACCGGTGCTCCGGCGTGCAGGTGGCGTATTCCTTCATCTAGTGCAAGAGCGGACCAGGTGTTCACGGACAGTGAGTTGCCGGTTCGGTATTCGTCGGCGACCCGTTGGGCCAGGCGGGGCTGGCCGTGGTCTGTGACCAGGGACATTTCGCGTACGAGTGACATGGAACTGCGCCATGGCCAGGTCGGGATGGCGGCGCCGTATTGCCAGTTGTTCATCCAGCCGACCATGAGACGGCGCCCATCGGGTGCGTTGTTGAATGAGACGGCCGCGTAGTAGTCACGTCCCCAATCGAGCCAGTGGTAGGCGTCGAGCTCGTCCGTTTGGCTGCCGCCGTCGGTGACGGTTGTTTCGGAGGTGAAGGCCACGCCGTCGAAGTGGCCGACAAAGTATTGACCGCCGGACCCGCCATTGGGCCCTCCGGGGTTGAGGTTCACGGTAAGAATCCACTTGGTCTGCTCTTCGTCGCCGTCCAGCGGCAAGGGGAAAAGGTCAGGGCACTCCCAGACGCCGCCGGTGGCGTTGGCGGGTCCGAAGCTGCTGAGGTAGTGCCAGTCCCGAAGGTTATCGGAGCTGTAGATGACCACTTTGTGCTCCTCGGCTTCGACGGCCACCATGACCCAATAGCTGCCGGGGGAACCGTCGTAGCGGAACACCTTCGGATCGCGAAAATCTGCGGAATTCCTGTCAAGAACGGGGTTGCCCTGGTGCTTCGTCCAGGTGTAACCGCCGTCGGAACTCCAGGCCAGGGACTGGGCCTGTGTGCCCCGGCGGGCTGAACTGTCTTTGTATGCGCTCGTGTAAATTGCCACGAGTGGGGAGGTGGTTCCGTTTCCGAGGCCGCTGGTGTTGTACTGGTCGATGACGATGCTGCCGGAATAGATGTCCTCTTCGGCGTCGCAGAGGATGGCCACGGGCTGCTCGTCCCAGTTGACCAGGTCCACCGAGGTGGCGTGGCCCCAGGACATGTTGCCCCAAACGTTCCCGAAGGGGTTGTTCTGGTAATAGAGGTGGTAGATGCCCTCGTGGTAGACGAGTCCGTTCGGGTCGTTCAGCCACGTGTTCTTGGCCGTGTAGTGGATGGCGGGCCTGAAGATGTCATCCTCGTGGGCGTGAATGGCAGTCATGACGTTGGGTGCCTAAGGGGTAATCGGTGGGGTACGCCGCGGGCAGGTGGCAGCCGCGGCGGCTGCCGGGTGAGTTCCGGGCAGCAAGGAACGCACTCGCCGGTGGGCGGTTGCGTACGGACGTCGGCCCCGGAGGGGCGGGTTCTCCCAGTGTTGGGAATGCCGGCCCCTCCGGCAGGTGATCGCCTTTAGCGCAGCCGGAGAGGCTGTGTATGTGTCAGTGGCAGCCGCAGGATGCGCGCAGTACCAGCTCGGCCGGGAAGATTTTGGTTTGGGTTTCCTGTCCGGGCTCCGGAGTTAGGAGAGCGTTCACGGCGGCCTGCGCCAAGTCTTTTATGGGTTGGGCGACTGTGCTGAGCCGGGGCCAGGTGTATTCAGATTCGGGCGCGCCGTCGAAGGAGAACACGGCGAGGTCCTCCGGTAGCCGGAGGCCGGCCTCGTGGAGGGCGCAGAGGAGACCCGCGGCCTGTTGGTCGGAGCTGACGAAGACGGCGGTGGGCCGCTCGCTGCGGGCCAGCAGCTCCTGTCCGGCACGGTACCCACCCTCGCGGTTGAACGGTGCCCTAACGATGGGGCCCTCCGTGAGGCCGGCATCCTGGATCCCCTGATGCCATCCGACCTCGCGTGCGTCAAGCTCACTGTCGGCATTGCCGCCCATGACCAGCCCGATGCGTTCGTGGCCGTGGCTAATGAGGTGCTCGACCGCCATGCGTGCCCCGTCTTGGAAGGCCACTCCGACGGAGTTGGGACCGTGGCCTCCCGCGCCGTGTTTCATGACGGCGGGACTGCCTGCTGTGGCGAGGTCGGTGGCGTGGTTCAGGAGCACGGCGGGGATGTCTGCCTGTTCAAGATCCATCAAATCGGGTTCGAACAGCAGGCTGCAGAGGAACAGGCCGTCCACCCTCCGTGCGGCGAAGTTCTTGATGAGGCGGCGCTCTGTGCGGAGCGAGTCCTGGGAGTCCGCCAGCAGGAGGGTGTAGCCCCGCTCGGCCGCGGCGTTTTCGACGGCGCGGGCGAGCGAGGCGTAGAACGGATTCATGGCATCGGAGACGATCATGGCGAGCATCTCACTGGAACCCAAGGCAAGTGCCCGGGCTGCCGCGTTGGGCCGGTAGCCCAGCGCCCTGATTGCCTGCCGCACCTTGGCCTCGTTCGCAGGAGAAACGGCCCTGGGCCCGCCGTTGACGACGTAGCTGACGACGGCGGGGCTGACCCCTGCCAGCCGGGCGACGTCGTCGCGTGTGGTGGGCTTGGCTTGTGAGGTGGGGTGCGGCATGGCAACCATGCTAGCGGCGATTACTTGGCGGATTCGCGGAGTGCCGGGCGGGGCAGCTCTGCTGGGGCGTCGCCGAAGTCGGGCACCGGCAGGCGTTCGCCGCCGCGCAGGGCCGACTGGTGGGCAGCGATGCCGGGAAGTGTGTAGCGGGCCGCTTCCCAGGCATTGACCGGAGGCAGGGTGCCGGTGTTCATGGCGGTGACGAAGTCGTCCACGAGGAAGTGGTGGCTGCCCTCGTGGCCGTTGGGCAGGCCGCGGAACTCCGCCGGCAGGCGACCGGTGTCGTGCACTGACGCCATGCCGGAAACAAAGGCATCACGCAAGGCAGGAGCCACATTGGCCAACATGGGGTCATCCATGTCCATGGTGGCCTGAGTCTCAAGCTCACCACTGATGTCTGTCACAGTGTGCTTGTCCTGCCAGACGCTGACCAGCGCGAGCTGCTCCATGCTGGCCTCGGTGCCGAAGTAGCGGAACCGGGATTCGCGGATGTGGGACGGGTAGCCCACGCGGCGCATCTCGTTGATCCGCATGGCGCCGCCGTCGTTCATTTCGAAGAGTGCGGTGGCGTTGGAGCAGTCGTTGTCGAACATGCTTACATCGCGGTCAAAGACGCCGTCCTGACGCTGATCCTTAACGCCGATGCAGCTCACGCTCACGGCGTGGGAGCCGGTCGCTCCGAGCACACCGCCCACGGAATGGGTCGGGTAGAGCATGGGCGGGTAGCTGGCAGTGCTCTTCCAGTTTTCTCCGCCGCTGTACTGGTAGGCGTCGTAGAAGCCGAGGTCCATGTCGTGGATGTAGTCGCCCTCGGCGTAGAAGATCCGGCCGAAGGCGCCTTCGGCCTGTTTCTTGCGGGCGAATACTGTGGCGGGGTTGTAGTAGCTGGTTTCACCCATCATGTAGGTCAGGCCGGTCTCCCGGACCGCCTCGATGATTTCTGCGATCTCCGCTTCGGAGATCGCCATGGGGACAGCGGAGTAGACGTGCTTGCCGGCCCGCAGGGCCTGCACCACCAGGGGCCCATGGGTCCAGCGCTGGGTGAAAATTGCTACGGCGTCGACGTCGCTTTCAAGCATTGCCTCAAAGCTGTCCAACGTCCCTGTCGCGCCGAGGATGCTGCTTTGTGCCTCTGCACGCTCAGTGATGAGGTCGGTGAAGTAGATGTCTGAGATTCCGGGGTGGGCAGCGAAGAGTTTGGCGAATACGCCTGCGAACTGTCCTGCACCAACGATTCCAATTGAAGAAGTCATGGAAAAAGCATGCGGTAAAAATCTACGCGCGTCAACATCTTTATAAGATGTCCAGATAAACCTTTGATTTGAAGGGAAGTGGTTGCATTATTTCCTGCAACGCGCGTAGAGTAGCGGTCAGTTGTTACCTACCTCACAGGAGAGGGATCAAAGATGACCACCATTACCAAACATCGGGGCAAGTCCGGTCCGGCCCCGCGGCCCAAGGCCGGTAAAGCTCCCAAGCAGAGCCTGGTCCGCCGCCTTGGCGACCTGAAGGTCGCGCTGCTGTTCATCCTCCCGGCATTGATCGGTCTCGTGGCCTTTTGCTTGGTCCCTACCGTCCGCGGCGTCTACCTGAGCTTCACCGAGTACAGCATCCTCGGCGAGCCCGAATGGATCGGCGTCGACAACTACACGGCGATCTTCAAGGATGAGCTCTTCTGGAACGGGATGGCCGTGACCCTCCAGTACGTGGGTCTCAACATGGTCCTGCAGTTCGCCATCGCCTTGGGCCTGGCGCTGTTGATGCACGGTGTGGCGAAATCAACCTTTGTCCGCGGCGCGCTGCTACTGCCGTTCTTTGTCGCGAATGTGGTCGTGGCCCTGCTCTGGTTCTGGATGCTGGACTACCAGATCGGCATCGTCAACGAGATCATCAGCTGGATAGGGCTTCCCCGCGTCGCCTTCTTCGGCAGCGAACAGTGGGCAATCCCAACTATCGCCGTCGTCAACGTCTGGAAGCACATGGGCTACACCGCCCTGCTGATCTTCGCCGGCCTCCAAGCCATCCCCCAGCATGTCTACGAAGTGGCTTCCCTGGACGGCGCGTCGCCAACGAGGACGTTCTGGAGCATCACCCTGCCGCTGCTGCGCCCGGTCCTGGCACTGGTCCTGGTAATCAGCGTCATCGGCTCCTTCCAGGTCTTCGATACCGTCGCGATCACCACCAACGGCGGCCCGGTCAACGCCACCCGCGTCATCCAGATGTACATCTACCAAAAGGCCTTCGCCGAATCGGACTTCGGCTACGCCTCGGCCCTGTCCGTCGTTCTCTTCGTGATCCTCGCCCTGGTGGCCTTCATCCAGATGAAGTTCCTCAAGGGCAATGAATCGGATCTGGACTAAGGAATCCCAGCCATGACTACCCAAACCCTTACCCGCAAACCAACCAACTGGCGCCGTATCGGTGCCTGGGCGCTAGTCGTCCTTGCACTCATCGCCACCATCCTCCCGTTCCTCTGGATGATTCGTACTGCGTTCTCCACCAATGGATCGCTGGCCTCCAACTCCACGAACCTCCTGCCGGCAGACTTCTCCTGGGGCGCGTTCAAGCGTGTCTTTGGAATGCAGTCCACCGAGGAAGCCCTCGCCGAAGGCGGTTCCGGTGCAGCCATCGACTTCTGGGTGTACCTGCGCAACTCGATCCTCTTTTCCACCGTAACAACAGCGTCCCAGGTCTTCTTCAGCGCCCTTGCCGCCTACGCCTTCGCCCGGCTCCGCTGGCCCGGACGGGAAAAAGTCTTCGCCCTGTTCCTGGCCACCATGATGATTCCGGGCATCTTCACCGCTCTGCCCAACTTCCTCCTCATCAAGAACTTGGGCCTGCTGAACACGTTCGCCGGCCTAACGCTGCCCTTCCTGTTCATGTCCATTTTCGCCATCTTCTTCCTGCGGCAGTTCTTCCTCAGCATGTCCCGCGAAGTGGAGGAAGCAGCAAAGCTCGACGGCGCCAAGCACTGGCGCATCTTCTTCCAGATCGTGCTTCCGAATGCAGCCGCCCCGCTGGCCACCCTCACGCTGCTGACGTTCGTGGGGCAATGGAACGAGTACTTCTGGCCACTGCTGGTCGCCAATGATGAGAACGCCCGGGTCCTCACCGTGGGCCTGGGTGTCTTCAAATCACAGTCCCCGCAGGGCGCCCCGGACTGGTCCGGGCTGATGGCAGCCACCATCGTTGCCGCACTGCCGGTCATCATCCTGTTCATCGCCTTCGGCAAGAAGGTGGTCAACTCCATCGGCTTCTCCGGCATCAAATAAGCCGCAGACTCCAACCACTTCTCCCCTCACACCCCACCCGGGCAAGCTCAGCCCTCCTCGAAAGGTCAATCATGAAGAAAACCATCGGCGCCGTTGCTACCGCCGCGGCCATCGCCATTTCCCTCTCCGCCTGCAGCGGCGGCAGCACCACCTCCACCGAGGCCAAGGGCGAAATCAACTACTGGCTCTGGGACGCCAACCAGCTCCCCGCGTACGAACAGTGCGCCGACGACTTCACCAAAGCCAACCCCGACATCAAAGTCAAGATCACCCAGCGCGGCTATGGCGACTACTGGACCACCCTGACCAACGGATTCGTCGCCGGAAACGCCCCGGACGTCTTCACGAACCACCTCACCAAGTACCCCGAAATCGCTTCGAAGAAGCAGCTCCTCCCCCTCGACGACGCCGTCAAGAACGACAAGCTCGACATGGACATCTACAACGAGGGCCTCGCCGACCTTTGGGTCGGCCAGGACGGCAAGCGATACGGCCTGCCCAAGGACTGGGACACCGTGGGCATGTTCTACAACACGGCCATGACCGACGCCGCCGGGCTCACCGCCGAGCAGATGGCCAACCTGGACTGGAACCCGAAAGACGGCGGCAGCTACGAAAAGGCCATCGCCCACCTCACCGTGGACAAGAACGGCAAACGCGGCGACGAAGCCGGCTTCGACAAGAACAACGTCGCCGTCTACGGCATGGGCCTCGCCGGCGCGGGCTCCGGCCAGGGCCAGGCCGAATGGAGCTACCTCACCGGCACCACCGGCTGGACCCACACCGACAAAAACCCCTGGGGCACCAAGTTCAACTACGACGACCCCAAGTTCCAGGAAACCATCTCCTGGTGGGCCGGCCTGGTCGACAAGGGCTACATGCCCAAGCTTGAAACCACCGTCGGCGCCAGCATGTCAGACATCTTCGGGGCCGGGAAGGCCGCCATCAACGTCAACGGCTCCTGGATGATCGGCCAGTACACCAGCTACAAGGGCATCAAAGCCGGCATCGCCCCGACACCCAAGGGACCCAACGGCAAGCGCGCGTCCATGTTCAACGGCCTGGCCGACTCGATCTGGGCCGGCACCAAGAACCCGGCTGCTTCCGTCAAGTGGGTCGAATACCTCGCCTCCACCGACTGCCAGGACGTCGTAGCCTCCAAGGGCGTAGTTTTCCCCGCCGCCAAGAGCTCCTCCGAAAAGGCCGCCGCGGCCTTCGAGGCCAAGGGCGTCAACGTCAACGCCTTCACCACCCACGTCAAGGACGGCACGACCTTCCTCTTCACCATCACCGAGAACGCGACAAAAGTCGATGGCCTCATGGCGCCGGCAATGGACGCTGTGCTGTCGGGCAAGAAGGACGCCAGCAGCCTGACCGAGACCAACGAAAAGGTCAACGCCCTCTTCAAGTAACCATCCGACGCCGGTGGAAGGGGCGGACCTCTTCGGTTCCGCCCCTTCCACCCGCCCGACAACGATCCACCCCTACAGGACCACCATGTATACCAATGCATCACATGAAGACCTCCTCCACGTTCAGGTCCAGAAACGCAGCCAGTTAGACGAACAACTGGACAAAGCCGTGACCATCCTCGCCGAACGTGCCCCGCTCTGCGGCCGCCAAGGGATCCTCGTTGCCCGGCGCTCCCCCCGGGACTTCACGCTCCAGCTCCACCCCGATGTCCCGTACGGAACCATCCAGGAAACGCAGGAATGGTAACCCGCAACGGGAACAGCCTCCCCTGGAAACCATGACCAGGAAACACCCATCCCACGGGATGAAACGCCGCCGGAAACCCCAACCCAACCCACGGAGAACCCCTTGACCCTGGACCTGCATGCGAACAGCACACGTCCCTTCCTGGCCGCCGGGATGGAGATCTCGATCGACCCCGCGCGTCAAGTCCTCACCCTGGCCACCCCCGACGGCGCATCCCTGGCGCGCCTTCGCCTGCTTGCCAGCGTCAACACGACCGCCGGCACTGACGAAATCCGCGTCACAGACGTCAACGTCAACGCCCCCAACGGGAACTTCACCCAGGTGGGCATCACCGCAACGAGCTCACTGTGGCAGCACCACCACACCCAGCTGCGCGCCGGCGTCGACGCCCTGGAACTGACCACCACCGTTCAGGGCGCAGGCCGCATCACCTCCATCCGCCAGCTCGGCGCCCACGTGGCCGGCTCCGGCCTGCTGCCCAGCGACCTGCTCCACAGCACCGTCTTCTCCCCCAACCCGGACCGGCCATGGCAGGTCCACCGCCCCGCAGGGGAATCCGCAGCCCTGGGCGTAGTGGGAGACGGTGGTCAGCCCGGCGTCGGAAGATGGCTCTTCACCCCACCACCACTGTGCCTGGCCCTCTCCTCCGCGGACCCCGACGCGTCCCCGGCGTCGGGCGGGCCCTGCCTGATGATCGGTGTCGCAGCCAAGCGGCGCCCTTTCACCCAACTCACCTACGATGCCCTCACCCCAGGCTTCTCCCTCCGATACGACTACGACGGACACACCGCAGTAGAGGGCCAATTCAGCACCCCCACACTCCTGCTGTTCCTCGCCGATGACCCCTACGACGGGCTCAAACGCTACCGCGAGCTGCTCGACGCGCGAGGTCTACTGCCCGCCCGCACCCAGGCCACGCCCTCACCAGCGTGGCTCGAGCCGATGTTCTGCGGCTGGGGCGCCCAAAACGCCGACGCAATGGCCTCCATTGGCGGGCAGCGCCCAGCAGTGGACCGGGCACGCCAGGCAGACTACGACGGCTATCTCAACACGCTCGCCATGCACGGAATCGTGCCCGGAACCATCGTCATCGACGACAAATGGCAGCAGGACTATGCCACCTGCCGGCCCGACACCGAAAAATGGCCGGACATGGCCGGATGGATCCGGGAACGGCAAGACGCCGGCCAGCGGGTCCTGCTCTGGTACAAGGCCTGGGACACCGAGGGCGCACCACCGGAAGCCTGCGTCCGTGACCACACCGGTCAGCCGGTCGCCCTCGACCCCGAATCACCTGCCGGGCGCAAGCTGATCCGGCAAGCAGCACGGTCCATGATCGCCGAGCTCGGTGCCGACGGGATCAAAATAGACTTCACCGCCTCCACCCCCGCCGGCTCCGCCCTCACCCATGCCGGGCCGTCATGGGGAATCGACCTGCTCCACGAACTGCTCGCAGTGCTGTACCAGGCCATCAAGGAGATCAACCCCGACGCCCTCGTGGTCACCCACACACCAGACCCCGGCTTCCGCGACGTGACCGACATGCTCCGCCTCAACGACGTGCTCATGCTCGACCAGCCAGGCGGCCACACCGAACCACCCAACACCACCCCCGGCACCGGCGTCGTCGACACCATGACCCACCGGGCCCGCGTCGCCACCTCTGCATGCCCGGAACTGCTGATCGACACCGACGGGTGGGCACTGCCCAGCCAAGCCGCCTACCTGAGCTGGACCTCGGCACAAGCCGGTCTCGGGGTTCCCAGCCTCTACTACACCGACCGCCTCGACGTGCCCGACTCCAGCGAACAGCCCATCCCGCCCTCGTCCCTGCACGCCACCGCACAGCACTGGGCAACCTACCGGGCCACGCTAACCGCCGAGGTTGAATAACATACGAAAAAAGGGGGGCGTGCAGCCTCGGAACGCGGAAGACTGCCCAGCGCAAATTACCGTTTGGGCTTCGATCGACGCATCTCAATACTGTCTGCACCAAGGCGTCAGAGCGACCATGACTTTGTTGCGGCCCTGACGTACCTGCTGTCCTCCTGCACTGAACCATCCGGCCGGTTCAAACTGGCCCTTAACCTCCCGCACCCATGCGCCGGACCGCTTCTTGCCGCGGCCGGCAGAAAGGCACCGATGACTTATTCGGCTGCGAACACCCGCTATGAATCCATGCCCTACCGCCGCGTCGGACGCAGCGGCCTCAAACTTCCCGCCATCTCGCTAGGCCTGTGGCACAACTTCGGCGACGACAAGCGCTTCGATGAACAGCGCGCCATCCTCCGCCGCGCCTTTGACCTCGGCGTCACCTACTTTGACCTGGCCAACAACTACGGCCCGCCGGACGGCTCAGCCGAAACCAACTTCGGCCGCCACCTGCAGGACGACTTCGCCCCTTACCGGGATGAACTCGTCATCTCCACCAAAGCCGGCTACTACATGTGGCCCGGCCCGTACGGCGAGTGGGGCTCCCGCAAGTCCCTGCTCTCCAGCCTGGACCAGTCGCTGCAGCGCATGGGCCTGGACTACGTGGACATCTACTACAGCCACCGCCCGGACCCGGACACCCCGATGGAAGAGACTATGGGCGCCCTGGACCATGCGGTGCGCTCCGGCAAGGCGCTCTACGCGGGCATTTCCTCCTACACTCCGGAGCAGACCATCGAGGCTGCCCGGATCCTGAAGGAACTCGGCACGCCGTTGCTGATCCACCAGCCCAGCTACTCCATGCTGAACCGCTGGACCGAAAACGGAACGCCGAACCTTTACGAGGCGCTGGAAGAGGTGGGAGCCGGGTCCATCGCGTTCTCCCCGCTGGCACAGGGCATGCTGACGGACCGCTACCTGGTCGGAATCCCGGCCGATTCGCGGGCGGCCAAACAACGGTTCCTGTCCAAATCTGCCCTGACGGAGGACAAACTGGACCGTGTCCGCGGGCTCAACAGGATCGCCGCTGGCCGCGGGCAATCACTGGCGCAGATGGCGATCGCCTGGATCCTCCGCGACCAGCCCAAGGGGTCGCCCGTCACCTCCGCCCTCGTGGGTGCATCCAGCGTCAAGCAACTGGAAGACACGGTATGCGCCATAAACAACCTTGCATTTACCGGCGAGGAACTCGCGGCCATCGACGAATTCGCAGCCGAATCAGAGATCACCGTGACCGTCCGCACCTGATGCCCCGCCTATATCCCCGTGGCGCCATGATAGGTGGCATCGAGATGATTAAGTCCTATGGATGAAGGAGTCGAAGGCGATGTGTGATCGTTTCCGTGGCGTGTCGACGTGCCAGTTGTGCCAGATCGCTGCGGCGAGTGCGGAGAGTCTGGCTGCGACTCTCGCGTAGACCCCCGAACGCTGCAAAACCCCGCCAGCTCACTCACCCAAGCCAACGAACAAGTCAACGCCCTCTCCAAATAACGACCCGCCATACCTACTGCGGCCGCGGGCATCGAATCCCCCCCCAGCGCGCAGCCCCACCCCGTTACTCCCACGCAGAAGGACAACATCAATGGATCCCCTCCACCTCCGTTCCGCCGGTACCAGCCTGGTGATCAGCTTCGACAGTGGGGAGGCCGAGGTCATCCACTGGGGCGCGGACCTTGGCAGTACGCTGCCAAACCTCGCTATCCTCACGGCGGCCATCCCGCCGTCGTCCGCCGACGCCACTGTGCCCGCCGGTCTCCTGCCGCAGGCATCCTCCAGCTGGCGGGGCCGTCCTGCCCTGCGCGGTCACCGCATCGCCGATGGCGTGTCCGGCCTGGACTTCTCGGCCCGCCTCCGCGTCGTGAGCGCCGGTGCCGAGCGGACCTCCGCGGTGATCGTGCAGTCCGACGCCGACACTGGCCTGACCGTCTCGTCCGCACTGACACTGCACGACGGCGGCCTGCTGGAACTGCGCCACACCCTCACCAACGATGGCAGCACGCCCTACCAGCTCGACGAACTGGCCACCGTCCTCCCGGTGGCGCCCGACGCCGTCGAACTCCTTGACCTGACCGGGCGCTGGTGCCGGGAACGCCACCCGCAGCGCCGCCCCATCCAGCAGGGCACCTGGGTGCGCACCGGCCGGCACGGCCGCACCGGCCACGACTCCTCACTGCTCTTCGCCGCCGGCACCGCAGGTTTCGGCAACCGACACGGAAAGGTCTGGGCCACGCACCTGGCCTGGAGCGGCAACCACGAACAGTTCGCCGACAGCATCGGCGACGGCCGCACCATGATCGGCGGCTCCGAACTCCTGGGCCCGGCCGAGGTCATCCTCGCACCGGGCGCCAGCTACACCACCCCGGCCCTGTTCGCAGCGTATTCAGACCGCGGCTTGGACGGCATCAGCGAGGCGTTCTACAGCTGGTTCCGGTCCCGCCCGCACCACGTGCTCCCGGCCGCCGCCGCGGGTCTGCCCTCCGGAAAGCCGCGCCCCGTGGTGCTCAACACCTGGGAAGCTGTCTACTTCGACCACAACCTGGCCACCCTGATCGAGCTGGCAGACTCCGCCGCCGAACTGGGCGTGGAGCGGTTTGTCCTCGACGACGGCTGGTTCCGCGGACGCCGCGACGACCACGCCGGCCTGGGCGACTGGTACGTCGACGAAACCCTCTGGCCTGACGGACTCACGCCACTGATCGACACCGTAACCTCCCGCGGGATGGAATTCGGGCTCTGGGTGGAACCGGAAATGGTCAACCTGGACTCCGATATTGTCCGCGCGCACCCCGAATGGATCGTCGGTCCCGCCGCCGCATCGCACAAGGACGGCGGCCGCCTGCCGATCGAGTGGCGGAACCAGCACGTGATCGACCTCGTCAACCCCGACGCGTGGCAGTACATCTTCGACCGCGTCGACGCCCTGCTGCGCGAGAACAACATCAGCTACCTCAAATGGGACCAGAACCGGGACCAGCTGGAACACGGCCACGCCGGCCGCTCCTCGGTCCACGAACAGACCCTTGCCGCCTACCGGCTCTTCGACGAACTCAACAAGTCCCACCCCGGCGTCGAAATTGAAAGCTGCTCCTCCGGCGGCGCCCGCGTGGACCTGGGCATCCTGGAACGCACCGACCGGATCTGGGCCTCGGACTGCAACGACGCCCTCGAACGGCAGACCATCCAGCGCTGGACCGGGCTGGTAGTCCCGCCGGAGCTCGTGGGCGGTCACATCGGACCCACCACCTCGCACACCACGGCCCGCACGCACGATCTGTCCTTCCGCGCCATCACAGCGCTGTTCGGCCACTTCGGCATGGAGTGGGACGTCCGTGAAGTCCAGGGCGCCGAGCGCGAGGAACTCAAACGCTTCATCGGGATCTACAAGGAACACCGCAGCCTGATCCACTCCGGACGCATGGTCCGCGCGGACGTCCCCGACGATTCCCTGATGCTCCACGGCGTGGTTGCTCCCAGCGGTGCCTCGCAGGGCACCGATCTCCCGGGCACGACGGCGGCGCTGTTCGCCCTGGTCAGCACGGGCACCGCGTTCGCGGAACAGACCGGACGGATCACCATCCCCGGTCTGGAACCGGACCGGGACTACCGGGTGGAAGCCATCTTCCCGGCGCCCGGAGACGCCGACTATGCCCACACATTCACTCAGGTCCAGCCCCCCGCTTGGCTAGCGGACGGGGCGGTGGCCGGTGGCCGTTTCCTGGCCGAAGTGGGCCTGCCGATGCCCGCCCTCAACCCGGAACACGCACTGCTGCTGGAATTTACCGCACTGTAGCAACTGAAAGGCCTGCCCCGCCGTTGCCCCTGCTCTTCGCAGCAGCGGAAACGGCGGGGCAGCCTCCACGCAGTCAAAGGAAATCCATGAAGGTTCTGGTCACTGGCGGCACCGGGTACATCGGCTCGCACACTGTGCTGTCCCTGCAGGAGCCGGCCACGATGTGGTGGTGATAGACGACCTGGTGAATTCCAGCGAAGAGTCCCTGCGGCGCTTCGCCGAGCTCAGCGGCAAAACCGCCGAGTTCCACAACGTGGACCTCGTGGACGAGGCCGCCGTCGACGCCGTCTTTGCCGGGCACTCGATCGACGCCGTCATCCACTTCGCCGGCCTCAAGGCCGTCGGCGAATCAGTCCGCGAACCCCTGAAGTACTACTGCAACAACCTCACCGGCACGCTGAACCTCATCCGGGTCATGGACCGCCACGACGTCCGCGCCATGGTCTTCAACTCCTCGCCACCGTCTACGGGGGGCACAACCCCAAACGTTGCGCTTATGTCACGCGCGTAGAGTCGCGGCCAAGTGCTGCCCGCCTCACAAGAGAGATCAAAGATGACCACCACTGTCACCAGCCGGGCCGCCAGAGCGGCTGCGGAAAACCGCTACGAAACCATGCCCTACCGCCGCGTCGGACGCAGCGGCCTCAAACTTCCCGCCATCTCCCTGGGCCTGTGGCACAACTTCGGCGACGACAAGCGCTTCGATGAACAGCGCGCCATCCTCCGCCGCGCCTTTGACCTCGGGGTCAACCACTTTGATCTGGCCAACAACTAGGGCCCGCCGGACGGCTCAGCCGAAACCAACTTCGGCCGCCACCTGCAGGACGATTTCAAGCCGTACCGGGATGAACTCGTCATCTCCACGAAAGCCGGCTACTACATGTGGCCCGGCCCCTACGGCGAGTGGGGCTCCCGCAAGTCCCTGCTCTCCAGCCTGGACCAGTCGCTGCAGCGCATAGGCCTGGACTACGTGGACATCTTCTACAGCCACCGTCCGGACCCCGAGACGCCGATGGAAGAGACCATGGGTGCGCTGGACTACGCCGTGCGTTCCGGCAAGGCGCTGTACGCGGGCATCTCCTCCTACACGCCGGAACAGACCATCGAGGCTGCCCGGATCCTGAAGGAGCTCGGCACCCCGCTGCTCATCCACCAGCCCAGCTACTCCATGCTCAACCGCTGGACCGAGAACGGTGCACCGAACCTTTACGAGGCGCTCGAAGAGGTGGGCGCCGGTTCCATCGCGTTCTCCCCGCTGGCGCAGGGCATGCTGACGGACCGCTACCTGAACGGCATCCCGGCCGATTCGCGGGCGGCCAAACAACGGTTCCTGTCCGAATCGGCACTGACCGAGGACAAACTGGACCGTGTCCGCGGGCTCAACAAGATCGCCGCCGGCCGCGGGCAATCACTGGCGCAGATGGCCATCGCCTGGATCCTCCGCGACCAGCCCAAGGGCACACCCGTCACGTCCGCCCTCGCGGGGGCATCCAGCGTCAAACAACTGGAAGACACGCTATCCGCCATCAACAACCTGGAATTCACGCAGGACGAGCTGAAATCGATCGACAAATTCGCCGCCGAGTCCGACATCAACCCCCGCGCGGAGAAGAGCGCCGCTGTCGGCAGGTGAAGTCAAAGTGTCCGGCTGCGACTACGTTCCGGTGCACGCGCCGCATCGTCACTGAAAACGATCGCCGCGGTCGTCAAGAGCCGGGTGAGTTCGCCAATGGTTCCCTCGCTTCGGGTTAGCAAATACTGCGCCATATCGGGGGTAGCGATGTCCGAGGGGCGCTGCAGCGGCAGGGCGGCGGCGAAGCTGACCAATAACGACAGTGTGTCCTCACCCGTATTCCACAGGGGAAGGACGATGGGCTCGAACCGGTTCTCCAATTGATCATCGGATCTGACCGCAAGATACGCCTCCCGTGTTCCGACGCCGATAATCGGCATGCGCAGCTCGTTGCCCAGGAATCGCAGGAGATTGAGGAACTCCCGGCGGCTGTTGCACTGCCCGGCGAGGACATTGTGCAGCTCGTCGATGACAAGAAACGCCAGCTCGAAGGCCAGGTTCTGGACCGGGTTTTCGAGGACACGGCTTCCGGCAGGGACACGGCCAGGCCCCAGCTCACGGAACTGCTGCGGTTCGCCCGCGACGGGGACACCGTGGTCGTGCACAGCATGGACCGGCTGGCCCGGAACCTCGATGACTTGCGCGCCCTGGTTCAGGGCCTGACCCGCAAAGGCGTGCGGGTGGAGTTCGTCAAAGAGAGCCTGGTCTTCACCGGCGAGGACTCCTCCATGGCCAACCTCATGCTCTCCGTCATGGGTGCCTTCGCCGAATTTGAACGCTCCCTCATCAGGGAACGCCAGAGGGAAGGCATCGCGTTGGCTCAGCAGCGCGGCGCCTACAAAGGGCGTAAAAAGACCCTGACGCCGGAAAGAGCCGCCGAGCTGGTCACACGCGCCGGCAGTGGAGTCCCGAAAGCCGTCCTCCCCCGTGACAGGGAGACGGTCTACCAGTACCTGCGGCAAGCCAAGCTGGGGTGAAACCTTTTCCCTGCCGGCGACGCCGTTAAGCCGTTGCCGAAGCGGCGATAGCTTGACGGGACGTCCGCTATCGCCAGTTAAGCAACGGGAATGGAAGTAGCTGCGAGTACTCCCGTTCCACGAAGAAATCGGCGTTTCTGCAGATAAGACCCCTTTGTGGCGATGATTGCTTTGGACGCAGAACGTGAATTTACTCCTGGATGCCGCTAGGTTTCCTGCATTCATGCAAGTTTCCATGGCGTACATGGTTGCGTTGAGTGGAGCCGTTCTGGGTTCCCGGCGGAACTAAGCCGAGCAGGCCTCCGTCAGTGCGTCGACTGACTCAGCCGGCACCTGGTCTCCGGCTTCGGCGATCTGGCCCAACGGCGTCGTAATTTCAGCGGGCACGCCGGCAGCGTCCGCGGCGGACACCAGCCCGCCCAGGAGCGCCTTGTCCTGAACGCTGACCAGGCCGTCCTCCACCACTGTGCAGACCTGCTTCTTGACCTCGTCCGAGGCCGCGGTTGCCACCTTGGAGGCGGCGTCGTTCGCGGTGTTTTGGGCGACTTCCTGAACCGATCCACAGGCGGAGAGCAGGAGCATCAGGGGGACGGCGGACAGGGCTGCAAGGCGGCGTTTCATCACTTCACCCTACCGGCTCAGTCTGTTCCGGCTTCGCCATGCACTTCGCTCAGGTTGTCTTCGGAGCGGTCCAGGTACGCCAGGAGAAGGTCAGCCGCGCGGTCCAGTTCCCCGGCTTCCAGGGCCAGGCAGATCGCTTCGTTGTCCGGCAGGTAGTGCTGGTAAAACTGCGCGTCCACGGTGGCTTTGTGGAAGAAAAGGCGCATCTCGGCCAGGACCTGGCCCATGATGCTGTTCAGCCGCGGGCTTCCGGCCATGGCCACAATGGCGCCGTGGAAGTGCTGGTTGGCGGTGCCCAGGGCTTCGTCGTCACCGGCTGCCGCAGCTCGTTTGCCTTCCTCAACGGCGGCCCGGACGGCGGCCACGTCCTCCGGGCTGCCTCCGGCACGCAGCGCGCTGACCTCGATGGCGCGCCGGACGGTATAGACGTCGTGGACGTCCCCTGCCTCCATGCTTGCCACGAAGACGCCTCGGTTGGGATGGCGGACCACCAGGCGTTCGCTGGCAAGCTCAACGAAGGCCTCGCGCACCGTGTTGCGGGAGACGCCCAGGTCCTCGGCGATGGTGGATTCGGTGAGCCGCGTTCCGGGAAGCAATGCTCCCTCCGCCAGCTGCAGGCGGAGTTCATCCGCCACCCGCTCAGCCACGGACGGAACGGCCACCCGCAGGCGGCCTGAGGCGGTCCGCGTCGCCGCGTGATTCGCCGAAACGCGGGAAGAGGGGACGATCGGTTCTGAAGAGGCCATACTCGAGAATTTACACGATCGTCACATTGTTGAATCGAAGGATTGTTGAACAATCCGTAAATTTAGTGCATCCTAGTAGGACCACTCAATGAGACGGGGATCACAAATGGCAACGATTGACCTGAACAGCGACGTCGGCGAATCCTTCGGCCGCTGGAGCCTCGGCGATGACCTGGCCATGTTCGGCTCGGTTTCGAGCGCGAACGTGGCCTGCGGATTCCACGCCGGCGATCCCAGCGTCATCCGCAGGACCTGCCGCGAGGCTGCTGCTGCCGGCGTTGTCATCGGTGCCCACGTCGGCTACCGGGATCTCGCCGGTTTCGGACGCCGTTTTATGGACATCAGCCCCGCGGAACTGGCCGACGACGTGGTGTACCAGATCGGTGCCCTGCAGGCCCTGGCCGCCGTTGAAGGAACCCAAGTCCGGTATGTGAAGCCGCACGGCGGACTGTACAACGCCATCGTGACGCACACAGCGCAGGCCCAGGCCGTCGTCGACGCCGTGAAAGCGGTTGACCCCAGCCTTCCGATCCTCGGCCTGCCAGGTTCGGAAGTCCTGCGGCTTGCCGATGCAGCGGGACTGCGCGCCGTGACCGAAGCGTTCGCGGACCGGGCCTACAACCCGGACGGCACCCTGGTGTCGCGCTCCCTCCCCGGAGCAGTCCTTGAGGATCCGGAACAAGTGGCGGAACATGTCCTACGGATGGCCACTGAATCAGCGGTCCGCGCAATCGACGGTTCCATCCTTAGAATCCGCGCGGAAAGCATCTGCATGCATGGTGACTCACCGGGGGCCGTAGCGATGGCCACTGCAGTGAAGTCCGCTCTCGGAGACGCCGGTGTGAGCATCGGCTCGTTCCTCTAGCCCCATCCCATGGCCGCACTCAGGCCCCCCGCACCACCCCTCATCCCCCCGGAGGAAACCATGACCAGCACGAACAAGGCCGCAAAGGCCGCGGCGCGGAAGCCGCCGCCCGGCGCGCTCAAGGCGTACGTCGCCAGCCTCACCGGCACCTCGCTTGAGTACTACGACTTCGCCATCTACTCGGTGGCCTCAGCCCTCGTTTTCCCCAAGATCTTCTTCCCTTCGGACGATGAATTCGTGGGCCTCCTCCTGTCCTTCTCCGCCTTCGCGGTGGGATACCTCGCCCGCCCGATCGGCGGCATCATCTTCGGCCGCCTCGGCGACAAAGTGGGCCGCAAGTACGTCCTGGTCTTCACCCTGGTGCTGATCGGCGTCGCCACCGTCCTCATCGGTGCGCTGCCTGACTACTCCGCAATCGGCATCTGGGCCCCCATCATCCTGGTGCTCCTGCGCCTGGCCCAGGGCATCGGCGTCGGCGGTGAATGGGGCGGCGCTGTGCTGCTGTCCAGCGAATTCGGCGACCCCAACAAGCGCGGTTTCTGGTCCTCCGCAGCCCAGATCGGGCCGCCCGCCGGCAACCTGATGGCCAACGGCGTCCTGGCCATCCTCGCGGCCTCGCTGAGCACCGAAGCGTTCCTCTCCTGGGGCTGGCGGGTAGCCTTCCTGGCCTCCGCCCTCCTGGTGGTCTTCGGCCTGATCATCCGCCTCAAGCTCGAGGAAACCCCGGTCTTCAAGGCCATCGCAGCCCACGGCGACCAGCCGAAGGCGCCCATCAAGGAAGTCTTCACCACCCAGCCCCGTGCGCTGATCGCCGCTGCCCTGTCCCGAGTCTGCCCGGACGTGCTCTACGCGCTGTTCACCGTTTTTGTGGCCGTTTACGCCACCAAGGAACTGGGCATGACCACCGGCAACGTGCTGGCCGCCATCCTGATCGGCTCCGCGTTCCAGCTCTTCCTCATCCCGCTCGCCGGCGCACTCACTGACCGGTTCAACCGCCGCTGGGTCTACGGCATTGCCGCCGCCGCCACGGCCGTCTACATTCCCCTGTTCTTCCTGATGATCGCGGGCAAGTCCGTGGTAATGCTGATCATCGGCGTGGTGATCGGACTGGCCCTGCACGCCTTTATGTATGGCCCGCAGGCAGCCTTCATCACCGAGCAGTTCCCGGCCCGCCTCCGCTACGCCGGCAGCTCCCTGGCCTACACCCTTGCCGGCGTCATCGGCGGCGCTGTGGCTCCGTTGATCTTCACCGCCCTTTACGGCGCAGCGTCCGGCGGCTGGTACCTGATCGCCGGGTACATCCTCCTGACGGCCATCATCACGATCGTGGGCATGCGCCTCGGCCGCGACCCGCAGCCGGAAGAGGACCTCCGCCTGCTGCACGGCGATGACGCGCAGGAGAGCCACGCCTGAGCGGCGCGGCCTGATCCCCATGGAAACAGTCAGCAAGCCCGCTGCCCCGGCCCGGGTGCTCGCCGTCAGGCCGGTAGGTACGACGGCGGTGCTCGCCGAACTCTCCGGGCTCCACGACGTCCTGGCTCTCCAGGCCCTCCTTCTGGAGCAGCCGCTGCCCGGCCAGGTGGACGTCCTGGCCGCCGCCGAAACCGTGATGGTCAAGGCGGATTCACCCGCTGCGGCGCGCCGGATGGCGGCCCGGCTGCTGGAGATGGACCTGACGGTCCAGTCCCACGCCGAAGGCAAACTGGTACAGATTGAGACCGTATACGACGGCGACGACCTCGCCGAAGTGGGGCGGCTCACCGGGCTGGGCGCTGACGGCGTCATTGCGGCCCACACCGGGCAGGTCTGGACGGTCGCATTCGGCGGCTTCGCGCCGGGCTTCAGCTACATGGTGGGGGAAAACCAGGTACTTGAAGTCCCGCGCCGGAGTTCGCCCCGGACCGCCGTCCCCGCAGGTTCCGTGGCCCTGGCCGGCAACTATTCGGCCGTGTACCCGCGGAAATCCCCGGGCGGCTGGCAGCTGATCGGTCGCACCGCAGCCCAAATGTGGGACCTCAGCCGGGAGCAGCCGGCCCTGGCCGCGCCCGGTGACCGCGTGCAGTTCAGTGCGGTACGCGAGCTCATTGAAGTCGCGGTGCCGCACGCTGCCGTGGACGCCGCCGCCCTTGCTGCCCGGGAACCGGATATTCAGTCCGGCCTGCTGATCCTGTCGCCGGGGCTCCAGAGCCTGATCCAGGACCTCGGCCGCCCCGGTCACGCCGGGCTCGGCGTGTCCTCAGCCGGGGCACTGGACCGCTCCTCCCTGCGCCGCGCCAACCGGATCGTGGGCAACGACCCGTCGGCCGCCGTCGTCGAATCCGTTGCCGGCGGGCTGCGCGTCCAGGCCGTGGGGGACCAGGTGCTGGCAGTGGCCGGTGCGCCCTCGGCACTGACTGTGGTGACGCCGTCGGACGTTCCCGACCCGGACGCACCGGACGACGCTGACCAGTCCGATTTTGACCAGTCCGAGCAGGTGCGCGAGGTGCCCATGGCCACCGCGTTTGCCCTGCTGGACGGCGAGATCCTGACCATCGGCGCGCCCGAGCGCGGCTTCCGGAGCTACCTGGCCATCCGCGGCGGGGCAGCTGTGGACGCGGTGCTGGGGAGCCGGTCCACGGACACCATGTCCGGGATTGGACCTGCACCGCTGGCCGCCGGGCAACTGCTGGGAGCCGGCGCCGCCACGTCCTCCAACGTGGTGGGCAACCCCGAACTGCAGCCCGACTTTCCGGACAGCGGCGTCACGGTCCTGGACATCGTTCCCGGTCCCCGCGATGACTGGTTCGACGCCGCCGCGCTGGAATCGCTCTGCGCCCAGGAGTGGGCGGTGACCCCCCGCTCGAACCGCGTGGGCATGCGCCTGGACGGTGAGGCGCTCAGCCGAAGCCGCGACGGGGAGCTGCCCAGCGAGGGAACCATGGCCGGCGCGCTCCAGATCCCGCCGGAGGGACAGCCGGTGCTCTTCCTGGCCGACCACCCCATCACCGGCGGCTACCCGGTCATCGGCGTGGTGGTGGACCACCAGCTGGACCTGGCCGCCCAGGTTCCCATCGGCGGGTCCATCCGGTTCCGCTGGGCTCCCGGCTACGGACTGCCCACCGGCTTTTCCCATTCTTCCCCAGACAAAGTGAGCAACTGATGCGCAAGGTCCTGATCGCCAACCGCGGAGAAATCGCCGTCCGCATCGCCCGCGCCTGCGAGGACGCCGGACTGGAGTCCGTGGCTGTCTACGCGGACGTGGATGCCGACGCCATGCACGTGGGCGCCGCCACCGAGGCGTACAGCCTGGGCGGCAATGCGCCCTCGGAAACGTACCTCGATATCCCCAACCTCCTGCGCGTGGCCGCCGAGTCCGGGGCGGACGCGGTGCACCCCGGCTACGGCTTCCTGTCCGAGAACGCCGGCTTTGCCCAGGCGGTCCTGGATGCGGGCCTGACCTGGATCGGGCCCAACCCGGAGGCCATCCGGCAGCTCGGCAACAAGATCACGGCGCGCGAGATCGCCGTCCGCGCCGGCGCCCCCTTGGTGGCCGGCACCGACGGTCCGGTTGCTTCGGCCGCGGAGGTCCGCGAGTTCGCCGAACAGCACGGCCTGCCGATCGCCATCAAGGCGGCCTTCGGCGGCGGCGGACGCGGGCTGAAAGTGGTCCGCGAGATGGACCAGATCGAGGAGTCCTTCGATTCCGCGGTCCGTGAAGCGGTGGTGGCCTTTGGCCGCGGCGAGTGCTTTGTGGAGCGGTACTTGGACCGGCCCCGGCACGTGGAGGCCCAGGTCCTGGCGGACGAGCACGGCAACGTGGTGGTGGTGGGCACGCGCGACTGCTCGCTGCAGCGCCGGCACCAGAAACTGGTGGAAGAGGCTCCCGCACCCTTCCTGACCGAAGAACAGACCAAACTGATTTACGACGCCGCCAAGGCTGTGTGCCGCGAAGCCTCCTATTCGGGGGCCGGGACGGTGGAGTTCCTGGTGGCCGCCGACGGCACCGTCGCGTTCCTTGAGGTGAACACCCGCCTGCAGGTGGAGCACCCCATCACCGAGGAGACCGCCGGCGTGGACCTGGTCCAGGAACAGCTCCGCATCGCCGCCGGCGAGCCGCTGCGCTTCACCGCCGATCCCACACCGCGCGGCCACTCCTTCGAGTTCCGGCTCAACGCGGAGGACGTGGGCCGGGGCTTCCTGCCGTCGCCCGGAACCATCGCCACCTTCAGCGGCCCGACGGGTCCGGGTATCCGGCTGGACTCCGGGGTCCGTTCCGGTTCGGTTGTGGCGCCGCAGTTCGATTCCCTGCTGGCCAAGCTCATCGTCACCGGCGCCGACCGGCAGCAGGCGCTCCGCCGGGCCCGCCGGGCCCTCGCCGAAATGGAAATCACGGGCGTGGCCACCGTCCTGCCGTTCCACCGGGCCGTTGTCCAGGCGCCGGACTTCACGTCCGAGAGCGCGCTCGGCATCCACACGCGCTGGATCGAGACTGACTTCGCGGATTCCATCGCGGCGGATCCGGAGTTCGGCACGTCCGTTCCGGACGGTGAGCGGCGCACCATTACCGTTGACATCGACGGCCGGCGCCTCGCCGTCGGCCTTCCCGCTGACCTGCTGGATGGCTGGGCGCGCTCCGGTGCGGGCGTTCCGGCGGGGGTTTCCCTTGACGGGGCTGGCTTGGATGGCGCTGCCGACGGCGGTGCTGCCGCTGATGCCGGCGAGCTGCGCGCCGACATGGCCGGGACTGTCGTGAAGTGGCTCGTAGAGCCGGGCGCCGAGGTTTCGGCGGGGGACGCCGTCGTCGTTCTTGAAGCGATGAAGATGGAGACCCAGGTGACCGCCCACCGCGCCGGAATGCTGACCGGGATCCGCGCAGAAGCCGGCGGTGTTGTGAACGCCGGGGCCGTACTGGCGCTGATCGGCTGAGCCGTTCGGGCATGCCTGGCTCCAGCGAAAAGGTCCGGCCGTTGTCCCCACCCGGCCGGGCCTTTCCTGGCTTGTGGAGGTGCTTCAGTCGACGTGCTTGGACAGGGCCACCAGGACGCCTGCCATGGCAGAGTACCTGTTGCTGCCGAGATCGCGGACCGTCTTGATCCCCATGCCAGCAAGGACTTCAGCGTGCTTGTCCGTGAGCCGGCCAGTGCGGACGGCGGGGCGTCCAGGACTTCCTCCAGGCTCTTGCGGCGCAGCCTGGATCCGCGCCGGTGGGGATGAAAGACGAAGGTGCTTGACTATGCGTCATGACACTAAATCGAAATCCGGTGGTCGACTCGTTCCTTGAGTCGCTGGACCACCCGTTGAAGCCTGCGATTGAGCGCCTTCGGCTGGCCATCCTGGACGCGGATGACGCCATCACGGAGCACATTAAGTGGAAGGCGCCGAGCTTCTGCTTCAACGCTGTTGACCGGGTCACCTTTAACTTGCGGCCGCTTCATCACGTGCAGCTGATTTTTCACCGCGGTGCAAAGACCATCGAGGATGACTTCCATTTTGATGCCGCAAAATGGAGCGGGCTGTTGGAAATGATCGCGCAGGACCGCGGCCAGGTGATTTTTCCAAGCGCGGAGGTAGCGGCAGCCCGTCAGGCGGAATTCGTGACGATGGTGCGGGAGTGGGTTCGGGCCTGACCTGCGGGTTGACCTGCGCGCACCGGTAGCGGGTGACACGATTCGACCGCCCTGGCGGGGGTGGGACCCCGGCGGGATTCTGATAGTCTTCAGTCATCCACGGGCCTCCCGGGCGCTTCTTTGGCCGGTTGTAGATAACGAGTGGGAACTCGCGTTTTATCGCGAATGATTAGGAGGCTTTTTATGCATCTAACGCCACGCGAAAGCGAAAAACTGATGATTGTGGTTGCTGCCGATCTTGCACGACGGCGGCAGAAGCGCGGACTTAAGCTCAACCATCCGGAATCCATCGCGATTCTTACGTATGAGCTGGTCGAGGGCGCCCGTGACGGACGCCGGGTCGCGGATCTCATGAGCTATGGCACCACCATCCTGACCAGGGACGATGTTATGGAAGGCGTCGCCGACATGATCCATGACGTCCAGGTCGAGGCGACGTTCCCGGACGGCACCAAGCTCGTCACCGTGCACAACCCCATTCGCTAGGCGAAGGAGAACCCATGAAACCCGGCGAATACGTCCTCCGCCCGGAGCCCATCACGTGCAATGCGGGCCTCATTCCCCGCGCCCTGGCCGTGATCAATCGCGGTGACCGCCCCATCCAGGTGGGGTCCCACTATCATTTCTTCGAGGTGAACGATGCCCTCGAGTTCGACCGGGATGCGGCCCACGGCTTCCGGCTGGACATCCCGGCAGGCACTGCTGTGCGGTTCGAGCCCGGTGATGCCAAGACGGTCAACTTGCTCGCTCTCTCGGGCGAGCGTGCGGTGTTCGGATTCCGGGACCGCATCAACGGCCCGCTCGAGCCGAGCCGCAGCCTGATCTCCCTGCAGGACGACACCAAATGAGCTTCGAGCTGAGCCGCAAACAGTACTCGGACCTCTACGGCCCCACCACGGGCGACGCCGTTCGCCTGGCTGATACTGACCTGTTCCTCGAGATTGAGCACGACCACACCAACTACGGTGAAGAGGTGGTGTTCGGCGGCGGCAAGGTCATCCGTGACGGCATGGGCCAGAACGGGCAGCTGGTCCGCGACGACGACATCCCGGACACCGTGATCACGAACGTGATCGTGTTGGACTACACCGGCATCTACAAAGCCGATGTGGCCCTGCGCGACGGGCACATCTTCAAAATCGGCAAGGCCGGCAACCCCCAGATTTCCCGTGGCGTGAACATCACCATCGGCGTCGCCACCGACATCATCGCGGGCGAGGGCAAGATCCTCACCGCAGGCGGCATTGACACGCACGTGCACTTCGTGAGCCCCGATCAGGTGCCCGTGGCGCTGGCGTCAGGGGTCACCACCATGATCGGTGGCGGCACCGGACCGAGCGATGCGAGTAAAGCCACCACCGTCACGCCGGGTGCCTGGCACATTTCACGCATGCTTCAGGCCATGGAGAACCTGCCGATCAATATCGGACTGCTCGGCAAAGGCCACGCCAGCGCAATGGAGCCCCTCGCGGAGCAGATCCGGGCGGGTGCCATCGGGCTGAAGGTGCACGAAGACTGGGGCGCCACCACGTCCTCGATCGACATGTCGCTGCGCGTGGCCGACGAGTATGACGTGCAGGTGGCCATCCACTCCGACACCCTCAACGAGTGCGGCTTCGTCGAAGACACCATCCGGGCCATCCGCGGCCGCGTCATCCACACGTTCCACACCGAAGGCGCCGGCGGCGGGCATGCCCCGGACATCATCAAGATCGCGGCGCTGCCCAACGTCCTGCCGGCGTCGACCAATCCCACCCTGCCGTACACGGTCAACACCATCGACGAACACCTCGACATGCTGATGGTCTGCCACCACCTGAGCCCGGACATCCCCGAAGATGTGGCCTTCGCCGATTCGCGTATCCGCAAGGAGACCATCGCAGCGGAGGACGTGCTGCACGACATGGGCGTCTTCTCCATCACCAGCTCCGACTCCCAGGCCATGGGCCGGGTGGGCGAGGTGGTCCTGCGCACCTGGCAGGTAGCGGACGCCATGAAGCGCCAACGCGGAAAGCTCGACGGCGATCCCGAAGTGGGGGACAACTTCCGGCTCAAGCGCTACGTGGCCAAATACACGATCAACCCGGCGATCGCCCACGGCATCGCGGACTCGGTCGGAAGCATCGAGGAGGGCAAATTCGCCGACCTCGTGCTCTGGGACCCGATGTTCTTCGGCGTCAAGCCCGAGCTCGTTCTCAAAGGCGGGCAAGCGGTCATGAGCGTAATGGGGGATCCCAACGCCTCGATCCCCACCCCGCAGCCACGCACCCTGCGCGGCAACTTCGGGGCCCTCGGCACCGCCGTACATGCCGCATCGATCACGTTTCTTTCCCAGGCCGCCATCGCCGCCGGAGTCCCCGAGCAGCTGGGCCTGCGCCGCGTGATCCGGCCGGTGAGCGGGATCCGCACGCTCACCAAGGCAGACATGAAATACAACGGCGCAACGCCGGATATCGGCGTTGACCCGGAAACCTATTCGGTGACGGTCGACGGCGAGCCCATCACGGCGGAGCCCTCGACGGTGCTGCCCATGGCGCAGCGCTACTTCCTCTTTTAGACACATATTCCCAAGGGGGCATACATGATCATCGACCACATCATCGCCAACCGGCACGATCTCCCCGACGACGAGCTGGCCGGCCTGCACGAGGAGCAGGTCCTGCTGCCGAGCGCGGAGCTCGTCAAGAAAGTCCAGCGGGTGACCACAGACCACGGCCGCGACCTGGGCATCCGGCTCAGCGATTCCGCGGGCCCGGTACGGGATCTCCGCGACGGCGACATCCTGTTCCGCGACCACAAAACGGTCATCGTGGTGACTGCCCTGGCAACGGACGTCCTTGTTATTGCTGCCCGCAGCATCCGTGAAATGGGGGTCGTGGCGCACAACCTCGGCAATCGGCACATGCAGGCGCAGTTCTTCGACGCCGACAGTGAATATGCCGCCGAGGTGATGGTGGTGCAGTACGACCACACGATCGAGGACTACCTGATCCACGTTGGTGTGCCGTACACGCGCCAGGAACGTGTGGTGCCCGTGCCGTTCCGCCATGCCGAACACACCCACTGAGCGCGTGAACGAGCCGCCGTCGTACCTGCTGCCGCTGTTGCAGCTCTCTGACTCCGCGCTCCCCACCGGCGGGTTCAGCCATTCCTTCGGAATGGAAACGTTCCTGGAACGTGGCCTCATCGACGGCGAAGCGGGCTTCGCCCGCTGGCTGAGCCAGTTTGTGGGCATCCAACTGACGTACAGTGACGGGTTCGCCCTGCGCCTGGCGTACGAGGCGTCCTCGGTGGATGACACTGCCCGCGTCGACCGGATGATCGCCGCTGCGGCGCTGCCCCGTGAGGTCCGCGAGGCGGGGACCAAGATGGGCGCACGGATGCTGGCCATCGCCGGTACCGTGGCGCCAGGTGCGCGGCTCGCGGGCTACGCGGCCGACGTCGGATCCGGGCGTTGCGCCGGGCATCCGGCCGTCGCGTTCGGCGTCGCCGGCCGGCAGCTGGGTGTCCCGCTGGAGGAATTGCTCGCGAGCTACCTCTTCACGGCGGTCACGTCGCTGACCCAAAACGCCATCCGGGCCATCCCCATCGGGCAGGACGCCGGGCAGCGTGTCCTGCTGGGAGCGCATCCGAAGATCATGGACGCAGTCCGCCGGATCCAGGGACTCGAGGCCGACGACTTCGGGATCACGGCCCCGGGCCTCGAAATCGCCCAGATGCGCCACGAACGTCAGCGCGTCCGCATGTTTATGTCTTAGCAGTCCGCGGTTCGCCGCACCCCATACGTAGCAAGGAGCACCATGGAACTCATTAAAATCGGCGTCGGCGGTCCTGTCGGCGCAGGCAAGACCCAGCTCGTGGAACGTCTGACCCGCCACCTCAGCGCCGAGATTTCGATGGCCGCGATCACCAACGACATCTACACCATCGAGGACGCCAAGATCCTCGCGGCCAACGGGGTCCTGCCACTGGACCGCATCATCGGCATCGAAACCGGCGGCTGCCCGCACACGGCCATCCGAGAGGACACGTCGATGAACTCGGCCGCTGTGGAGGAGCTGCGGCTGCGCCACCCCGGCCTCGAAGTCGTCTTTATCGAAAGCGGGGGAGACAACCTTTCGGCCACGTTCAGCCCGGAGCTTGTGGACTTCTCGATCTACATCATCGACGTGGCGCAGGGCGAGAAGATCCCGCGCAAGGCCGGCCAGGGTATGATCAAGTCCGACTTCTTCATCATCAACAAAAAGGACCTGGCCCCGTATGTGGGTGCTGACCTCTCCGTGATGGAGGCGGACACGCTCGAGTTCCGCGGCAACAAGCCCTACTGTTTCACCAATCTCAAGACCGATGAAGGCCTGGAGCACGTCGTCAACTGGATCAGGCGCGACGTGCTCATGCTTGACCTCCGCCAGTGACGGGGGCTCCTGCGCCCGAACTCCCGGTGCGCCGCGCCGCCGTCGAACTCGCCGGTACGCTCGCCCTCACCGTGGGTGTGCGGGGCGACCGCTGCATCGCCACGAGCCAGTACCACCAGGGCGCTCTGCGTATCCTGCGGCCGCACTACCTCGATGACACCAGCCAGGTCTGCTACGTGGTGGTCAATCCCGGGGGCGGGTACGTCGGTGGCGACGAGTATGAAATCGACATCACTGTGGAAACAGGGGCACGGCTCCTGCTGACAACACAGTCAGCGACGAAGGTCTACCGCACTCCCGGGACCCGCGCCGAACAGCGGACGCACATTCGGCTCGGCCCCAACGCGAGCCTGGAATCTGTGCCGGACCCGCTGATCGCCTACCGCGGGGCGACCTACCGGCAAGCCACCGTGATTGAGATGCATGGCAGCGCCTCGCTGGTGATGGCCGAGATCGTCACGCCGGGCTGGTCACCGGACGGCGCCCTGTTTGGCTACGACGAAATCCGCCTGCGGAACGAGATCTCGGTCGACGGGCGCCTGGCGGTGCTCGACAACCTGCTGATCCGTCCGCTGACCGGTGCCGCCCCGATAGACGGCATGGCCTTCCTCGAGGACTACACGCACGTCGGTTCCCTCCTGGTCATGGATGCCCGCGTGGACGCCGCGCTGCTGAACGAGCTGCATGAGCTGCTGGTGCCGCTTGCCGACGGCTGCAACCTGGGAATGTCACTGCTCGACGGCGGCCTGGCCATCCGGGCCCTGTCCCACGCCACCGAGCCGCTGGACGCCGTTATCCGCGCCGGCATCGATTTTCTGCGGTTCCGCTGGCACGGCCAGCCCCGCCTCAACCTTCGAAAGTACTAAATGAAAGCCCTCTTGAACCATCACGAGCGGGAAGCCCTCCCGACGGCCCGCCGCCTGGCGGCCACCTTCGCGGCAGTCGCCGCCCTCCACATCGTTATGCTCGCGCTGCTGGCCGATTCGCTGCGGACAAACCACAACCCTGTGGTGCTCGGCCTGCTCATCACGGCTTACCTGGCCGGTGTGAAGCACAGCTACGACTGGGACCACATTGCGGCGATCGATAACTCCACCCGCCGGTTCGCGGCCCAGGGCCGCAGTCCCGTCAGCGTAGGCTTCGCCTTCAGCATGGGCCACAGCATGGTGGTTGTGCTTGCCGGGGTACTTGTGGTCAGTGGAGCCGGCATCATTCAGGACGCACTGAGCGACGGCTCGTCCGCGAACATGGTTTTGAGCATTACCGGGGCATCTGTCTCGGGCCTGTTCCTGCTGACCATCGGTGTTTACAACGCCGCCGCGTTCCGGCGAACCGCGTTGCTGTACCGCCGGGTCAAGGACGGTGCGACCGTCACCCGCGAGGCGCTGGCACCGACCGGGCTCGTGGCCCGCCTGCTCGACAAACCGCTCTCCCACGTTAACCGCCCACGTGACATCTTTGTCCTGGGCTTCCTCTTCGGACTCGGCTTCGACACGGCCTCGACCATCGCGTTCCTGCTCCTCACGGCGACGGCCGCCCTCGCCGGCATCTCCCCGGTCGCGCTCATGGCCCTGCCCTTCGGCTTTATGGCGGCGATGACCCTCTGCGACACGGTGAACGGCGTCGCGATGATGAAGATGTACCGGAGCGCGGTTGTGGACGCCCGGCGCCGGATCGGTTTCAACATGGTCATCACAGGTGTGTCCGCAGCCTCCGCCCTGTTCATCTCGGTCATCACCATCGCAGGCGTACTGCACGCGATGCTCGGACTCACCGACCCGGTGACCGCATTCCTTGCCGAGCTCGACCTTGGCCACGCCGGGCTGGCCCTTGTGGCGCTGCTGCTGTTCATCTGGGGTGCGCATACCTGGGTGCGCCGCGTCGGCGAAGCCGGCTCAGCCACAACCGGCGGAAACCCGCAGGAATAGGGCTCGACGGCGGGGTCACCGTTTGGTCCCGCCGGCGGGACCGCTGGGCGGCGCTACTCGGCGGACGGCCGCTGCCGTTGCCGTTTCGTCGCCGACCGCTGTTCCTTGGCGGCCAGGCGACGGCGGTTCGAACCCCGGGTGGGTTTGGTTGCCCGGCGCTTGGGGCCTTCGGGTGCCAGGCCTTCCGCCACAAGCTCGGCGAGCTTCGCCAGGGCGGTCTCGCGGTTGCGCAGCTGGGAGCGCTGCTCGGAGGAGGCCACGGTGATCACCCCGGCGACGAGGCGCGGTGCGAGACGTGTCAGCAGCATCTGCCGTTGGGCATCCGTGAGCACGGCGGAGCCGGCGATGTTCCACGAGACTTCCGCACGGCTGTCCGTCGTGTTGATGTGCTGACCGCCTGGCCCGGATGAACGCGAGAACCGCCAGCGGAGTTCTGACGCGGGAATCGTGAGCGCGGGCGACACCTCAAGATCCATGCCACCAGCGTTGCACACTATGGGCGGGATCCAGGCCCGCAGCCTCGCGCAGCAAAGGGAGGTACTGCCAGACCCCTGATAAACAGAGCCCTCGCTAGGTCCGGTGTGACCGGGTTGTATTGACCGTGAACCCCAATCGTTCCCCGTACCCATAGACCGGAGCCAGCGTGACCGCCGTCGTAACCCCGATTCCCGCACGCGAGCAGGCGGTCGGCCGCCCCCTGGCGATCGTGCTTGGCCTGCTGACCATTTTCGGGCCCATCTCCATGGACCTCTACCTGCCGGTCCTCCCAACGCTCACCGTTGAGCTTCAAAGCACGACGTCGGTGGCCCAGTTGACCATCACCGCCTGTCTGCTGGGGCTCGCCATCGGCCAACTAGTGGCAGGGCCGCTTTCGGACCGCCTGGGGCGGCGGATACCGCTGCTGATCGGCATCGTTGCCTACACAGTTACCTCTGCGCTCTGTGCGCTGAGCCCTACCGTCGAGACGCTCATCATCGCAAGGTTTGTCCAGGGCCTGGCCGGAGCCGTGGGCATCGTCATTGCGCAGGCCGCCGGGCGGGACGTCTACTCGGGCGCCAAGCTGATTCGCTACTACGGCCGCCTTACGGTTCTCGGGGGACTGGCTGCCATAATTGGCCCGGTCATCGGCGGGCAACTGGCAACCGTCACCGACTGGCGCGGAGTCTTCCTGTTCCTCGCAGCCGTCGGCGTCGCCGTCCTGGTGGCATCTTTGATGATCTTCCGGGAGACCTTGCCGGCGAACCGTCGGGTGACCGGAGGCCTCTCCCACACAATCCAGGATTTCCGCCGGCTCCTCGCTGACCCGGTGTTCGTCGGAGCAGTGCTGATCACGGGCTTCACGTACTCGGCGGTCTTCGCCTATTTGAGCGGGGCAACTTACATACTCCAAGGCATATATGGGCTCTCCCCACAGGGTTACTCGTTCGCTTTCGGCCTGAATTCACTGGGTTTTGTGGTCTTTGGATTCGTCGCCGGCCGTCTCGCTGAACGGTGGTCCGAACGCGGAACGCTCACCGTGGGCCTGCTCATGACGGCGGCCGGCGCCCTGGGGTTGCTGGCCACGGCGCTCCTGCACCTACCGCTGATTGCCATCGTCCTGGCCCTGTTCACCATGGTCAGCGGGGTTGCGGTGACCAGCCCGCCAGCCACCTCACTTGCGCTCAAGGATTATCCCGATATCGCCGGGACGGCCTCCTCATTGCTGGGGCTGGCCCGGTACGCCTTCGGCGGCATCGCCGCTCCGTTGGTGGGCATCGGCGGCGCCAACGACGCCGTCCCGTTCGGGATCGTTGCGGCCGTTTCCGCGGCAGCGGCCGTCCTTTGTCTGGGGCTGGTCAGGGAGCAGCGGAAACAACACGCCGCGCGGCGAATCCCGTGAGGACCGCTACGGTGCCCGCCATGAGGAGCCCTGCCAGCAGGTAGACGCCGAACAGGGCCGGTGCAGGGGTGTTTTCGTCAATGAACGGCGACGGCACCAGGGTCCACACGATGCCGGCAGCCCAGGCGCCGGCGTTGACAGGAATCCAGAACGCGGTGCGCCGCCGCGGAACCAGGCGGCGAAGGACCAACCACTGGAGCGTCGGGATGGACAGCAGAAGCGCACAGCCGAGCACGGCACCAAGGACGATCATCCCTGGCGAGCCGAAGTCGATCCCGCCCAGGCTGCTGGGGAGCATCCCGATCGACCAGGCGGTGGCCGCACCAGCCACCGTCACCAGGATCCAGCGACCCCTGGGTACCGTCGGCCCGAAACCGATTGACTGGCCGAGCCCCAGCAGGCAACCTTCACCTGCGCCGGCGAGGACCATTGCGGGATAGACGACGCCGGCCGGCGCAGCGAGGACGCTCAGGATGCCGCCGACAATCACGGGAATAGCAAACCCCGCAGCTTCGGCGAGCGTTACGGAGACGAACCAGCGGCGAAGGAAGGGGTCCCGGAGCACCGTCACCCCGTCCGCTCCACCGCCGCCAGGATGGCCTGGCCCAACTCCACAGGCTTGGTGAACTGGGGCCAATGGCCGGTGGGGAGGTCCACGTACTCGACGTCGCGGATGCGGGCCAGCTCGGCGGTGAAGGGATGGCCGGCGTCGATCCATTCGGGGAGGAGTGACGACGGGAACTGGCACGCGATCACAGTCGCCGGAACGTCGTACCTGCGGACGTCATGCAGGCGCTGCCGGCCATGCGCAACGCCCCTGGGCTCGGGGATGGCGCGCGCCCGGAACGACGCGCGCAACTCATCGGTGAGGTCCACCAGATCGGCGTCATCGAAGCCATCCCACGGCGGCAGGGGCACGTCGTCGCCCTCGGTGGGCAGCCCGTCATTGATGACGCCGCCCTCGCCCAGGGGTCCGCTGTCCACGTAAATGTTCCGAGCCACCCGGTCAGGCCGCGCGTCCGCCACGCCGTGGATGACCGCGCCACCACCGGAGTGCCCCACCAGAACCGCCTTTCCGTCGAGACCGTCCAGAACGTCTACGACGGCGGCAATATGGTCCTTCAGAGTGATGCCGCCACGCCGTGCGTCCACAGATTCAAGGCCGGGAAGCGTCAGTGGGTGGGGTGTGTGCCCCGCCGCCGCCAGGGCCGGCGTCACCTTCTCCCAGGATGAGGCGTCCAACCAGAAACCGGGTACCAAGATGATGTCCATGACGGAACCCTACTCCGCGACCCCGGCGCTAAGTAAGGCGCCCGGCAACACCGGGGCGGTCAGGCCGCCGTCGCGCATTACAGCGACGTCGTCGGTCAGCGGCACGAATTCGGTGTCATGCGTGACCATCACCGTGGCCACCTGGAACTCGTCCGTCACCCGGCGCAGCAGCCCGACGATCGAAGCGCTGCGCGCGTGGTCCAGCGCCGCCGTCGGCTCGTCCACCAGCAGCACCTTCGGGCTGCCCATCAGGGCCCGGGCAATGTTCACCCGCTGCCGCTGCCCGCCCGAGAGCTGATGCGGACGCTTGTCCGCGGACGCAGCGAGCCCCACCAGGTCCAGGAGTTCCGCGGCGTGCGAACGCGCGGCCTTCAGGGACTTGCCGCGCAGGTGGTGGCCAATCATCAACTGCTCGACGGCGGTCAGGGAAGCCAAGAGGTTGGGCTGCTGGAAGATGATGCCCACCTTCTCCCGCCGCAGCGCGGTCAGTTCCCTGTCCTTCAGCCCCGCAGTGTTGACCCCGTCGATCATTACGTCCCCGTTGGTGGGGCGGACCAGGGTGGCGGCGACGGCCAGGAGGCTGGATTTGCCCGAGCCGGACGGGCCCACCAGCGAGACCATCCGGCCCCCTGCGGCCCGGAGGCTGACGCTGTCCAGGGCCTTGATGGTTCCGCCCCCGTCCGGGTATTCGAGGGTGACGTTGGTGAGGGTCAGCGGGTGGGCGAGGACGGAGCCGGCAGTTGGCGTTGCGAGCGGTGCACCTGCAGTAACAGACATGAGAGTACCTTTCGGGAGGGTGGAGAAGTGGTCAGTTGCCGCCGAGGGCGATCAGCGGATCGACGGTGGTCACCCGGCGTACGGCCAGCGCGGCGCCCGCCATGCCCAGGGCCACTATTCCCAGCACGGGCAGCAGCGTGGTGGCCGGCGTGACCAGGAAGGGCGCGGCCTGGGCTGCGGCGAACCCGCCCAGAATTCCGACCGCCCCGCCCAGGCCTGCACCGGCCAAGAGCACGATGGCAGCCTGGGTCATGGCATCGCGCAGCACGTATCCGCCGGACGCGCCCATGGCCTTGAGGACGGCGATATCGCGGGTGCGCTGCACTGTCCAGACCGTCAGGAACGCCACGATCACGAGCGCCGAAATCCCGTAGAGGAACGCCTGCATCAGCATCAGCGACCCGTTTTCGCTCTTGAAGGAACCCAGCGCCTGGAACGAACCGGTGCGGGTGGTGCTGACCGTCCGCGCCATCGCATTGGCCGCTTCCTCGTCCACCACGGCGCCGTCCTGGTAGGTGACGGCGACGACTGTGGCCACCGGCAGAGTGCCCGGTGCGCTGCCGGCAGCCGGAGCCAGGTGCGCCACTTCGGCCCAGGTGGGCAGCGCCGTCCACACCACACCGGTGTGCGAATACCACTGGTCATCCACGACGGCGGCGACGGTCACCCCAGTGCCACCCACCGTGGCCGTGTCTCCGACGTCGAGCGAGAGATCCGCGGCGACGGTCGCACCGATCACCACCGACCCCGCCCGAACCGGCGACGGCGCCAGAAGCCCGTCCTCTGCAACGCCGAACACCGCCACATTGGTGGTGCCGCCGTCGCCGCCCTGGAGGCGGGTCTGGCTGATGCCCAGGGCCTCGGCCCGGGCCACCCCGGCGGTGTGCTTCCAGGTGTCCACCTGCGCGGCCGTCACTTCACTTTCGGTGAAGGATGCCGTGGGCTGGTTGGTGCCGGGTGCGCCGAAAACGATGCTGTCCACCGGCTTGGTCGCAGCGCCGGAGCCAGCACCGGAGCCAGCACCAGACCCGGCACCCAGTTTCCCGATGGCGGACGTGGACTGGTCGCCCAGCCCGGCGGTGAGCCCGGACAGCAGCACCAGCAGCAGCGTCACCAGGGCCACCACGCCGCCCATCAGGGCAAACCTGCCCTTGGCGAACCGGATGTCGCGAATAGCGAGAAACACGTTGTACTTCCTTCAGTCGGGGTGGAATTCCTTCTGAATCCACTCTCCGGCGCATCGGCCCGGCCCACATCGTGGACTTGGTTGAGCCGGGCGGGACAAAAGACTGAAGGGGCGGTCAACCTTTTGGTTGATCCGCACGGCCCCGTCGGCGCATAAGCTGGTGAAATGCCTGCCGCGGACCCACAGACCACCCCGTCGGGGGCCGCCATCCTGCGGTTTTTGCGGGTGACGCTGCATGTCGGGTTTGCCGTGCTGCTGCTGGTCGCCATCCTGCGGCTGCACTTCGCTGACGGAGCCGCCGGCACGGACGGCGCCACCGAAGCGGCCGGGCCCGCCACAGCGGACGGCACGGCAGCCGGTCAGCGCCTCGTCTGGTCCGCCCTCGCCCTTGCATTGGCAGCCGCGTATCTCGCCGGCACCGTCCTGGAGAAGCGATTCGCCGCCGGCCGCTCCAGCTTCAACCCGCACCCCTACGCCGCCCCCTGGCTGGGCCTTGTCACGGCACTGTGGGGCGTCCTCCTCGCGGGCAGCGCCGAATTTTCCTGGGTGGCCTTTCCGCTCTTCTTCCTCCACCTGCATGTCCTGCCGCGTCGGATTGCCCTGTTCACCATCGCCGCGATGACGGCTGCCGTCGTGGCTTCGCAGTGGGTGGCCAGCGGGCTGCCGTCGCCCACCCTCCCCATGGTCATGGGGCCGGGGCTGGGTGCCGTTTTCGCCGTGGTCACCGGGCTGGCTTACCGGGCGCTCTACCAGGAGAGTGAAGCCCAGCGGCTGGCGGCGGACGAACTCCGGCGCACCCGCGCAGAACTTGCCAGAACCCAGCATGAGGCCGGCGTCGCAGCTGAGCGTGAGCGCCTCGCCCGCGAAATCCACGACACCTTGGCGCAGGGCCTGTCCAGCATCGTCCTGGTGGCGCGGGCGGCAGAGAAGTCCCTGGCCAGCGGCGACCTTGCCACCGCCGCCGAGCGGTTCGCGATGGTGCAGCAGACGGCGTCGGAAAACCTCGCGGAGGCCCGCAGCTTTGTCCGCGGCCTCACCTCGCCGCAGCTCCAGGAGTCGTCGCTCCCGGAAAGCCTGCAGCGGCTCTGCGGCGAAACCGAAACGCTCGCCGCCCCGCGAAGTGACGGGCTCCGCTGCCGCTTCGAACTGGTGGGCGACCCCGCGGAGCTACCGCCGCAGTACAGCGTCACCCTGCTCCGGGCCGCCCAGGCCAGCCTTGCCAACGTCAGGCTCCACGCCAAGGCAAGCACCGCCGTCGTCACCCTTGCGTTCCTCGGGGACGAGGTCACCCTGGACGTGTACGACGACGGCACGGGCTTTGTGCCGGAAGCGCCCGGTTCCGGCGTGGCCAGCCGAGCGGACGGCAGCGGGTTCGGGCTGCGTTCGCTGGCTGCCCGGGTGGCTGAGCTGAACGGCTCCCTGGAGGTGGAGACGGCACCCGGCGAGGGGACCGTCGTCGCCATCCGGCTGCCGCTCATCGGCGGGGGCGCCGAGGGGGAGCGGGACTGATGAGTAATCTCCGCATTCTCCTGGTGGATGACCACCCTGTGGTCCGCGCGGGCTTGCGCGCCATGCTCACCGAATTCGCTGACTTCGGCGTGGCTGCCGAGGCATCCGACGGGGATGCGGCGCTGCGCGAACTCGCGCGGCTGCGGACGCTGGGGGAGCGCGTGGATGTGGTGCTGATGGACCTGCAGATGGGCGCCGGGATGGACGGTGTCACCGCCACCGCCGCGATCCGGCAGCTGGACGCCCCGCCGCCGGTCCTGATCCTGACCACCTACGACACTGAGGCGGACATCCTGGCCGCCGTCGAGGCAGGCGCCAGCGGCTACATGCTCAAGGACGCGCCGCCGGAACAGATCCGCCAGGCGGTCCTGTCGGCGGCGGCCGGCCAGACGGCGCTGGCTCCGAAGGTCGCGGCACTGCTGATGTCGCGGATCAGCAGCCCGGAAACTGCCCTCACAACCCGCGAGGTCCAGCTGCTTGAACTGCTGGCCACCGGCCTGACAAACCGCGCCATCGCCCGGCGGCTTTTCATTTCCGAGGCCACCGTCAAAACCCACCTCGTGCACATCTACGGCAAGCTCGGCGTGGACAACCGGACCTCGGCCATCGCCTTTGCCACGCGACGCCGGATCATCCGTACACCGGACCAGTAACGGTGCCATACTGAGGTCTGCATCACTCGGCGGTCGGGGGGAACTTCCGAAATGGTCCTGGATACAGCGACTTCGTCTACCGCACCACGCACCCACGGACACGCTGCCGGCGACCTTGCTCTCCAGGCCTTCGCCGACGCGTGCCGGGATACGGTGAGATCCGCGGACCTCGTGGGCAGGTACGGCGGGGAAGAGTTTGTCCTCCTCATCCCGGGTGCCTCCGCCGGGCGGGCGGAGGAAATCGCCGAGGAGGTCAGCAGGCGGCTCGCCGAGGTTCCCACAGCGACCCGCGGGGCTAGCCCGGGCCTTCCGGTGGTTGAGCTTGTCGAAACCCCTGGATCTCGACAAGCTCGATCACCGGGCCGCCGCGGCCATACGTCAGTTGAGCTTCCCCGCCAGCCGTTCCCGCATGGCCACGCTGGCTGCATTCAGCCCGATCAGCTCCACGTCCCGCCCGTGCCGGCGGTATTTCTCGGTCACGGCGTCCAGCACCGCGACGGTTGAGGCGTCCCAGAGGTGCGAGGCGTGGAGGTCCACAGTCACCCGGCTGACGTCCGGCCCGGCGTCCAGTACGTACTCGAACTGCGTGTACAGGTCGTTGGACGAGGCAAAGAACAGCTCGCCGTCCACCGTGTAGGTGGCCACGTTCTCGCCGTTAAGTTGGACGACGGTCCGTTCCACCGTGACGAAGTGCGCCACCCGCCGGACGAACAGCGCCGTGGCCGCCAGCACGCCCGCCCCGACGCCGATGGCCAGGTTGTGGGTGGCCGATACGACTGCCACGGTGATCACCATGACGGCCGTCTCGGACTTGGGCATCCGGCGCAGGGTCCGCGGAGCGACGGAGTGCCAATCGAAGGTAATGGCGGAAACGAAGATCATTACGGCCACCAGCGCGGCCATCGGAATCAGGCCCACAACATCGCCGAGCACCACCACAAGGACCAGCAGGAAAACGCCGGCCAGGAACGTGGACACGCGGCTCCGGGCCCCGGAACCCTTGACGTTGATCATGGTCTGGCCGATCACGGCGCAGCCGCCCATGCCGCCGAAAAAGCCGGTGACGATGTTCGCCACGCCCTGGCCCCAGGACTCGCGGGTCTTGTTGGAGCGCGTGTCCGTGATGTCGTCCACCAGCTTGGCGGTCATCAGCGATTCGAGCAGCCCCACCAAAGCCATGGACAGCGAGAACGGCGAGGACCTGGAACGTCTCCCACGTCAGCGAGACACTGGGGAGAAACACCGAAGGCAGGCTGTCGGGCAGCTGGCCTTTGTCCTGGACGGTGGGCACATCCACGCCGGCCAGCACGGCAAACAGGGTGAGCACCACGATGGCCACCAAAGGTGAGGGCACCGCCGTCGTAATTCTTGGCAGTCCCACCACGATGACCAGGCCCACGGCCACCAGCGGATAGACCATCCACGGCATGCCGATCAGTTCGGGGATTTGGGCCATAAACACCAGGATGGCAAGGGCGTTGACAAAGCCCACCATCACCGAGCGCGGGATGAACTGCATCAGCCGGGTGACGCCGAGGACCGCCAGGAGGATCTGGAAAAGGCCCGCAAGAATCACCGCCGCGATCAGGCGGTCCAGGCCGTGGCTGCGCATCAGGGGGCGATGACGAGGGCGACGGCGCCGGTGGCGGCGGAAATCATGGCGGGCCGGCCGCCCACAAAGGAGATGGTGACAGCCATGGTGAACGAGGCGAACAGGCCGATCCGCGGATCCACGCCGGCGATCACCGAGAAGGCAATCGCCTCCGGGATCAGCGCTAGCGCCACCACCAGGCCTGCCCGCGCCTCGGTCCTCAGCCGCGTGGCGAACGAAGGGTGGCGGGGACTGATTGGAGCTGCTGAGGCGTGCTGGTCCGGGCATCGGGGACGCGTGGTACGGCCATGGCTGGGTCCAGTCGTGCTGGTGAAGACGGCAGTGGGGGGCTTCATTCTGAGGCGGGGATGGGGCGGCGGGACGCCTCATTGCGAAATAGGGGGCACGTCCGCCCCTACCAGTCTGGGGTACGCGCCAAGCCAACTGCTAAAATAACTGGGTTGTAGACCGGCCTATAGCTAGTCCAGCCAGCGCCGTAACGTAAGTAGGGGACCACACAAGACATGACGGCAGGCGGTTCACACATCAGCACTTCGGAGAGCGTCCCCGGTCCGTCGAAAAAGACTGCGGCCGGCACGGAGCTTCCGAAGTCTGCCGCGCCCGCTGTAGCTCCCCCCACCAAGCGCCGGGTGTACATCGCCACCTGGCAGGGGTTCCTCGGCGCCCTCATGATGTTTGTGGGCTCCATCGGAACGGGCTGGATCGCGAACGGCTCACCCATGATCCGCCAGCCGGTGGTCATCGCGCTGCGGACCGAGGGCTGGGGCGTGACGCTGTCCACCGTGCTCCTGACGGTGGGGGCGATGCTCCTGATGCGGTCCTGGCTCCGGCTGGGCCAGCGGCTGGGCGACTGGGGCGAACACTCGCTGCGGTCGGTGGTCATAGCCATCTCCGCCTGGTCCCTGCCGCTCCTGCTGGCCGTCCCGATCTTCTCTCGCGATGTCTACGCCTACACGGGACAGGGCCGCCTGGTCATGGAAGGCCAGAACCCCTACACCGTGGGCATCTCCACCCTCAACAACTGGTTTGCCCTCGGTGCGGACCCGGCGTGGGCCGAGAACAGGACCCCCTACGGGCCTTACTTCCTATGGCTCGCCCGCGGCGTTGTGGAGCTGACAGGGGCACAGCCCGACGTGTCCGTTCTGCTGTTCCGCCTGATCGCCGGCGTCGGGGTTCTGCTCTGCGTCATTTACGTGCCCAAACTGGCCGAACTGCACGGAATCAACGGCGCGCGGGCACTCTGGATCGCGGTGGCCAACCCGCTGTTCCTGATCAGTTTCGTGGCCAGCGCCCACAACGACGCGCTCATGGTGGGCCTCGCCGTCGCCGGTGTCTACTTCGCCGCGACGAAGCGCTACCTGGCCGGAATCCTGCTGGTCACCGCCTCCATCGGGATTAAGCCGATCACCGTGCTGCTCCTGCCGTTCATCGGGGTCATGTGGGCGGGGCACGCCGCCTCGTGGACGCGGAAGTTCCTTATTTGGGGAGCGACGGCGGGAATCAGTTTCGCCGTTCTGGCCGTCAGCGGGATCCCGTACAACCTCGGGTTGGGCTGGGTCTGGGCCATCATGGACCCGACGCCGGGGTACACCGGCTATTCGCCGTCAGGGTTCCTGGGGCAGCAGGTGGAGTTCCTCGGCAACGTGCTGGGACTGCCGGGCGGCACCATCGCGGACCTGCTGCGGACGGGCATGAAGTGGGCGGCCATCGGGCTGGTCCTGCTGCTGATGTTCCGCGGAGACTACTCGCGGGCGGTGCGCCGGCTGGCCCTGGCGTTCACCGCCGTCGTGATGCTTTCGCCCATCATCCAGCCCTGGTACATCCTCTGGTTCCTGCCGTTCCTGGCTGTGACGGGCATCCGGAATGACTGGCAGATCCGGTGTCTCTACGTAGGCGTGACGTTTTTTGTGGTGTTCGGCGCACAGGACCAGCTCTCGGTCTGGTCCTTTGTGGAGCTGGCCATTGACGCGTCGTCGCTGGCGTTCGTGACGGCGCTGCTGTTCACGTTCTATCTGCTGGTCCTGGACATCCACACGCGGAAGCTGCTGATCGAGGGTAAACCGTTGGACTGGGCCCGGCGTGGTTGGCGTTGGGTCCTGGACCAGCGCCGCAGCGCCCGCTGAGGCGAAATCCCGCCACATGGGAATTGGGAACTGCTAAAAGGCAGCTGGCAGACTGACACTGCTTACGCGAGGGTTTCCGGCCCGGCCATCACGAAGGGCCCCTGCCATTCTTGCGGCAGGAGCCCTTGGGTAGGAACTTGGCGGTTTTTAGCTCAGGCCCTGCCGTGTGCGGATCGAGACCGGCGGGAGACTGAGTCGAGGGTTACTGCCAGGAGCAGCACCACACCGGTGACCATGAAACGGAATGACGAGTCGAGATTCAGCAGGGTGAGGCCGCTGGAGATTGACTGGATGACGATGATCCCCAAGATGGCAGCGAAGGCGCTGCCACGGCCCCCGAACAAGCTCGTTCCGCCGATGACAGCCGCAGCGATTGCGTTCAGGTTTACGTCGCCGGTGCCGCTTCCCTGGTTGGCGGCTGCGAGGCGGGCGGCTCCTAGGAGTCCTCCTACCGCTGCGAGGGTTGAGCAGGTGATGAAGACGGATGTGTAAATGGCTTTGACGTTTATGCCGGCGCGCCGGGCTGCTTCTGGGTTGCCGCCGACGGCGTAGACGGAGCGGCCCCACTTGGTTCGTTTGAGGAGGTAGTTGAGGATCAAGGTCAGTGCGATGAACAATATGAACATCCAGCCGACTCCGCGGCTTTGGTTCAGGTAGGAGACAGCTACTCCGAGGACTACCAGCAGGAGAATGGCGCGCAGGGCGACGTTCTGCATGGACATGGCGGACAGTCCGGCGATTCTGCGGGCTCGTGAGTGGAAATAGTCGGTGGCGAACAGGCCTGACGCTGCGGCTGCTACCAGAACGTAGGACAGCCAGATGGGCACGAATGCCAGTTGGGCGAAGTACACCAGGGGTGAGTCGAACGGCAGGTTGATGGATCCCTTGGCACCCAGGATGTAGAGCTGCAGTCCCAGGAATCCGAGTAGCCCGGCGAGGGTGATGACGAAGCTGGGAACGCCGAACCGGTTGAAGATCTGTCCGTAGATCCAGCCGATGGCTGCTCCGAGGGCAACTGTGGTCAGGATAACCAGCCAGACGGGCCAGCCCATGTTGACCGAAGTGACTGCGACGACAGCGGCGGCCAGTCCGCTGACGGAGCCGACGGAAAGGTCGATTTGGGCTACCAGGAGGACGGAGACGATGCCGAGGGCGATGATCCCTACGGCTGAGCTTTCCATGGTGAGGTTGACCAGGTTTGCGGGGGAAAGAAAGATCGGGTTCAGGGCCTGGAGGACTGCCCAGATCACGATCAGTCCGCCGATGACGGGCAGGACACCGAGGTCGCCGGAGCGGGTTCGGTCCAGGAATGCCTGGAACTGGCCTTTGAGTCCTGTCCGGTCTTGCAGCCGTTCGTCCTGCAAGTCCATGGCGAGGGAGGCGGGAGCGGTTTGTGTCTTGTTTTTCATGATGCGTCGGTCTCCTGGGTCGGTCCCTGGCCGGTGCCGCGTGCTGCGGACCGTCGTGAGACGACGTTGTCCGTTGCTCCGGTAATGGCGGCGATGATGTCCTCGGTTGAGACGTCGCGGACCCTGAAGTCTCCGTTGTTGCGGCCAAGGCGCAGTACAACCACCCGGTCCGCGACTGCCTTCACGTCGGCCATATTGTGGCTGATCATAATGACGCCGTGGCCGCGTTCGCGCAGTCTTTCAACGAGGTTGAGTACTTCGGCGGTCTGCGCGACGCCGAGCGCTGCGGTCGGCTCATCGAGGATGACGATTTTGGGGTCTCCGAGCAGGGACCGGGCGATGGCGACGGTCTGCCGCTGGCCGCCGGACAGCGCTGCAATGGGTGTCCGGACAGAGGGGATCTTTGCCGAGAGCTGCCTCAGCAGCTCCCATGAACGGACTTCCATGTCCACTTCGTTCAGCCGGAGCGGTGATATTTCCCGGCCAAGGAAGAGGTTGTCGACGACCGTGAGGTTGTCGCAGAGCGCCAGGTCCTGGAAGACGGTCGCGATGCCGAGGTGCTGGGCGGCCGCTGGACTGGAAATCGTTACTTCCCGGCCTTCAAAGGCGATGGTGCCGGAGTCGGCTGAATGTACTCCCGAGAGTACCTTTACCAGCGTCGATTTGCCGGCGCCGTTGTCACCGACGACAGCGACAACTTCGCCTTCGGCTACGTCCAGCTCAATGTCCATTAGCGCGGCGACGGCACCGAAGGACTTGTTTATGCCGCGCAGTGACAGCAGTTGGGGGCTTCCTGCTGCGGCGATGGGTTCTGATGGCATGTTTTTCCCTGTTGTTCTCTGGGGCTAGTGATGTTGGGGTTGGAGGTTCCGGTGTCCGGACCGGGACACCGGAACCTCCTTGCCGTGATGCCGGCTCTACTTGATGCCGGCCTTGGCGCAGGCTGCCGCGTAGGCGGAGGTGCAGAGCTCGGACGCCTTCACGATTCCGGTGTCCACCAGCGACTCTTTGAGGTTTTCGGCGGTGACCACTGTCGGGACGAAGAGTTCCGACGGGGTGTTGAACAAGGTGGTTTTGCCCGCAGGCTTCTCGCCCTTGGCAAATGAGTAGGCTATCTGTGCGGCGGCTTCAGCCACGGTCTTGATTGGCTTGGAGATGGTGTTGTACTGGTCCCCGGCCACGATGCGCTGGGCGGCGGCGAGCTCGGCGTCATTGCCCGTTACAGGGGGCACTTCGGTTCCGGCAGCTTTGAACGCCGCGATGACGCCGCCTGCCGTGCCGTCGTTTGCCGCGACAACGCCTGCGATTTTCCCGGAGAACTGGGTGATCTGGCCGCTGACCCAGTCCTGGGCCTTGGTCGGTTCCCAGCCCGGGGTGTCAAACTCGGCGAGGAGCTGGAACCCGCTCGGGTCAACGGCGGAGTGGATGCCCTTCTTGATCAACCCGGCGGCTGCGTCAGTAGGGGAACCGTTGACCTGCAGCAGTCCTCCCTGGACGTTGCTCGCCTTGAGGTGGTCGACCAGGGACTGGGCGATCATCGAACCGATTTTTTCGTTGTCGAAGGAAACGTAGTAATCGGCGGGGGCATCGGGGATCGGGCGGTCGTAGGCGATGATCGGCACGTTCTGCACCTTGGCTGAGTTGACGATCGTCGCGGCAGCTGCAGAGTCGACCGGGTCAATCACAATGGCCTTTACACCCTGGGCGAGGGCGGAGTTGGCCTGTTCCTGCTGCTTTGCCGCGCTGGCGTTGGCGTTTGAATACACCACGGTGCATCCTCCGCAAAGCTCCTTGATCTTTGCCTCAAACAGGGGCTTGTCGAACAGCTCATACCGGGTTGAGGCGATATCCGGCATCAGAAACGCTATTTTGGCGGCCGAGGCGTCGCCCGTGCCGGCTCCTGCAGTGCCCTGGGAACCGCAGCCGGTGACGGCAGTGCCGAGAATGGCAGCCGTGGCGGCTGCCGTCATGATGCGCGCGTAGAAGTTCTTCATTGAATTCTCTTTCGTGAGGTGAGCCTAGTGAGTTGGGTTCCCCATGACCTCAACTTGTATGTCGAGAATAACAGAAAAAGTGTGAAATTGGTCACGAAGATTGATAAATTGTTTCATGGCTTGTGCGGGGCATATCCTAAGCACAGGCCTGCCGTATGGGTCCACGCAGTGGTGGAAACCCGCGCGCAGCGACGAAAGTGAGCATGATGAACGACAACCCCGGACTCAAAAAGCCGCGCATCACCCGGCAGCGGCGGATCATCGAACATGTTGTGGGCGCAGGGTTTTCCAGTGCCGCCGATCTTGCGACCCTCACCAACGTCAGTCTGATGACCATCCACCGCGACATCGATGATCTGGCAACTCGGGGAATCCTGCGCAAAGTCCACGGCGGAGTGTCGGCGCTGCCCTCCACTGTCTTTGAGGCGAGCTCTGAGATCCGGATGCAGATCCAGCCGCAGGCCAAGACGGCGCTTGCGCGGAAGGCCCTGGAGATGGTCGAGCCAGGCATGTCCGTGATGCTGGATGACTCCACAACCGTGTTCGCCCTTGCCCGGTTGCTCAACGATGTTGGACCCATGACGGTCATCACCAACTACAGGCAGGCGATAGAGCTGTTCCGGGAGAACGATGACATCCGGCTGATCGTGACCGGAGGCCAGTACTCACGCACCCATGACTCTTTCATTGGCCTGCCGAACGACGGCTCGTTCAGCTCCTACGCGGTGGATGTCGTGTTCCAGTCCACCTCAACGATGGGATCCGAGATGACGTATCACCAGGAGCAGGATGTCGTTCATATGAAGCGGGCCATGCTGAAGGCCGGCACACGACGCGTGCTGATGATGGACGGGTCCAAAACGGGGCGGACATCGCTCCACCACTACGTTCCCGTGAGCGATTTCACCGACCTCATTCTTACTGACGATGTCTCTTCCGAGTTCAGGGAAGCAGTGTCTGAGCACACCACCTTACACATCGCCCCGCTGCATTCCACGCACAGCCAGACAGGTTAATCCGGTCTGCATGAGGGCATTCTCGACGATTCCGATCCGGCACCGAAATGGCGCCGAGGGTTGCGGGCGGGGCCAAACGACCATGCCGGCCCCCGAACCGCGGGAGCCGGCGCGCCCGGGGTGCCAGCGTGGTTCTAGGCCGTGCGAGCTGGCATGAGGGCTTCGGGGTTGGCGCAGTGGGCGAGGGGTTCGCCGTTCAGGTACCTCCGCACATCCGCGGCCACGATCTGGGCGGCCTTGTTCGCGGTCGCTTTGCTGGCCCCGGCCAGGTGCGGGGTCATGACGATGTTGGGGGTGGTCAGCAACCGGGAGGCTGCGGGAACGGGCTCCTCGGGGAAAACGTCAAAGGCGGCGCCGAAGAGGTGGCCGGAGTCGAGGGCGTCGCAGAGTGCGTCGTAGTCCAGGAGGGCGCCCCGTGCGCAGTTGACGATGATGGAGCCGGGTTGCAGGGCGGCGATTTGTTCGGCTCCGATCATGCCGGTTGTCTCGGGCGTGACGCGGGCATGGAGGGTGATGACATTGGAGCGGGCCAGTAATTCGTCGAATTCGACCTTTTCGGCCTGTCCGGCCAGTGCGTCTTCTGTGACGTATGGGTCGTGGACCAGGACTGTTGCCCCGAAGCCTTGAAGCATGCGGGCAACGCGGCTGCCGATGGCTCCGTAGCCGACCAGGCCGACAGTGCTGCCTTCGAGTTCCGGGCCGACGTTTTCGTGCAAGTAGTAGTCACCACGCCAGGTTCCGGCGGACAGATCGGCGTTGGTCTGGGGGATGCGGCGCATGGCGGCCAGCATCATGCCAAGGGTGTGCTCGGCTGTTGCTGCAGCGTTCCGTCCCGGTGCTGACGTTACGGCTACACCGTGCCGGGTCGCTGCTTCCAGGTTTGCATTGACGGGGCCTCCGCGGCTGATGCAGAACAGTTTGAGGTCGGGGCATGCTTTCAGGACTTTTTCGGTCAGGGGGGCCATTTGTGTGATGCAGATTTCCACTCCCTGCAGGGCTTCGATGAGTTCATCTTCGGTCCCGGAGGCTTCATCGACTTCTGCGACTCGGCCGAAGGGCACGACGGGCCAGGGGAGGGTGAGCTCGGTGAAGGACAGGCTGCGGCCGGTGACTTCCTTGGCTACGGCGCCAGTGAGCAGGTCATTGAGTACGAAGTGGTCGCCTGCGGCGAGAATGCGGGTGGTCATGATGGGGATCTCCTTGCTGGATCAGGGGTGGGGCTGGGAGGCCGGCACGCTGCTGGCCGCGACGGGGGTGTTGAACTCGAGCACGGAAACGTAGCCGTCCCTGATGCTGATTTCAGTGAGTGAGCAGTTCCGGATGGCGGGGAAGACCCGCCGGTATTCCCGCAGCGGGATGCCGATCAGCTGGCAGAGGGCGAGCCGGATTGCCGTGGTGTGGGCTACTACAAGCACCCGTCCGTCCGGATGCTCCTTTGTGATGTCCTGAAGGCAGTCCACGAATCGGTCAGCGGCTTTGAAGGGGTCCTCTCCGCCGGGGAGATGGTGCTTCGCCGGATCCGATCGGAAATGGGCCAGGGCCTTCGGGAAACGCTGTTCCATCTCGGAGGTTGTCAGGCCTTCGCCTTCACCGAAGTCCAGTTCACGCAGGCGCGGGTCCACTTGCGCGCTGAGGCTGGTGGCCTTCGCGCTGGCCCCGGCCGTGGCCTGGGCGCGGCTCAGAGTGGAAGTGTAGATCGCGGAGAGCCCGGCTGTTTGGGCCCAGTTTGCGAGCTGGGCTGCCTGGTCATGGCCTCTGGGGGTCAGGTCGATGTCGCTGATTCCGGCGTAGCGGTTTTCGGCGTGCCAGACGGTCTCGCCGTGGCGGCACAGGATGATGTTGGTCATGCGTTAGTCCTTTTGATGGCGTGTTCAGCAGCGGTGGGATCCAGCCAGCCGCGTTGTTCCAGTTCGGTGATGAGGCGGATGTATGAGTCGTCGAACCGCCCGGCTACCTCCGGGCGGGGCTCTATGACTTGGCGTACCTTGACCATTTCTGCTGCGACGTCAGCGGTTTCCCGGTCCGGGGAAGCGGCGAGGACAGCCATGCCTAGTGCGGGTTCTGCATTTTGGGGGAGTGTCACCGGGCGGCCGAGGACATCAGCACGCAACTGGTTCCAGTAGGGGCTTTTGGTGGCGCCGCCGGTGAGCACGAGGCTGCCGTCGGTGGGGGCGCCCAGGAGGTCCAGATAGTCAAAGCAGAGCCGTTCGATGAACGCCACGCCCTGCAGGGCTGCGGCGTAGCGGTCGCCCTCATCTTCGGATGTTCCAAGAGTGAATCCCCGGGCCTGTGGTGCCGCGAACGGGAACCTTTCCCCGGATGACACCAGGGGATAGGTCAGGACGGGCGCGGGTTCCCGTGTTTTTGCCAGGGCCTCCAGGATGCCCAGGTCCATTCCGGCGAAGTCACGGGAAATCACACCTGCCCCGGTGCTGGAGGCGCCTCCTGGCAGCCAATCACCGTCAGGGCTTTTGTGGGAGTAGACCACCCCGAGGGGGTCCTGGATCAGGTTTCGGGTGACCCCTTTGAGGATCAAGGTGGTGCCCAGAACGGAATTCCAGCTGCCGACTTTCAGTGCCCCGGAGCCCAGCTGTGCGGCACATCCATCGGTTGCCCCTGAGATGACAGGGGTGCCGGCCGGGATTCCCGTGGCGCGGGCAGCGTCGGGGGATACGGTCCCGATCCGGGTGCCTGAGCGGACGAGACCCGGAAGCATTTGGCGAGGGACGTCCAACGCGTCCAGCACGTCTTCTGGCCATTTCTCCTCAATCAGGTGTGCGCCCGTTTTGAGGGCGCTGCTCAGGTCCGTGGGGACCGGATGGCCTGTGAGGCGCTCATTGATGAAGTCTGACTGGTGCAGCAACCGTGTCCCGGCAGTCGGCGTTCCTGGATCGTTGAGGAGCCAGAGCAGCTTGGGAAGTGCCCAGGGAGTCTGCATTCGCTGGTAGCCCAGCTCGTTCCAGACATGGGATCCTGCCTGGTTCACCCGGTCGGTTTCGCCGCTGGCACGGCCGTCGTCATACATGAGTCCGGGTGTAACGGGGTTGCCCCGGGCGTCGGCGAGGAGGATCGTTCCCGAGGTGGCGTCCACTGCGACGCCGAGGACGTTGCGGTGTTCGAGGCCCCGAAGTGCTTCCGACGCCGCCGCTGAGACGGCTTTCCACCATTGGTCCGGGTCCTGCTCATGCCTATGTCCGTCGCGGCGGCTGGTGAGCTTTTGGGTGCCGGAGCCGAGGACGTCGCCGTCGGCGTTGACTGCCAGGGCGCGCACGCTCTGTGTTCCCAGGTCCAGGCCAACCCAGATGCTGCCGCCGTTCGTTGCTGTCATGAGGTTCCTTCTAGGGTGGCCGGGTACTTCTTCCCGGGAACAGTCAGGTCGTCGGATCCTTCGGACGGGTGTTCCGGGAGGATGACCGGCAGTGGGTCTGTGGTCTTTGTCCGCGGGCTTCGGCCCCGCATGGCCGCAAGTCGCGGCCAGGCCTGGCTCACGGTGGTTCTGAGAGACAGGAAGTCCTCGTACAGCTCCGAGTATTGAGTGGCCTTCTGCGGGTTCGGGGTGAAGGTGTCCCGGATCCTTACGTACCAGGAGGAAACGTCCTCGACGCGGGCGGCGCCGCCGGTGGCGACCAGTCCGACGAGGAAAGCTCCCTTGGCGCCTACTTCCGTGTCAGTGGACCTCTGCACCGGAACGCCCGTGATGTCGGCGATGAGCTGAAGCCAGATGGGGTTGGCGGCCCCGCCGCCGCAGACCCGGAGTTCGGTTGGGGTGACTCCTGAGGTGCTGAGGCAGTCGCGGATGACCAAGGTCAGGCCTTCCATCACGGCGCGTGCGATATGTTCACGTTTGTGATCGAAGGAAAGGCCCAGGAAGGACCCGCGTGCCTGCGCGTTCAAGAAGGGTGCGCGTTCCCCGGCCGGCGACAGATACGGTATGAACGCCAGGCCGCCTGCCCCCGGGGGGCATGTATCGGCGAGGTCGGCCAGCTCTGTCGGGTTATCCAGATCCAATAGCTGACAGGCCCATTGGATGACTTCACCGCCCGCCAGCGTCGGAAAGGCATTGAGGTATTTGCCGGAAAGGCCCAGGGCCACAGTCAGCCCGGCGGATTTTCCTTCCGTGCTCACGGTGTCGGCGACAATTTCCGTGCACAACGTCGTGCCGAGGATGCAGCAGGCCTGGCCGGGTTCTACCGCCCCGACTCCTATTGCCGTGGATGCGATGTCGTACGAGGACATGACGACCGGCAGGCCGGCGGGCAGGCCCATCTCCAGTGCCGCGTGCTGTGTCAGCGAGGCAACCCGGCGGTCGTCGCCCCGCAGCTCCGGCAGGAAGGGCAGGGCCCACTCCATGTCATAGAGCTTCAGTAGTTCCGGTGAGTACTGGCGGGTGCGGATATCCATGAACGGGGCAGCGCCGTCTGATTCATCGATGGCGAACTGTCCGGTCATCCGGGCAAATAGCCACCCTCCGCAGGTGAGGGAGACGTGGGAGCGTTCGAGCCTCTCGGGGTCGTTCTGCTGCAGCCAGGTGAGTATGGCGTTGGGCAGCCCGGGGAAGGTCTGGGATCCGTTGATTTGGAATGCCTGTTTGAGCAGTCCCTGGCGTGACCATTCCTCCACGATGTCGGCGGCGCGTCCGTCGTTCCACAGGATCGCGGGCCCTGTGGGTTCCGCTGCCTCGTCAACGAGCCAGCATCCGTCACCTTGGGCGGTGATGGCCAGGAAATCGATGTCCGACTTCAGTTGGCGCTGGACGCTGCGGACGCTGAAGACGACGGCATCCCAGACGGCGAGCATGTCCTGTTCGGCCCAGCCCGGGTGCGGGCGGCTTACGGAGGTCGACTGGCGGACGACCACCATTTCTGTGCCTTCTTCGTCGTAGCCGACTGCCTTGATCATTGTGGTGCCGGCATCAACAGCGATGACCGCCATGGCTTGGGCCTTTCTATTGGTGGAAGTATCTTCCTCGTGCGGGTGTGCTTTGGAGTTTGCGGTGGTCGTGGCGGGGGATGCCGTACGGGATGTGGCGGCAGGAGTCCGCCCGCAGCCACTTCAGGTGTAACGCAAACTACTGAGCGTTGCTAGGTGCTGCAGCGTGGCGGGAGGCGGCGGGGAGCTTCAGCTGCCAGGTCAGGACGGCACTGAGCAGATAGAGCCCTGCGAAAATCCACATAACGCCGCCGACTCCGATCAAGGAAAGGAACAGCGTTGCGATCAGCGGGCCAAGGAAGACCGACATGCCGGCGCCGAAGTTCAGGGCGGACATGGCTGCGCCTTTGTGTTCCGGTGCCAGTGACGGCATCAAGGCTGACAGCGGGACGAAACCGGCCAGGGTGGCGCCATAGGCGGCACCAACAGCCATTGCCACGATCAGGTTCGGACCGGCAGCGAGCGGTACGTAGTAGAACGCCAGAGTTGTCACGGCGCACCCGACGCCGCCGAAAAGAGCGATCGTCTGCCGCCAGCCAAACTTGTCGCCGACGATTCCGAAGATCAGGTTGAAGAAAATGTTGGTGAGGAACACCACGCTGAGGATCTGAAGCCACTCGCCAAGTTCGAACCCGATTTCCTTGGTGAAGAAGACAGGGAGGAAGACCAGGAAACCGAACTGGGAGGCGGTGTTGATGGCCCGGACAGCTGCGCCCATGCCGATTCTCGGATTACGCCAGAGGATGGTCAGGCTTGAGGCCAGCGTCGCAACGGGCTTCTCGCCCTCAGGAGCCAGTCGTGAAAAGCCTGTGCGTTCCCGGACCGTAGTGAGAACGACAAGGCCGCCGACAATAACAAGCCCAAAAGCGATCCAGAGTGTATTGAAAGCCCCGAACGCCGGGATGGTCGCGCTTGCCAGCAAGGAACCGAGCGTGGGCAGGCCGCCGGTGAAAGCGAACCAGAACCATCCCACGGCTGAACCCAGCCGGATTGATGGAGTGCAGGCCGCGATCCACACCAGGAAGCCATAAGCAAAGAGCGGATACCCCAGCCCCCGCAGTCCGTAGCTGACCAGCAGCAGGGTGAAGTCCATCGACGGGAGCGCGACCGTCAGAAGGACAAGCTGGAATATCACCCAAAGGACGAGTCCCAGGATCATGACGCGGCGGGGACCCCAGAGATCCGACAGGGCGCCCGAGGCCCAGGCAGCAACGCCGGCCGCGACTCCGTACACCGTGAACAGAAGCCCGACCTGGCCCTGTTCCAGCCCCCGGTCCAGCAGGAAAGTCGAAAGATACCCGGACTCAACTCCGTCGCCGATCATGAAGATCAGCAGCCCGACAAAGCCCCAGCGCAGAAAGTGGGGCATGCCGAGCCGGTCTGCCCAACTGTGGGACGGCGTCAGTTGCGATGTTGACGGACTGGTGGAGGAAACGGAAGGTGCGGCCATTGCAATCTCCTGGGTGGTGCGGCACGAACCGCTTCGTTGCGGAAGGCTTCTGGTGCCGACGGGAAACTAAAGAGTATGTGATCTATCTAACGTCAGATAAGCCATTCTGTCAATTTTTACGTTAGAACTCACATTTTTAATGTTAGTCCGAACGGCCGCCGACATGACAGGTGCGATTCAGCAAGGAGGGAGCTGACGTGAAATTGCGGTGACCGTTTCCCGATGGGCGCCTTGGTGACCTCAGGGTTCCTGGGGAACCAGGCCGGGTTCGTCGGGCTGGTGCTGCTGATGTTCTGTGGTGATTACTCGTGGGCGGTGCGCCGTCTGGCCTTGGCGTTCGCCGCCGTCGTGATGCTTTCGCCCATCATCCAGCCCCGGTACATCCTGTGGTTTGTGCCGTTCCTGGCCGCCACGAATAGGGCCAGCCGGCCGACGGCACGAACTAAGACGCCGCCTTGCGCCGAGCGCCCAAGCGGTATCCGAACCAGAACGCCAGTGTCAGCAGGCCGATTGCAATGAGTAAATAACCGGCCCGTGCACCGCTGTCCATCAGGACTATCGTGTCCGATGTGAAGGTTTGGTGGGACAGGGGCGCGTAGGCGAACCACCCGATCTCCTGCCGGGGCGCCAGGACTGCAGCAAGTCCTGTAGCAACAGCTGCTGCCGCGAGGAGCGGTGCCAGCAGCGGCAGCCAGCGGCGGAGCCCCGGCCTGTTTGTGTTGTCTTCCCCCACAGTCATGGCACTACCCCAGTGCGGCCCGGGTCAGGCGACCCACATCAGGCGGACTGCGGCACAGTCTGTGACTTCCGGCCGAGTTCCGCGGTCCGCTTCACCGACCACCACAGCAGCACCACCAGGAGCACGTTGCGCGTGGTCAGGATGGCGGCCATGACCGGGTGGGCGTGGATGAGGGGCGTGTAGAACAGCGGGTAGATCACAAACGTCGTGATGGCGATCCCCATCAGCAGCGCAGCCGGGACCTTCCACCGCTCCCAGTCGTGCGTCAGGCCGGCGATGATCACCGGGGCCAGCCAGATGATGAACTGCGGCGATCCCACCTTGTTGAACACAATGAACGCCGTGGTCATCATCAGGGCGCCCTCGAGGAAGAGCTCCTCCCGCTCGGCGCCGCGGTTCAGTGCCCGGACCAGCAGGACCGCGGCCACCACGGCGGCGAGGATCAGCAGCGGCTGCATCAGGAACGCGGCCACGTCGGCGCCGGGGCCGTAGACCTCGGTGGAGTTGATGGCCGTGTTGTCCGCCATCTTGGAACCGGCGATGTTGAAGACGCTGAGCCACACCCACGGCGTCGAGAACGTGGCTTCAAGCTGCATGCCACGCTCGCCCTGGTTGGTCAGGAAGTCCATGATGTGCGGCAGCCCGCCGGACAGGTACGTGCCCAGGCCCACGACGGCGGTGACCGCCACGCCGGAGGCCAGCACCTGGATCCGCTTGCGGCTGGCAATGACGATCGGCACCAGGACCGCTGCCGGCCACACCTTGAGCCAGGTGGCCACGCTCAGCAGGATCCCTGCCACCACGGGGCGTTCGGCTGCGTACAGCAGGGCAATCAGCACGATGGGGGCGGTGATGCCCTCCACCCTGGCGAAGCTGAGGTAACCCATAAAGACGGTGAAAAACAGCCACCACCAGGCCGGGGCGATGCCCTTCACCTTCCGCGGTCCGCGCGTCAGGAAAGCAAGCCCGACGGCGTTGAGCGCTGTGATGATCAGGAACCAGCACAGGAGGTACAGGCTGGGTCCGGCAATGTTCGCGAGGAAGATCGGGATCTGCGCCAGCACCGGGTATACCCAGGGGCTGATCTTGCCGTCCAGGCTGTCCGGGTTGTAGCCGTCCATGGCCCACTGGCGGTACTGCTCGGTGTCGCTGAACGTATCGCCGTTGAGGAAGAAGGACGCCATCCAGCCCAGGAAGTAGAGGTGGATGACTGCGAAGCCCCACCAGACGCTGGATGGACGGGCGAACCAGTCCACCACGCGGGCGGGCAGGACGGTGCTGCGGACGCTGACCAGCCGGTCGAAGAACTTCGTGGAAATCTCAGGACTCCTTGAGCGCGGGGACGGTCGCTGAAGTCTTCTTGCCCAGCGAGTACAGGCGCCGGACCGACCACAGGAACAGGACCACCAGGAGGACGTTGCGGATAGTCAGCACGCCGGCCATGAGGGGGTTGTTGTGGCTGAGGGCATCGTAGAACAGCGGGTAGATGAAGAACGTGGCCACCGCGATGGCGATGAGCATGGCCGCGGGGACCCGCCACTCACGCCAGCTGTGCGCCAGGCCCACCGCCACGGCCGGGGCCAGCCACACCATGAACTGGGGCGAGCCCACCTTGTTGAACACCACAAAGGCGGTGGCCAGGGTGAGTGCCCCCGCCAGCAGCAGCTCGGTGCGGTCCACGCCGCCGTCGGCCTTGCCGTTGCCGTTGAGCTTGCCGTTGTGCAGCGCCCAGAACGTCAGGCCGGCCACGAGCAGCGCGGCAAGGATGAGGAGCGGCTGCATCAGCACGGACATCACGGCGGTGCCGGGGCCGTCCACCTGCATGGAGTTGATATCGGTGTTCATGTACATCCGGGAGTCGCCGATGTTCAGCACGGACAGCCACAGCCACGGGGTGGTGAACGTTGCCTCGAGCTGCATGCCCCGGTCACCCTGCTGGGTCAGGAAGTTCAGCAGCTTGGACACACTGCCAACCGCGGCGGCGAGTGCCACCACCACCGCTGACGTGGCTACTCCGGCCAGCACCACCAGCAGGCGGTTCTTGACCACGGCGAACAGGGCCAGCATGACCGCGGCGGGCCAGACCTTCACCCAGGTCGCGGCGGCGAGGATGACCGACGCGATGAACGGCCGGCCCACACCGTAGGCCAGGGCCACCAGGACGATCGGTGCGGTGAGGCCGTCCACACGGGCGAAGCCGAGCCAGCCCATCAGCAGCGTGAAGATCAGCCACCACCAGCCCGCGGGGATCGCGTCCTGGTTGCGGCCACGGTCCGTGAGCTTGGCCAGGGCCCAGCCGTTGAGGAGGGTGGTCATCAGCACCCAGAGGAAGAAAAACGGTCCGGGACCGGCCAGCCCTGCCAGTGCCATGGGGATCAGCGCGAGGATGGGGTACACCCACGGGCTGGGGCCGCCGCTGAGGTGGGTTTCGTCAAAACCCGCCCGGGCCCACTCGCGGTAGATGAAGGTGTCGCTGAAGGCCTCACCGCGCAGGGACAGCAGCGCCGCGAAAATCAGGAAACCCAGGTGCACCAGGATGAAGCCGGTGAGGAGCCCCCGCGGCGTGTTCAGCCAGGACCGTACGGCCGCTGGGAGGATGACGTTGCGGATCCGGGTGAGCGTGGCGAAGAATGCGTCCGTGGAAATGGCGGAATCCTTGTCAGAGAGGGGCATAATCAGGTGCCGGATCTTGCCGCGGGGCTGGAACCGGGAGCATCGGAGGTCCGTGTACAACAGCCTCCACCATGAGTCAAGGGTAGTTGAATGTCAGTGGTGGCCAATAATCCTGCGGCTCCGTGGACGGTCTACTCGGACTTGGCCAGGCGGTAGCGCTCGATCTGTTTCAACCGCCGCAGGAGGCTGTCGCGCCGCGGGTGCGGCACGGCGTCGGGCGCCTCTGCGGTGAGGTCAATGTGTTTGGTGCCGTACTGCCAGAGCAGGAGGTCATCGAGCAGGCGGTCCGGTCCGGGGGAGTAGCGGTGGTCCAGCGCCTTGCGGACCTCGGTGATCCGCTGGGCGCTGAGCAGGCCGGCCAGCTGGACGGTCTGGTTGAGGCCGTGGGCGGCCATGAGCTCGGCAGCCCAGCCCCAGTCGTCATCGACTTTGCGGTCCACGTGCGGCAACAGCGTGCGCCAGACGTCACGGATCCGGTTGGGTGTGAGCTGCGCGGCCCCCTCACCCTCGACGTCCCAGTAGCTGCGGACTTCCTCGTAGCGTTCGTGCAGGTCCGCGAAGGCGCTTTCCACGGTTTCCAGCATGGCGGCGGTGGCGGTGAACTGGCGGTCGAAATGCGGCGTCCAGGCGCGGGGGTCCTCGGCCTTGAAGCGGATGTCGTGCTCGATCTCGCTCCAGGCGTGGGCGAAGACGGTGCGGATCTGGCATTCGAAGAAGTAGCTGCCGTTGGCCGGAATGTCCGGGTTGAAGGCCTGCTGGTAATCCTTGACGGCCTCGTTCTGGATGGTGCGCAGGATGAGGTGGCGGCTGGAATAGCCGTACGTGCCTGACTCGATGGAGCCGATGTCCTTCTCGCGGTCACCGCGGCAGTCGAATATCTGGCGCTGGCGCTTGATGATGTTGGCTACGAGGGCATTCTCGGCCGGCAGCTTGGTGATGACGCGCACGCCCACCATGTCGTTGAGGGTGCGGAACGGGTCCGGGAACTTCAGCACCGGGGGCCCGCCCGGTTCCAGCGGTTCCTCAATCCGGGAAATTTTCTCCCGGAACGATTCCACCGACTTGGTGCGCCCCGTGACAAACAGCGGCGTGACCTCGGTGTCCTTCAACATGTCGCGGAGGATGTGGAGAACGTCCTTGGTGACCAGCTTCAGGGCAGGGCGGACGCGCTCGTAGATCTCCACGTTCTCCTGCACGGATTCGCGCAGGCTGATGTCCAGGCTGTCCCAGTTACTCGGCATGCACCCAGCTTACGGCGGGGGTGTGACACCGGCTCGTCATGCCCGGCGCAGTGTTACGCCGACGTGGAGTTGCGGATCACCAGCGAGCTCTCCAGCGTCAGCTGCGGCTGCTCCAGCTGGCGGCCTTCCATGAGCAGGCGCAGCTGTCCGCCTGCTTTCAGCCCCAGCGAGGTAGCCGGCAGGTGCACGCTGGTCAGGCTGGGATTGCTCGTGGCGGAGTAGGGCAGATCATCGAAGCCGGCGATGGCCAGCTGGCCCGGGATCTGCACGCCTGCCACCCGTGCTTCCTGCAGCACCCCGTAGGCGTGGGTGTCCGTGCAACAGACGACGGCGGTGACCCCGGCCTGCTGCCATGCCGGCCAGGCGGCGGCGAATGCGGCGGCGGACGCCCCGACGTCGATGGTGGTCCTGATGATGTGGCCGGGCCCCACCGATATTCCGTGGGCCGCTGCCTCGTCCAGGAAGGCTTCGCGGCGGATGGCGAACGTCGCTGTGCCGGTGACACTGTCCACGTAGGCCACCTGCCGATGCCCTGCATCTGCCAGGTGTCCCGCCAGCTCCCTCGCGCCGTGCGCAACGTCCAGGTTGACGGACGGCGCATAGGCCTCCAGCCCCGGGGCATCGAGCAGGACCACGGGGCCGGCGGCGGAAAGTTCTTCCAGGAATTCGGCGTTGGGGGCACCCACCAGCAGCCCGGCCGGCCGGAGCGCCATCAGCTTCCGGACGTCGCCGGCCTGCGGAAATTCGCCCGCGTCGGTGACGGACAGCAGCAGCTGGTACTCAGCCCCGAGTGACTCCCGGACACCGGCGATCACCTTGGCGAAAAACGGGTTGGAGATGTCCGGAGACACGAGGATCACGATGGAGCTGACGCCTTTGGCCAGCGAACTGCCCACGCTGTCCACCACGTACCCGAGCTCGGAAATGGCCTCCCGCACCCTGGCGATGTTGTCCTCCGAGACGCGGCCGGCAGTCTTGCCGTTGGCCACCAGAGAAACCGTCGCCGTCGAAACGCCGGCGCGGGCCGCGACCATGGCCGCCGTGATCCGCCGCGAGCGGACGGATTGCTGCACCTGCTCCGCGGATTCCATACCTCGATCGTAGTAGCCAGGCCGCAGGCATGCGCCGCCTTCCGCCCGCCGGTCTTCTAGACGAGAGTGGAGGTGTCGATGACGAACCGGTAGCGGACGTCGGAGGCAAGGACGCGTTCGTAGGCATCATTGATCTTGCTGGCCGGGATGACTTCGATTTCGGCGCCGAGGTTGTGCTCGGCGCAGAAGTCGAGCATTTCCTGGGTTTCGCGGATCCCACCGATCATGGAGCCGGCGAATGAGCGGCGGCCCATGATGAGGGCGAACGCGTTGACCGGGAGCGGTTCAGCGGGAGCGCCGACGTTGACCAGGGCGCCGTCGAGGGTCAGCAACTGCAGGTAGGCGCTGATGTCGATCGATGCGCTCACGGTGTTGATGATCAGGTCGAACGTGCCGGCGAGATCCTCAAAGGTGGTCTCGTCGCTGGTGGCGTAGTAGTGGTCCGCGCCCAGCTTCAGCCCGTCCTCCTGCTTTTTCAGCGACTGGGAGAGTACGGTGACTTCGGCGCCCATGGCGTGGGCGAGCTTGACGGCCATGTGGCCGAGGCCGCCGAGGCCGACGACGGCGACCTTCTTCCCGGGGCCGGCACCCCAGTGCCGCAAGGGGGAGTACGTGGTGATTCCTGCGCACAGCAGGGGAGCGGCGGCGTCGAGCTCTATCCCTTCGGGGATCCGCACAACAAAGTCTTCGGTCACGACGACGTGCGTGGAGTAGCCGCCCTGCGTGATGGTGCCGTCGCGGTCCACGGCGCCGTAGGTGCCGATGTTGCCGTTCAGGCAGTACTGCTCTTCGCCCTTGAGGCAGTTGACGCATTCGCGGCAGGAGTTGACCATACAGCCGACGCCGACCCGGTCTCCGATAGCGTGCTTGGTGACGGCGGAGCCGATTTCGGTGACGATACCGGCGATTTCGTGGCCGGGGGCGAGCGGGTACTGCTGGGGTCCCCAGTCGCCGCGGACGGTGTGGATGTCCGAGTGGCAGATGCCGGCGAACTTGATGTCGATCAGGACATCGTGCGGTCCGACGTCGCGGCGTTCGATAGTGGTGGGGATCAGGTCCCCGGCGGCGGCCGGAGCGGCGTAAGCATTAGCGGTAAACAATATTTTCTCCTGTTTTAGGGTGCCTTCCATCAATATCACCCCATTTTCATCGGCTGAAGAAGGCTGCGTTTATGGGGGTACAAGCTCTCCCCCCTTTAGCCTGGTGAACCGGGGCTATCGTGGATTTATGGACAACCAGCCCGACAACCGCACCGACATCCGGGACTTCCTGGCCAGCCGCCGCGCCAAAATCCGCCCGGAGCAGGTGGGGCTGCCCGCGGGCAGCCGTCGCCGCGTTCCTGGACTGCGCCGCGAGGAGGTGGCGGTCCTCGCCGGGGTGAGCACCGAGTGGTACGCGCGGCTGGAGAAGGGCAACATCAGTGGCGTGTCTGACGACGTCCTCAAGGCCGTCGCCGGGGCACTGCATCTGAACGATGAGGAATGCCTGTACCTTTTCGAGCTGGCACGGGCCGCCCGGCCCATGCGCCGGACGCATTCCCGCCGCAAGGAAGTGGGGCTGGCGGTGCCTGTCCTTTGGCTGCTTGACTCCGTCACCATGTCGGCCGCGTTCGTCCGTAATGGCCGCCTCGATATCATGGCCTCTAATGCGCTGGGGCGTGCACTCCACGCGCCCATGTTTGCCAGCGACACCACCGCTGCCAACGGCCAAGCAAACTTCGCCCGCTTTCACTTCCTCGACCCGGCCGCACGGGAGTTCTTCGTCGACTGGGACGCCGGCGCCGCGGCCACCGCCGCTCTGCTGCGCGCCGAGGCCGGCCGCGAGCCCAACGACCGCTCTCTGCGCGAACTCGTAGGCGAACTATCCACATTGAGCCCCGAGTTTCGCACGCTGTGGGCATCGCATGACATCCGTTTCCGCCACGAGGGAACCAAACGGCTGCGACATCCCGTGGTGGGCGAGCTGGAGCTGACCTACCAGTCCCTGGCGTTGACCGCCTCCCCGGGTGTCGTCTACGACGTCAGCTTCTACACGGCCGAACCCGGGACGACCCACGAAGAGCGCATCAAACTCCTCGCGAGCTGGGCGGCCACGGCGGTTTCGGAAGCAGCAAAACCGAACAATTAGCGTGTTGGCACACGCGTTACGAGTCTTGACTGAAAGGACAGCATGGAACTCGCCGATCTTCTTGAGGAACTGAATGCCGGACATACCATCACCGGGGACTCGCCGTTGCATGAGGTCATGCACCGGGTCAGCCAGGATGCCCTGCGCATCACCGGGGAACTCAATGGCGGATACCAGGAACCGGCGCGGATCCGGGAGCTGTTAGCTCAGCTGACCGGCAAGCCGGTTGACGAGTCCGTGACTGTCTTCCCGCCCTTCTACTCCGACTTCGGGAAAAACATCTCCCTCGGGGAACGGATCTTTATCAATTCCGGCTGCAAATTTCAGGACCAGGGCGGCGTGGTCATCGGGGACGACTGCCTGATCGGGCACAACGTGGTGATCGCCACGCTCAACCACGACCTCATGCCGAGCCGTCGCGCGGATATGCACCCAGCCCCTGTGGTTATTGGCCGCAATGTTTGGATCGGGGCGAACGCCACAATTCTGCCGGGCGTGACTATTGGTGATGATGCCGTGGTGGCGGCCGCGTCAGTGGTCACGAAGGACGTACCGCAAAGTGCCATTGTGGTGGGGTCGCCTGCACAGGTAGTTCGCTCGCTGACCGACTGAACGCGGCGGGGTGGGAAGCAGCCCACCAGGACATCAAGCGCTTGACGTGTGAGGACGTTAAGCGCTTGACGCGCGGCTTGGGCAGGTGTCATGATCTCCGTGAATGCTTTCGGCCACTGCTCCGGCAGGCCCCAATGACGTGGAGATTTAACGTGGAATCCAAACCGACAAAACCCGCCCCCAAGAAGATCATTCTTGACTGCGACCCCGGGCACGACGACGCCGTGGCCATCCTGCTTGCACACGGCAACCCTGACATTGAACTGCTGGCTGTCACCACCGTGGTGGGCAACCAGACGCTCGAAAAGGTCACCCGCAACGCCCTGTCCGTGGGCACCATCGCAGGCATCACCGGCGTGCCTTTTGCCGCCGGCTGCGGCCGGCCCCTGGTCCGCACCATCGAAACCGCGCCGTCCATCCACGGCGAGACGGGCATGGACGGCCCCGCGCAGCCCGAGTCCACCATCGAGCTGGACCCGCGCCACGCCGTCGACCTCATCATCGACACCGTGATGGCCCACGAACCGGGCACGGTCACCCTCGTCCCCACCGGCGGCCTCACCAACATCGCGCTGGCAGCCCGCAAGGAACCGCGCATCGTGGAACGCGTCAAGGAAGTTGTCCTGATGGGCGGCGGCTACCACGTGGGCAACTGGAGCGCCGTGGCCGAATTCAACATCATCATCGACCCCGAGGCCGCCCACATCGTGTTCAACGAAAAGTGGCCCGTGGTGATGGTGGGCCTGGACCTCACGCACCAGGCCCTCGCCACCCCGGAGGTGGTGGAGAAGATTGCGGCTGTGGGTACCGCACCCGCCAAGTTCGTGATGGAACTGATGGAGTTCTTCACCCAGACCTACAAGGACGCCCAGGGCTTTGACTTCCCGCCCGTCCACGATCCGTGCGCCGTTGCCTACGTGATCGATCCCAGCATCGTCACCACCCGCAAGGTTCCGGTGGACATCGAACTCCAGGGCACGCTGACCCTTGGCATGACCGTGGCCGACTTCCGCGCCCCCGCACCGGACGACTGCACCACCTCCGTGGCCATTGACCTGGACCACGCCCGTTTCTGGGACCTCGTCACGGATGCCCTCGTGCGCATCGGCGAACCGGCCGTTCTTGAACCCGCCGGCCTTGCAGCAGCCACGGGAGGCAAGTAGATGAGTGCCACCCTCACCGAGGCAAAGACCAGCCGCGGCAACGTCACCGCCCTGATGGTCGCCCTGCTGGCCGCGTGCGTCGCGTTCCAGCTCAACGCCTCCATGCTCAGCCCTGCCCTGGTCACCATGGGCAAGGAACTGAACACCGATCAGGCCGTCATCGGCCTCTCCCAGACCTGGTTCTTCACCGCGGCTGCCCTGTTCTCCCTCTTCCTTCCCCGCCTGAGCGACATCATCGGCCGCAAGAAAATCCTGATCGGCATGATGCTCCTGATGGCCGTCGGTTCGGTCATTGCGGCCATGGCCCCCGACGTGACCTGGCTCTTTGTGGGCCGCATCATCCAGGGCGTCAGCGGCCCCACCGTGCCGTTGTGCCTGATCATGCTGCGCTCCGCCGTCAGCAACCCCCGCAAATACGGGACGCTTATGGGCCTCATCACCGCCGTCAACGGCGGCGTGGCCGGCGTGGACTCCTTTGTGGGCGGCTACTTCGCCGAGCACTTCGGGTTCCGCAGCATCTTCTGGCTGATGGTGGTCCTGGCCCTCGTCGCCACCGCCCTCATCGCGTTCCTCGCCGGCGAGAGCAAGCCGGCCGCCGGCACCTCCATGGACTGGCTGGGCGTGTTCTTCATTGTCGTCGCCGTGGGTGCACTGCTCACCGCCCTCAACGAGGGCTCCAAGCTGGTGGGAGCCTTCGCGCCTGGCACCCTCCTGCTGGCCATCGGGCTGGTGGTGGTTGCCGCCGTCGCGTTCTACTGCTTCTGGACCGTGGAGAAGCGGGCCAAGCAGCCGATGGTGGAAACCGTCCACCTGCGCCAGCGCTCCACCTGGGCGCCGCTGCTGACCACCACGCTGACCATGACCGGCATCTTCGCCGTCATCAACGGGATCGTGCCGGCGTATGTGCAGGCCGCGGACCCGGGATTCGGCATCGGCCCGACCGAAATGTCGCTCATCATCCTCACCCCGTACGCCCTGCTCGGCTGGCTGGTGGGTCCCCTCAGCGGCAGGCTCGCGCCCATTCTCGGCTACACCAAGGTCCTGCGCATCGGCATGCTGGGAAGCATCGCCGCCCTGGCCATCATCGCGTTCTTCGGCCTCAGCAGCCTGCCCATGATGATCGCCGGAACCGTCTTGCTGGGCATCATGTACGCCGGTACGGTCAACATCATGCTGAACGGACTCGGAGTTGTCCTCTCGCCCTCCGGAAACCCGGGATTCCTTCCCGGCATGAACGCGGGCGCCTTCAACCTGGGCGCCGGCCTGAGCTTCCTGGTGCTGCCGGCAGTGCTGGTGGCCACCTCGGCCCTCGGCGACGCCCAAGCGTCCTACCTCTCCGTGGTGGTAACGGGCCTGGTCATCACGGTGGCCGCGTTCGCCGCGTCGCTCCTGATCCCCAAGCCCGTCGAGGCTGAGGTGACCGAATGAGTTCCGCAACGGCCGGCACCCAAGGCCGGATCGTCGTCGTCGGTTCCCTGAACGCGGACCTGACCATCTATTGCGAGCGGCTGCCGCTGCCCGGCGAGACGGTGCATGGAAACGGATTCGCAGTGAACCCGGGCGGCAAGAGCGCCAACCAGGCCGTCGCGGCCAGCCTGCTGGGCGGGAACGTCAGCCTGGTGGGTGCCGTCGGTGCGGACGCCAACGGCGACATGCTCCTGTCCTCCGCTGCGGGCGCCGGGGTGGACGTCTCCGGCGTGCGGACCTCAGCAACGGAGGCCACCGGCGTCGCCGTCATCGCCGTGGATTCCAACGGCGAGAACAACATCATCATCTCGGCCGGCGCCAACGGCACCCTCTCGCCGGCGGACGTCGCCGCCGCGGCGGAAACGTTCGACGGCGCCGCGGTGGTCTGTCTCTGCCTGGAGGTCAGCCTTGACACGGTTGAGGCCGCCGCCCGGGCAGGGCACGACGCCGGCGGTACAGTTCTGCTTAACCTCTCGCCTTACGCGGAGATCCCGCAGCAGCTGGCGGACCTGACCGATGTCCTGCTGGTCAACGCCCATGAGGCGTCGCTGTTCCTCGGCTCCGCCGGGAATCCTGTCTCCGCCGAAATTCCCGGCAGTGATGCGGATGCCAGCGACTGGGAAGCGGTCAGGCTGCGTTTCGCCGAGCGCGGGCTCGAGCGGGTCCTGGTCACGCTGGGGGCCCACGGCTCGGTGGTGCTGGATTCGCTGGCGCCTGCCGGGCAGCAGCTGGTCCGGGTGGCACCCATCAAAGTCAAGGCCGTGGACACCACCGGCGCGGGCGACGCCTTCACCGGTGCCGTGGCCGCCCGTCTGGCAGCCGGTGCGCCGCTGGCTGACGCCGCCGCCTTCGCCTCGATTGCCGCCGCGCTGGCCACCACCCGCAAGGGAACGCAGGCAGCCTATCCGCAGGTGGCGGACGTGGAGCGCCTGCTCGCTTCGGGTGCCGGCGCACTTTAGCGGACTGAGGGACGGAAACGCGGGAAACGCCGACGGCGACAGGTGACTGTCGCCGTCGGCGTTCCTTGTATTTGGGGTTGCGGAGTTGGGGTTGTGGAGCCGGGGTTACCGGCTTTGGCTACCGGCCGGCTTCAGCTGTCGGACCGCCGCCGGCGTGAACCGGGCCCCCGTGTCCGGGAACGAAGGGACCTCGATCCGGGCGTGCGTATGGACCTCCTCGACGGTCCTGCGGGCGTGTTCGGCGATCTCCTCCATGGTGGTGACCCACATGCCGTCCATTGATTTCACCCGGTCAATCAGCTTTTCCAGGGCGACGGCCTTGGATGGCCGCCCCGAGATGAACGGGTGGTTGGTCAGGACAAAGCAGCTGCCCTGGGCATGGTGTGCCTCCGCCTCGAGGGTCCACATTTCCAGGACCTTGGCCGGGCTTTCGATGACGCCGCTGCCGGTGACTCCGGGGTAGAACGCGTACTGTTCCCAGTCGTCCAGGGTCCAGTCGACCGGGATCTCCACGATGTCCCGACTGTCGCCGGGGGCGACGCTGAAACGGTACGGTGCGTCGCCGTCGAGCAGGCTCGAATCGTAGAGGAAACCTCGGTCCGCCAGGAGCGCAGGGGAGTGCCAGTTCAGTTCCCACCACGGCGCGCGGTAGCCCACCGGTTCCACGCCGACCTTCGCGAGGGCCTCGAGCCCGCGGTCGATGTACCGGGCCTCAGTCTCGGCGTCGATCCCCTGCATGGGTTCGTGCAGGTACCCGTGGTGGGCCACCTCGTGCCCGGCGTCCACGATGCGCCGGACCGTGTCCGGGTAGCAGTCTGCCGTGAAGCCGGGAACGAAGAAGGTGGCCCGGATGTCCTGTCGCTGGAGGATCTGAAGCAGCCGCGGGACCGCCACCTTGGGCCCGTACGACTGGTGCGTCATCAGGGACATCCGGCGCGTGCTCTTCGGATCGTGGGCGATGGTGCAGGATTCGGCGTCGACGTCGAACGTGAACGAGGCTGCTGCCCGCTTGCCCTCAGGCCAGGTGATGGGGTGGGCGGAATCCGCGAATGCTTCAAAGGTCATGTCGTGTTTCCTTGAGGTTCAGTGTCCGGGAAATTTCAGGTCGGGAGCGTTTCAGAGTCCGGCCGGTGCGCTGGGCTGGGTGGCGAATTTCAGGTCGGCGGTGGCCTGCGCAACGGTGGCGGCCGGCAGGGCGGAGTCCAGGTGCCTGCGGTGGAACTTCGGGCCAAGGATGGCGTAGCTGCCGGCGCTTGCCAGGCCGCCTGCGAGCCAGGAGAGGTCCCAGCCGCCCAGCGCCACGGCAATGGGGCCCTGCATGGCCGGAACCAGACCGTACATAAACAGCCAGGTGGCGAAGATGCCCACCAGGAGGGAGACGACGCCGGCCCAGTTGACGTCTGGGAGGCGCTTGGTGCCCACTGCGTCGAAGAGCCTGTCCGGGTTACCCGGCCAGCGCTTCTCGAGCCAGAAGTAGTGGACCAGCATGACTCCGCCCCACGCGGCAACCCAGGCGACCAGTCCGATGAGCCAGGCGTCGAGCACGGTGGCGAAGTCTTCCTGGAAGATGAAGAAGACGACGGCGGCGAGGGAGAATACGCCCACAAAGAGATTGAGTTTGCGGCGGCTGATGGTGATGTCCAACGACTGGGTTGCCACGGAGAACGTGTAGATGTTCAGGATATTGGTGGCGATGGGGCCGTGGAGCACCATCAGCAGCACCGGCAGTGCGAGGATGCCGAAGTTCTGGACGATGAGTTTTCCGGGGTCGATCTCACCGCTGTTGGTAGCCAGGCTGGCGCCCAGGATTCCGAGCCACACCACGGGGATGAACTGGCCCAGAACGGAGGCCAGGTAGACCCTTTTCTTGGGAACTTCCGTGCTCACGAACCGGGAGTAGTCGGCGGCGTAGGTGAACCAGGTGATGCCCCAGCCAATGCCGATGGCGGTCATCACGGCGCTCATGGCCGCGATGCGTTCTGAGCCCTCGAGGATCTGTCCGGCAGGGCCGGCGTAGCCCCAGTCGATCTTCATGCCGAACCAGGCGACGGCGGACATCACGGCCAGGATGATGATGGTGGGCGGCACAGTCCACTTTTCGAACGCGGCGATGGCCTTATAGCCGAACCACGCGATGGCTACCTGCGCGGCCATAATGGCGGTGGCAACGCCGATCTTCCAGCCATAGTTGTGTGCTGTGGGATCCACCCAGCCGAGCGTGCCGAACAGGGCCATGACCAGGTCAAGGATGATCCACGTGTTGACCGCGCACCAGCCGATCACCAGGAGTGCCTGGATGGCTGCCGGGAGGTAGTTGCCGCGGCGTCCGAAGGCTGCCCGGGCCAGGACCATGCCAGTGGCGCCGGTCTTCTGGCCAAGCAGGACGAAGCAGCCGAACAACAGCATGCCGATCAGGTTCCCCAGAACCAGAACGGTGACCGTGTCCGCGAAGCCGAGGCCGAGATGGATGCCGAGGGCGCCCAGTACCCAGTTGATGGGCGCCAGGTTGGCGCCCGCCCAGATCCAGAACTGTCCGGAGACCTTGTGTGTCCGCTGGGATTCGGGGATGGGCTGGAGCCAAGCTTCGCAGTCCTCGGTCGGCGTCATTGCCGACCCTGGCTGCGTTGTGGAGAGGTTGTCTTGCATGGGGGAGCCTCCATGAGTAAAAGGGATAAGCCCAGATTATGTGGCCCAGGCCACATGCACCACATACAATGTGTCTTGAAGTTTATGAGAAGACGCGACGGAGTGTCATGCCAATACGCCTGCAGGATGTTTTGAAACATTCCACCCTCACGCCCGCGGATCCGGTGATCCGCGCAGCGGCGGCCGTTGCGGCCCAGACGCAGCTGCGCTGGATTCATTCCAGTGAGGTTTTGGATATTGCCCCGCTGCTTGGCGGCGGTGAACTGTTGCTGACCGGCGGCCAGGCTCTTGCTTTGGCAACGGACAAACGTCGCGCGGACTACATCTGGGAGCTGGCAGAACGCGGCGTGGCCGCGCTGGCCATAGAGACTGGCACGGAGCTGGCCTCGATACCGTCGTCGATGGTGGCAGCAGCTGAAGCGGCCGGCCTTCCGCTGATAGAGCTTCGCAAGGTGGTGCCCTTTGTAGGCGTGATGGAAGCCATCAACTCACTCCTGGTGAGTGAATCTGCTGCCCAGCTGCAGGAGGCTGACCGGGCCAGTCACGCGATGGCGGTGGAGTTGGCCCACGGCGGCAGCCTTAACCGGATCCTGGCTGTCCTGGCGGACGCTACCGGCGCGGAAGTTGTCCTGACGTCCACCGCGGGCGCCCCGCTGGCCAGCGCACTGCCGGCTGTTCATACGGGGGAGCCGGAGCCCGCAGAATCCGGCGACGCGCCGGACCGTGCCCGGACCATCCAGATTGACGTGTCCGTGCGTGGCATCCCTTCAGCCCGCCTCAGCCTTCATGCCCTGGCGGGAGCGGACGTGAACCTGGCGAGGATCGCGGGGAACCGCTCGGTGGACATTCTGGCGTTGGCCCTGCTGCAGCGCATGCCCCCCGGCCTGAAGGAGATGGCGGGTGCGGCGCTGATCCGCGCCGTCGATTCCGGAACTCAAAACTGGCGTCTCCAGCAGCTCGCTCCGGCGGCCGGGATCCCGTTGGCCGCGCAGCTGGTGGCTGTTGTGGTTCGTTCCCCCGGCTCGCGGCAACCCCGGATGGCTGTGGAGCACCTGCTGGAGCGGGTGGGGCATCACAGTGCAAGCTACGCCGACAACGCGGAACTCTTGGCGCTGGCCGTGCTCCGCCCCGGGAAGACGCAGGAAGACCGGGATGCAATTCTGGCCGGACTGCAGTCGCTGGCGTTGCCGGAGGGAACGGTCAGCGCTGTCGGTCCGGTGGCGACCGGAATATCCGCCGCGCCATGGTCCCTGGCGGAAGCACGGCTGACGCTGGACCTCGCGGCCGGCGCCGGACCGCTCAGGGATGGTTCGCTCAAAGCCGGACAGGGTCGGTCCGGAGTGGTCCTCGACGCCGAGGCGTTCGCGGTGGAGCGGTTCGCTTTCCATTCCCTGGATGACACCCAGCGCACCGAATTTGTCAGCCAGCAGCTCGGTGCCGTCCTGCTCCACGATTCCCAACGAAACTCCGCTCTGGTTGAGACGCTGCGGGTCTGGCTGGATTCCGGCTGCAACACGGCCCAGGCTGCGCGTGAGCTGCACCTGGAGCGGCAGTCGATGCATCTGCGGCTGCAGCGGATCTTCTCACTCTGCGGCGGCGATCCCCGCGGAACGGGCCGTTTGGCAGCGCTGCACCTGGCCACCCGGCTGGCAGCGCTGTAGCCCCGCCCCCCGCAACGCTCTCTCCGTAGTCCGGACTAGTGAGCGAGCGTCGGGGGAGGGGGACCACGAAAGGGGAGCGCGGGGACTACTTCAGCACTACCGTCCTGTTGCCCTGCAGGATCACGCGGCCTTCGCAGTGCCAGCGCACGGCGTTGCTGAGCGCCTTGCACTCGGTATCCCGGCCGGCGGCAACCAGGTCCTCGGGCCCGTACGTGTGGTCCACTTCCACCGTCTGCTGCGAGATGATCGGCCCCTCGTCCAGCTCGGCATTCACGTAATGGGCAGTTGCCCCCACGGTCTTCACGCCGCGCGCGTAGGCCTGGTGGTACGGCTTTGCGCCCTTGAAGCTGGGCAGGAACGAGTGGTGGATGTTGATCGCCCGCCCGTCCAACCGCCGGGTGAGCTCGTCGCTGAGCACCTGCATGTACCGGGCCAGCACCACCAGCTCCACGTCGAACGTGTCCACCAGTTCCAGCAGCCGGGCCTCGGCCGTCGGCTTGGTGTCGGCGGTGACCGGCACATGGAAGAACGGGATGCCGTGCCATTCCACCAGCGCCTGGTGGTCCGTGTGGTTGGAGACCACCGCCGCGATCTCCACCGGAAGCTCGCCGGTTCTGGCCCGGAACAGCAGGTCGTTGAGGCAGTGTCCGAACTTGGACACCATGATCAGCACGCGGCGCTTGGCACCGAGCCGCTCCAGCCGCCAGCTCATCCCGAACCGTTCCGCCACGGGGCCAAAAGCGGCCCGCAACGTGTCCGCGGTGGAGGCATCGCCGTCGGAGGCGAAGTGCACGCGCATAAAGAAGTGCGCCTCAGACCGTTCGCCGAACTGCTTGCTGTCCACGATGTCGCAGCCGTGCTCCAGCAGGAAGCCGGACACGGCGTGGACAATCCCGGGCTGCTCCGCGCAGTCCAAAGTCAGGACGTGTTCCACGGTGGTGACGGGCTGGGGGAGGGACGTTTCAGTCTGGATGGCAGTCATGGCTAGCACTCGATCACGTTGACGGCGAGGCCCCCGCGGGAGGTCTCCTTGTATTTGGTTTTCATGTCCGCTCCTGTCTCACGCATGGTTTTGATGGCCTTGTCCAGCGACACCTTGTGGCTGCCGTCCCCGTGGAGGGACAGTCGCGCGGCGTTGATGGCTTTCACGCTGGCGATGGCGTTCCGTTCGATGCAGGGGATCTGCACCAGGCCGCCCACCGGATCGCAGGTCAGCCCGAGGTTGTGTTCGATCCCCACTTCGGCGGCGTTTTCCACCTGCTCCGGCGTTCCTCCCAGGACCTCGCACAGGCCCGCGGCCGCCATGGAACAGGCCGAGCCCACCTCGCCCTGGCAGCCCACTTCGGCGCCGGAGATGGAGGCGTTGATCTTGAACAGAATCCCGACGGCGGCTGCCGCGAGGAGGAAGCGGACCACACCGTCGTCGTCGGCTCCCGGAACAAACTTGACGTAGTAATGCAGGACGGCAGGGACGATGCCCGCGGCGCCGTTGGTGGGGGCGGTGACGATGCGCCCGCCGGCGGCGTTTTCCTCGTTGACCGCGAGTGCGAACAGGTTGACCCATTCCATGGCGCGGAAGGGGTCGGTGACGCCGGTGTCCGCGGTGAGGGTGCGGAATAATGACGGCGCCCGGCGCCTGACGTTCAACCCGCCGGGCAGGATCCCTTCCGCGGCGCAGCCGTTGTCCACGCATTCGCGCATGACCGCCCAGAGTCCCAGCAGCTTTTCGCGGAGTTCCGCTTCGCTGCGCCACACCAGCTCGTTGGCGAGCATCACGTCGGAGATGGACATGCCTTCGCGGCTGCAGATCGCCAGGAGTTCGTCGGCGGTGGTGAACGGGTACGGCAGCACGGTGTCATCGGCCACCACCTTGTCGCCGGCGCCGGCATCCCCGTCCACCACAAAACCGCCGCCGATGGAGTAGAAGCTCCGCTCGCTGAGGACTCTGCCGGCGTGGTCGAGGGCCCGGAAGGTCATGCCGTTGGGGTGGGCAGGCAGGGATTTGCGGCGGTGCAGCACCACGTCCTCGTCCCAGTTGAAGTCCACCCGGTGGTCCCCGCAGATCCTGAGTTCGGCGTCGAGCGCGGCGGCGGCCACCTGGTCGTCGGCGGTGGACGTGTCCACCGTTTCCGGGTCCAGGCCCTGCAGGCCCAGCACCACCGCCTTGTCGGAGCCGTGGCCCCGGCCGGTGGCACCGAGGGAGCCGAACAGCTCGGCCTGGACCCGGGTGGTGGAGCTCAGGTGTCCGTCGCCCTTAAGCCCGTCGGCGAACAGCTTCGCGGCCCGCATCGGGCCGACCGTGTGTGACGACGACGGCCCGATGCCAACGGAGAACAGGTCCAGGGCGCTCAGCGCCATCAGGGCACCTCGGGGGAAGCGAACTCCCTCATGGCGTCCAGGAGCCACCGGCCCAGGAAGTCCGCGAACGAGGCCCGGGAGAAGAGCCGGAAGCTCTCCTCGCCGGTCTTCTGCAGGACCACCGGGATATTGCCGATCTCCGTGGACAGGGCGGTTCCCACGGTGAAGCTGCGCGGGTGCAGGTCCAGGGCACAGCCCTTTTCCAGGGCGGCGCGGGCCCGCGGGCCGGAAAGCTCGAACGTGGTGCGGTTCGCGGAGAGGTCCACCACCTGGCCCGGAGCCTCACCCAGCGCGGCCACGAGGGAGCCGATGAGGTCACCGCCGAGGGAATCGTGGGCTTCTTCGGGTGCCACCACCAGGAACTCGGAGGGTCCCAGCCAGAGGACGGTGACGCGGTCGGTGCCGCCCACGTCGCCGCAGCGGGCCGGCAGGCCGCCGGTGACGGCGGCGATCCGTGCGCCTTCCTCGGAGCGGGGGTCCACGCGGACGCCCGCCATGGTCTGGAACGGGCCTTCGTTCAGGACCACCGTCCCCTGGATGGAGCCGGCCTCCAGTGCAGCGGCCAGGTGGGAGGCAGGGCTGCGGCGGATGTCCCGGAGTCCATTGATGCCGTTGATTGCTGCTGTGTTAGCCATCTTTGCGGGTCCCTTCGGGGTCAAAAAGTACGGTTTCTGCGACAACAACGTCAACCAGCTGGTCGCCGGCGGCGGCCACCAGGGTCTCGCCGATGCGGTTGCGGCCATTCTTGATCAGTGCCAGCGCGAAGGACCTGCCCAGCGCGGCGCTGTGGTAGCTCGAGGTCACGAAGCCCTGCATGGGCACCGGGCCGTAGGCGGGGTTCGTGGTGATCCCCTTTTCCACGAGCTGGGTGCCTTCCGGCAGCCGGATGGAGCCGTCCACGGGCAGGACGCTGACCAGGTGCTTGCGGTCCCCGCGTTGGGCATCGGCCCGGGCGTAGGATCGCTTGCCGATGAAGTCCTTGGCCTTGGACACCACCCATTCCATGCCCGCGTCCTGCGGGGTGACCGTGCCGTCCGTGTCCTGCCCGACGATCGGGTAGCCCTTCTCGGCGCGGAGGACGTGCATGGTTTCGGTGCCATACGGGGTGATGTTGAATTCCGCCCCTGCCGCGGCCACGGCTTCCCAGGTGTTCAGCCCGTACCAGGCCGGCACGTTGATCTCGTAGGCCAGTTCGCCGGAGAACGAGATCCGGCAGATCCGCGCCTGGACTCCGGAGGCGAGGGTGGTTTCGCGGAACGTCATGAACGGGAAAGCTTCCGCGTCCAGCCCGCCGCCCGCTGCCAGGTCCGGTGCCAGTTTGGTGAGCACCGCCCGGGATTTGGGCCCGACGACGGCAATGGTGCTCCACTGTTCGGTCACCGAGGTGCAGTGCACGTCGAGTTCGGGCCATTCGGTCTGCAGCCATTCCTCCAGCCAGTCCAGCACCTTCGCGGCGCCGCCGGTGGTGGTGGTCATGAAGTACCGGTCCTCATCGAGGCGCAGGGTCACGCCGTCGTCGAAGATCATGCCGTCCGCCATGCACATCACGCCGTAGCGGGCGGAACCCGGCGCGAGCTTCTTGAACGCGTTGGTGTAGATCCGGTTGAGGAACTCGCCGGCGTCCTTGCCCCGGATTTCAATCTTGCCGAGAGTGGTGGCGTCCATAAAGCCCACGGAGTCGCGGACGGCGGCGCACTCGCGCAGCACGGCGGCGTCCATGTCCTCCCCGCCCTGCGGGTAGTACCAGGGCCGCTTCCACTGCCCGACGTCCTCGAACAGTGCACCCTTGGCCTCGTGCCACGGGTGGATGGACGTCTTGCGGGCGGGGTCGAACAGTTCGCCCCGCTGGCGTCCGGCGAGGGCCGCGAAAGCCACCGGCGTGAACGGTGCCCGGTAGGTGGTGGTGCCGATGTCGCCGATGCCACGGGACGCCTCGCCGGCGGTACGGAGCGCGGCGGCGATGACGCCGATCGCGTTGACGCCGGAGGTTTTGCCCTGGTCATTGGCGGTGCTGATGGAGGTGTAGCGCTTGATGTGTTCCACGGACCGCATTCCGGCGCCGGTGGAGCGCAGGACATCGGCCACGGACTGGTCCCGCTGGAAGTCCACAAAGTGGTGGTGCCAGTCGTCCGGGGTGCCGGACTGGCCGGGGACCAGCCAGAGCTGGCGGGTCGGAGCGGAAGCCTTCGGCTCGCCGATCACGGAAGGCTCGACGGCGGACTCGAACCCGGCGGCGATGGCGGCCGAAGCTCCGGCCGAGATGCCCTCGGACAAGACGTCCGCGAGTTCAAAGCTGCCGCGGCCGGAACCGATGGTCTGCTGGTTGGGAACCACGGTGCTCGGCACAAAAGCGGCCAGCTCATCGTCCCAGCGCAGCTTGCCCTGCCGCTGGGAGTGGAGGTGCACCAGCGGGCTCCAGCCGCCGGAGACTGCCAGCAGGTCGCAGGCGATCTCTTCGACGCCGGAGGTCAGTTCGCCGTCGTCGTTAATGCTGCGGACGGTGACGGCGTTCAGCCGGCCGGTGCCGTTCGCGGCGGTATCCGCCACCGCGCTGCCGATCAGCACGCGGGTGCCGGCTTCGACGGCGGCAGCTGCCACTTCAGTGAGGGCGGGACGGGCGTCGACGACGGCCGCCACCTTGACGCCGGCGGCGCGCAGGTCCGCGGCGAGGGCGTAGGCGCTGTCGTTGGTGGTGCTGATGACCACGCGCTGCCCGGCGGCTACGGCGTAGCGGTTGAGGTAGCTGCGGACGGCCGAGGCGAGCATGATGCCGGGGCGGTCGTTGTTCTCGAAGACCAGGGGCCGTTCGTGGGCGCCGGGAGCCAGCACCACCTGACTAGCACGCACGTGCCAAATCCGCTGCCGGGATACGCCGGGCGCGGCCGGGCTGGACAGGTGGTCGGTGCGGTTCTGGACCGCGATGACGTAGTTGGCATCGTAGGCGCCGAAGGCCGTGGTGCGGTTCAGGACCGTGCTTTCGGCTCCGGAAATGAGTTCGGCTTCCACATCAGAAACCCATTCCAGCGCCGGCTTGCCTTCGATGGTTTCGGCCAGCTCAGGTGAGGTGGAACCTGAGAGGAGGCTGCCGCCGAGTTCGGGCTGGTCGTCCATGAGGATGACGCGGGCGCCGGTGCGGACAGCCTCGCGGGCTGCGGCCAGGCCGGCGGGGCCGCCGCCGATGACCAGGACGTCGGTGTGGACGTACTTCTTGTCGTACTCCGCACGGTCTTCCTCCGGGTCCAGCTTGCCCAGGCCGTTAAGCAGTTCAGCCTTCAGGCCGTCCACCAGGGTGACGGTGGTGGCAGGGAGCATGGACTCGGCAACGTCGCCGGGGAAGCGCGGGGAGATCTTGACCATCGCGTTGGATTCCTCAACGCCGGCGGACATGATGCCGCGGGCGCGGTTCTCGTACAGCGAGTTGCCGGCGGAGATCCGGCCGTTGGCAATCAGGGCCGAGGCGAGGGTGTCGCCGGGGTGGCCCGTGAATTCCTCGCCGTCCACGGTGAAACGCCAGGAGATGGTGCGGTCGATGCGTCCGCCGGCGGCGAGGCGGGCGTTCTGGGAAGTCACTTGGTTGCTCCTTCCGGGGCGGTGGTGCTGGGGGCGGTTGCGGAGGCCGGTTGCTCTATCAGTTGTGGTTGCTTCCGGGCCCCGATAGGGACATCAACTGATAGGGCATCGGGGGAGGTGCTGGGCGCGGCGAGGCTGGCGGTGCCGGATTCGGACGCTGCCGGATTCGCGGTTGCGGGCCGGGGCGTGCCCATCGCGTAGACGGCCTGGATGTCGTAGGTGACTGTGTCGCGGAGCATGTTGAACCACTGGCGGCAGCCGGTGCTGTGCAGCCAGCGCTCGGCGAAGGCACCCTTGGTGTTGTCGCGGTAGAACAGGAACTCGGCCCATTCGCGGTCGTTCAGCTCGGTGGGGTTTTCCGGGTAGGCCACGTGGGCCTGGCCGCCGTAGTGGAACTCGGTCTCGTCGCGCGAGCCGCAGTTGGGGCAGGGGATAAGCAGCATGTGCGTCTTCTTTCTAGGGGACGGCGGCTAGTGGGCGACGGCGGCTGCGCCGTGTTCGTCGATCAGGGCGCCGGTTTCGAAGCGTTCCAGCGCAAACGGCTTGTTCAGCTTGTGCGGGGTCCCGGTGGCGATGGTGTGCGCGAACGTGAGCCCGGCGGCCGGGGTGCCCTTGAAGCCTCCGGTGCCCCAGCCGCAGTTCACAAACATGTTGTCCACCGGGGTGAGCCCGACAATCGGGGAAGCATCCAAGGTGGTGTCCACGATGCCGCCCCAGGTCCGGAGCACGTGCGCCCGGGCAAAGATGGGGAAGAGTTCGACGGCGGCCGCCATCTGGTGCTCGATCACGTGGAAGGAGCCGCGCTGGCCGTAGCCGTTGTAGGAGTCCACTCCGGCGCCCATGACGAGTTCGCCCTTGTGTGCCTGGGAGACGTAGACGTGCACGTGGTTGGACATCACCACCGTGGGATGGACCGGTTCGTGCAGTTCGGAGACCAGGGCCTGGAGCGGGTGGGACTGGATGGGGAGCCGGAAGCCTGCCATTTCGGCCAGGACCGAGCTGTGCCCGGCGGCGCACAGGCCCACCTTTTCGGTGTTGATGGTGCCCTGGTTGGTCTTGACGCCCACCACACGGTTGCCATCCTTGACGAAGCCGGTGACTTCGCAGTTCTGGATGATGTCCACGCCCAGCTCGTCGCATTTGCGGGCGAAGGCCCAGGCCACGTGGTCGTGCTTGGCGATGCCGGCGCGCGGCTGGTAGGTGGCGCCCATGACGGGGTAGCGGATGTTGTCGTTGATGTTCAGGATGGGGCAGAGTTCCTTGACCTGCTTCGGATCCAGCCACTCAGCGTCCACGCCGTTGAGCTTGTTGGCCCCCACGCGCCGGATGCTTTCGCGGACGTCACCCAGGGTGTGGGCGAGGTTCATCACGCCGCGCTGGCTGAACAGGAAGTCGTACTCGAGCTCCTCCGGGAGGATTTCCCAGAGCTTGAGCGCGTGCTCGTAGATGGCCGCGCTCTCGTCCCAGAGGTAGTTGGAACGGATGATGGTGGTGTTCCGGGCCATATTGCCGCCGGCCAGCCAGCCCTTTTCCAGGACGGCGATGTTGGTCATCCCGTGGTTCTTGGCCAGGAAGTAGGCGGTAGCCAGGCCGTGCCCGCCGCCGCCCACAATCACGGCGTCGTAGGAGGACTTGGGTTCGGGGTTCCGCCAGAGGAAATCCGGGTGTTCCGGGAGCTGTTGGTTGCTCACTGGGCTGCTCCAATCATGTCTGTATCGAGTTCGGTGAAGGCGGCGATCTCGGCGCCGCTGCCGTCCTGGGAAAGGTGCGCGTAAAGCGGGAACTGGCCGGCCAGGGCGGTGACCCGGGCTCGGAGTACGACGGCGGCGTCGTCGCTGAGGCGTGCACCGCCGGAGGTGCCGTCCCCGGCGTCGTTGTTGGCAGTGCCAGTGACGGCGGCGATGAGCGCCGTCGCGATGATGTCCGCAACCTCGGCGAACTCCACGGCGCCGAAGCCCCGGGTGGCGAGGGCGGGTGTGCCGATGCGGAGCCCGGAGGACACCATCGGCGGGCGGGGGTCGAACGGTACAGCGTTGCGGTTCACCGTAATGCCGATCCGGTGCAGAGCGTCTTCGGCCTGCTGGCCGTCCAGTACAGAGTTCCGCAGGTCCACCAGGACCAGGTGCACGTCGGTACCGCCGTTGACCACGGAGATGCCGGCTGCGGCGACGTCGTCGCGGAGGAGCCGTTCGGCCAGCAGCTTGGATCCCTGCAGGACGCGTTCCTGGCGTTCCTTGAATTCGGGCGTGCCGGCGAGCTTGAAGGCCACGGCCTTGGCGGCGATGACGTGCTCCAGCGGGCCGCCCTGCTGGCCGGGGAACACGGCGCTGTTGATCTTGCGGGCGTACTGTTCCTTGGCGAGGATGACTCCGCCGCGCGGGCCGCCGAGGGTCTTGTGCGTGGTGGTGGTGACCACGTCGGCGTAGGGGACCGGGTTGGGATGCAGCCCTGCGGCGACGAGGCCGGCGAAGTGCGCCATGTCCACCATGAGGTAGGCGTCCACGAGGTCGGCGATCCGGCGGAACTCGGCGAAGTCGAGCTGGCGGGAGTAGGCGGACCAGCCGGCGACGATCAGCTTCGGGCGGTGTTCCAGGGCCAGCGCCTCGACCTCGGCCATATCGATCCGGAGGTCCGATTCACGCACGTGGTAGGGGACCACGTTGTAGAGCTTGCCGGAGAAATTGATCTTCATGCCGTGGGTGAGGTGGCCGCCGTGGGCCAGGCTCAGGCCCATGATGGTGTCGCCCGGGTTCAGCAGGGCGAACATGGCGGCGGCATTGGCCTGGGCGCCGGAGTGCGGCTGGACGTTGGCGAATTCGGCGCCGAACAGGGCCTTGACGCGGTCGATGGCGAGCTGCTCGATGACGTCCACGTGCTCGCAGCCCCCGTAGTAGCGCTTGCCCGGGTAGCCCTCGGCGTACTTGTTCGTCAGGACGGAGCCCTGTGCCTCCATAACGGCGGACGGGGCGAAATTCTCCGAGGCGATCATTTCCAGTGTTGACTGCTGGCGGACCAGCTCATTGTTAATGGCCTGCTGGACCTCGGGATCGACTGCGGAAAGTCGCTCGTTCAACTGCTCAACCACGGATGCTCCTTTGAAATACCACTGTTGTTATGACTGATATATCAGTGTGAGGTCAATGGTATGGTTGGGATCACAGCAGAGTCAATAGCTGGAACCAAAGTGGCATGGGGCTTCCGCTTGTAAGTCGGAGCCTGAAAAGTGAAGAACGGAGCGGCGCCTTGAATGCACTTCTTGCCCTGCCTCAGACGGAAGACGAGGCGCCGTCGCAGGCAGAGGCCGCGTACAGGCAGCTGCGCGACAAACTGATCATGCTGGAGATTAGGCCAGGTGAACCCATCAATGACGGGCAGTTGGCCGCCGAGCTCGGATTTGGGCGCACGCCCGTGCGCGAGGCGATCAAACGGCTGGAGGTGGACCACCTGGTGGTCTCCTATCCGCGCCGCGGGACATTTGCCACCAATGTGGACTTCACGGAGCTCGCCGACGTCTCGGAGATCCGGGAACTGCTGGAGCCGCTGGCCGCGCGCCGGGCATCCAGCAGGGCAAGCGAAAGCATGCGCCGCGAACTGCTGCGCGTCGCCGATGCCATCGCGGAGTTGGCTCCCGGCCAGGGGGAGTCGCGCGACCTCATGCGTTACGACCTGATGGTGCACCGGCTGATTTACAAGGCCGCCGCCAACCCGCACCTGGAAAGCACCCTGATCCGCTACGACAACCTGGCCACGCGCATCTGGTGCGTCGTCCTGGACAAGGTGCCCTCCGTGACCGGCCACATCACCGAGCATGTGGAGCTGCTCAAGGCCGTAGCTGCCGGGGACGCTGACAAAGCCGGCGAACTGGCCCTGCACCACGTCACCAGCTTTGAGGAAACCATCCGCAAGGTGTTGTAACTACCCGGTGATCGTGCTTCGCCGGTGATCGAGCTTGTCGAGATCCGGCGGTGCCTCGGAGCCCCTATTTGTGAAGGCTGGCCATCATCAGCCGGGTGTCCATCGCCGAGCTGGACCACCTCAGGGCGGGGTCGTCGGCGCTGTAGATGGACCCGCCGACGACGGCGACGGCGACACCTGGCGCGGAGAAGCAACGCTCGGCGGCGAACCACGCCCGGTCCTGGCAGTGTCCTCACCCAGCAACGCCGTGCTGGTCCTCGCCAATCCAGAGCCCCGGCCGGACCCCGCCGGCCACGAAGAGGCCGAACGCATGCTCCGCTGTCTCTGGACGCTGGCGGCCGAACGGATCCGGGAAAAGGTGGCTGATGCGCCGCCGTCGTACCTCATCGAATCCCGCGCGGCGTCGGCCGAACGCTTAAGGGTGACCGCCGAACTGGTGGACCGCCACTCCACCACCTTGGAAACCGTGCTTGCCGCGCTGAGATCGCCGGCACTGAGTGACGATTTGGCGCGGGAGTCCGCCACCGACGTCGCCCGGGCACTCGTAGGGCTACGCAGGCTCAGCGACCGCACCACGGAACTCGTGGAGGAACCCGTCGCCACAGCGTTCCAGCGTCTCCGCGAGGACCTCAAACCACTGATGAACTTCAGCGGCATCGACGTCCAGTTCATCGAGCCTCCCGTCAACGGCCGTGCCCTGCCCGGCGAAGTGGCCCATGCTGCCCGGGCGATCGTCCGCGGGCTGGTTCTGGCCATGATGGACCAGGCCGAAGTCCGCCGGATCCGCACGCAGTGGGATTGCGACGGCGAGAACCTCCTGGTCAACGTCCGCGACGACGGGCCCGGCGAACTTTCCGCGACAGCACCTTCCATGGCACGCCTGGCCCAGCGCGTCGAAGCCCTGGACGGCAGCATGTCCGTGGACGTGCTGCCCGGCTGGGGTGCCGACGGCGCCGTCTCCCTCCCGCTCGACCCGCCGGCGAGGCAACTGGCCGACGTCTCCGATTGGAAGCTCGGGGACCGCGAACTGGAGGTCCTCCAGCTGCTGGCATCCAGACAGCGGAACCGCGCCATCGCCGCGAAACTGCACATCAGCGAAAACACGGTGAAGTTCCACCTCCGCAACATCTACCGGAAGGTGGGTGCCTCGTCGCGTACCGAAGCCATCGCGATGGCCCACAACAACGGCCTGCGCTGACTACCGGCCGCGTAACGCAATGCCGGCTCCTGCGCGCCTGGCGGCATAGGATCAAAGCGTCGAACTAACTGATAGGACGCTCTAAGCGGCCTTCGTGGCGGGCAGGCAAGCCGCACATTACTTGAGAGTATGGATCATGGCTTCGAACAATGACCGCGAACCCGACGTCGATGCGGACTCAGGCCAGCACGGCGGTGTCCAGTCCGTGGACCGGGCCCTGGCGGTCCTGGAGATCCTGGCGCGGGACGGCCATGCCGGCGTGAGCGACATCGCCGAAGAGATGGGCATCCACAAGTCCACCGTCTCCCGGCTGCTGGGTTCGCTGGTGAGCCGGGAAATGGTCCACCAGAACAGCGAGCGGGGAAAGTACCAGCTGGGCTTCGGCATCCTCCGGCTGGCCAGCTCCATCCCCGGGCGGCTCAGCCTGGTCCGTGAAGCCCGGCCGGTGCTGGAAAGCCTCGCGGAGGAATTCAAGGAGACGGTGAACCTCGCGGTCCTGCGTTCCAACTACGCCGTCAACGTGGACCAGGCCATGGGCCCGTCCACGCTGGCCACGTATGACTGGGTGGGCAGCCTGACACCCCTGCACGCGACGTCGAGCGGGAAGGTCCTGCTGGCGGCGCTGCCCGCGGACGAGCGGGACCGCGTCCTGAAGGAGACCGGGCTGCCGCCGCGGACTCCGCGGACCATCACCAACAGGAAAGAGCTCGAAACCCAACTGATCGACGTCGCCCGTGATGGTTACGGGGTGGTGCGGGAGGAGTTCGAAATCGGGCTCAACTCGATGTCCGTGCCCGTGTTGAACCATATGGGGGCGGTCATCGGTGCAGTGAGTATCTCCGGGCCGGCCTTCCGCTTTGATCCGGAAACGGCGCCGGGACTCCTCGAGGCACTGAAGCAGGCGGGGCTGCAGATCAGCGCCAAGATGGGCTACACCGGGACCCGGTGACCAGGCCTTCCGGTGATCGAGCCCGTCGAGATCGGTTTCGACTAGCTCAACCACCGGGTTCGCTCAACCGCGGGGCGTGACGTCCCCGACCTTCTCCTGTACCCAGTCGTGGAAGGCGCCGATGTGGTGCTCGCTCGGCACCAGCACACCGCCCTTGGCGTAGACCTTCGAGCCCATGGCCGGCTGGCAGCGCTCGCAGGCGTCGAAGTCCTGCTGGTTGACGCGGTGGAACAGCTCCACCGAGGCGCTGACGTCCTTGCCGCTCTCCACCACACTGGGCAGGTACAGCCAATCGCATTCCACGATGGTGTGGTCCGCGGCCATGGGGAACATGCGGTGGATGATCACGTGGTCCGGGACCAGGTTCACAAACACCGTGGGCTTGATGGTGATGGCGTAGTAGCGGCGGTCCTGGCCCTCCTCGATTCCCGGAATCAGGTCGAGCCCCTCGGAGCCATCGATGGTGAAGCCCTTGACGTCCTCACCGAACTCCGCGCCGTGCCCCACGAAGTACTGCGCGGCCAGGCCGTCCGCGAACTCCGGCAGGACCTCCGTCAGTTCCGGGTGGATGGTGGCGCAGTGATAGCACTCCATGAAGTTCTCAATGATGAGCTTCCAGTTCGCCTTCACGTCGTAGCGGATGCGGCGGCCCAGGCTGAGGTTGGCAACGTCGTAGCCCTCGATCGCCTTCAGGTCGCCGAGCCGCTCCTCGATGGCACCCATCACGTCCTCTTCGAACGACGGCGGCTCGTCCGCCAGGCACACCCAGACGTAGCCCAGGTATTCGCGGATGTGGACCTTCACCAGGCCGTACTCGTCCCGGTCGATATCCGGCATCTTGGTCAGGTTGGGCGCCGCGATGAGCTTGCCCTCAAAGTCGTAGGTCCAGGCGTGGTACGGGCACTGGAACGAGCGTGCAGCTTCACCCTGCTCTTCCATGCACAGCTTGACGCCGCGGTGCCGGCAGACGTTGTAGAAGGCGCGGATCCCGCCCTTGCGGGTGCGGCTGATCAGCACGCTCTCCCGCCCGATCTGGACGGTCCGCCAGGCGCCCGGCTTGTCCAGGTCGGCCGAGCGGACGGCACAGAACCACATCTGCTCGAAGATCCGCTCCTGCTCGGCCCGGAACACGCCCTCATCCACATACGTGTGGCCGGGAAGGGTGGGGATCAGACTCGGGGCACTTACCTCAACAGACAATTTGTCCTCCTAACGAACAAAGATCAACTAACAACACAGGCCATAACGCGGGGTTTCAGGTTTGTAGCGGCGGAGCAGGGTTTCAGGACACGACGGCGGCCCCCACGAGTCCGGGAACGTCCAGCCGGACGGGTGCTGCCACGCCGGGTGCCGCGGCAGGTGCCGCGAGGCTCCGTCGCCACTTGGTAAACAGCCGCGGCTGGTTCATGCCGAGGACCGCCACTGCCACATCATCGCGGTAGTAGACGGCCAGGCAGCAGTGCGCGTTGACGTCGCCCACTTCGATCTCCACCCGGTCGTAGCCGGCGGAATGGCCGGCGAACTGCAGCTTCACGCCGTACTGGTCGGACCAGAAATAGTGCGGCTTGGCCGGGCGGGGCGCGGCGTCGGCATCCAGGAGTGCCTCGACGGCGACGGCGGCCCGCTCCAGGGCGCCGGTCCAGTGCTCCATCCGGCGGTGCGTGCCCGACGCCTGGTCGAACCAGGCGGCGCAGTCGCCCACGGCCACGATTCCTGGCATGCCGGTCCGTCCCATGGCGTCGCACAGCACGCCGCCGCGCAGCTCCAGGCCGGAGCCCTCCAGCCAGCCGGTGTTGGGCTCGGCTCCAATGCCAACCACGACGACGTCGGCGGCCACGTAGCGTCCGCCGGCCAGCCGGATTCCGGTGACATTGCCTTCGCCGCTGTAGAAGTCCTCGATCACGGCAGAGGAAATGAGCTCCACTCCGTTGACGGCGTGCAGGCCGGCGACCACGCCGCCCATCTCGGTTCCGAGCTGCGCGGCGAACGGCACGGGCTTGGTGTCGATCATGGTCACTTCCATGCCCCGCGACGCGGCGGCTGCGGCAACTTCGGCGCCGATGAAGCCGGCACCGATCACGGCCATCCTGCTTCCGGGCACCAGCTCGGGGGCAAGGCTCTGTGCGTCCGCGAGCGTACGGAGCGTAAAGACATTGCTGAGACCGGCCAGCGTGGGCAGTCGCCGCGCCCTGGCGCCCGTCGCGATCACGATGCCGTCCGACTGTATGGTGCGGCCGTCCTTAAGGAGGATGGTCCGGGACGACGCATCCAGGGAAACGGCCTCGGCACCCAGCACCCACTCGGCCGCCAGCTCGTCGGCGTCGGTCTCCAGGAAGAGGTCCTCTGCCGAGATCGCGCCGAGCAGGAAGTCCTTGGACAGGGGCGGGCGGTCGTACGGCCGGTGGGGTTCATCGCCGATGATGACCAGCCGTCCGGTAAAGCCTTGGGCGCGGGCCGCCCGGGCGGCGGAAAGGCCCGCCAGGGAGGCTCCGATAATCGCAAGCGTCTGCATCAATACAGCCTCTTTCAATTGCTTCTTACGCAACAACAATCGCTATATGCAACAGCGTGATCTATGCCACGGTCGCTGTCAAGGGTGGAATGTAGGAAGTCGGGAGCCCGCAACAGAAAGGAAAACCCTTGACAAGCACTGTGAGCTGGCGCACTGTGTTGCATATGGCGATTGCTGTTGTTCACTACGGAACGTTGCGGCCATCGCGGCAGACATAAGGGTCCCCGAAGAAAACAAGAGGTCCACCCATGCACAAGGCATGCCCGCTCAGTGAATTGGCTCCCGGGGAAGCGCTGCGGCTCAATACGTCGCCGCCCATCGCCGTCTTCCACACCGAGGAAGGCGAGCTCTTTGCCATCGACGACACGTGCACCCACCAGGACGCCTCGCTGGCGGACGGCTGGGTGGAGGACTGCTGGGTGGAGTGCCCGCTGCACGCCTCCAGGTTCAACCTGCGCACGGGGAGCGTCGACGCGCCGCCGGCCAAGCTGCCGGTGCGCTCCCACGAAGTAACAGTGATCGACGGCGACATCATGATCACCGAATCCACGGAGGTCCCCAACCTTCCCCCCGGCCTGACAGTGGACGGCCACGTCTAGCACCAGCCCATGCATCCGAACCAAAGGACTTGCTCATGGCTTTGAACAGCGACACCCGCGCGGTCAACGAAATCAGCGTTGACACAGACTCCCTTCCGATAACTGTCCAGGATCAGCTCGCCGAGGCCGAGGACACCGAGCAGATCATGCAGGAACTCCGCCAGGCCCGGTCCGAGCAGGCCGTAGCGGAACGGCGGAACCGCAAGCTCACCCTCGACAAAACCACGTTCGGCATCACCGGAGCCCTCGCCCTGGCGTTTGTGGCCTGGGGCTTCCTCGGCCGGGACAGCCTGTCCGCCACTTCAACAGTCGCCCTCAACTGGGTCATGGAGTACACGGGCTGGCTCTTTATGCTCCTGGCCTCGCTGTTTGTAGCCTTTGTCCTCTGGCTGGCCCTTGGTAAATGGGGCAACATCCCGCTGGGCAAGGATGGCGAAAAGCCCGAGTTCAGGACGGTCTCCTGGGTCTCCATGATGTTTGCCGCGGGCATGGGCATCGGCCTCATGTTCTACGGCGTGGCCGAACCGCTCTACCACTACATCTCCCCGCCGCCCGGAACCGTGGACGGGAGTACTCCCGCAGCCATCCAGACGGCCATGGCCACCTCCATCTTTCACTGGACCCTCCATCCTTGGGCCATGTACGCCGTCGTGGGCATCGCCATGGCCTACGGCACCTACCGCCTGGGACGCAGGCAGCTGATCTCCGCAGCGTTTACCTCGCTGTTCGGCATCAGGACTGTGGAAGGGCCGGTGGGGAAGTTCATCAACATCCTCGCGATCTTTGCCACGCTCTTCGGCACCGCCGCTTCGCTCGGCCTAGGTGCACTGCAGATCGGCAGCGGCCTGACATCGAACGGCTGGATCGGCGAAATCGGCACCCCCGTCCTGGTGGCCATCGTCGCCATCCTGACGGCCTGTTTCGTGGCCTCGGCGGTGTCCGGCATCAGCCGCGGTATCCAGTGGCTGTCCAACATCAACATGGTCCTGGCGGTGCTCCTGGCGCTCATCGTCTTCATCGCCGGGCCCACCCTGTTCATCCTCAACCTCATCCCCGCCGCAGTAGGAGACTACGCCAGGGACCTGGCCGAAATGTCCTCCCGCACGGAGGCCGTCGGTGACGAGGCATTGCGCAAGTGGATGTCCGGCTGGACCATTTTCTACTGGGCCTGGTGGGTATCCTGGACGCCTTTTGTCGGCATGTTCATCGCCCGGATCAGCCGGGGACGAACGATCCGCCAGTTCGTTACCGGCGTCCTGCTGGTCCCCAGCATCGTCAGCGTCATCTGGTTCGGAATCTTTGGCGGAACCGCCTTCCACGTCCAGCAGGAAGCGGACAAGGCGGGCACGCCCGGCCTGGTGTCCATGGCTAACGGAACGCCTTCCATATCCTTCGACGGCGCCCTCTTCGATCTGGTAAAGAACATGTCCATGCCTGCCTGGCTGACTACGGCGGTCATCATCCTGGCCATGGTACTGGTGGCCATTTTCTTCATCACCGGAGCCGACTCGGCGTCGATCATCATGGGGTCACTGAGCTCCAATGGGTCCTCCGATCCGAAACGAGGCCTCGTGATTTTCTGGGGCCTCCTCACCGGTGCCGTAGCGGCGGTCATGCTGCTGGCCGGCGGTGACGAGCCCTCGGAAGCCCTGTCCGGTCTACAACGCATCACCATTGTGGCGGCGCTGCCGTTCGTTCTGGTCATGCTGCTGCTGTGCTTCGCCCTCGTCAAGGACCTGCGCCGGGACCCAATGTCCCTCAGGCGCCGGCTGGCGGACTCGGTGGTAGAACGTGCCATCCGCGAGGGCGTGGACCAGCATGGGGGAGTCCAGTTCGACCTGGTGACCAGGCATGAGTGCGGCGGTCGCTGTTCAGCCGACAGCCCATGTCCTGGCGACGCCACCAAGCCCACACAGGCACTTTAGGAGAAAAACGTGACCACCATCATTGAAAGCCGCTCTCCGCGCAGCGTCACTGCCGTCACGGCCGCTGCGGGTGCTGCGACGGCGGCCGCCAAAACCCGCCGCGCCGAATTTGTCCTCACCCTGTCCTGCCCCGAACAGCCCGGCATCGTCCGGGCCGTGACGGCCTTCCTGGCCGACCGCGGGTTCGACATCGTGGAGCACCAGCAGTTCGACGACCACGTCAGCGGCAACCTGTACCTGCGCACGGCCTTCACCGGCGGCGCCGGTGACCAGGCTCGCCCGGATCCGTGTTTGGGCGGGCTTGACCAGCGGAACCCCAGCACCGCGGAGAGCCTCACCGCAGAGTTCGCGCCGACGGCCCACGAATTCGGGATGGATTTCAGCATCCACGACGGCAGGCCGCAGCGGCTGCTGGTGATGGTCTCGAAGTTCGGGCACTGCCTGAACGACCTGATTTTCCGCTGGCAGGCGGGCAGCCTGGGTGCGGAGATCGCCGTCGTGGTTTCCAACCACGAGGACCTGCGCGCCATGGCCGAAGCCGCTGGCCTGCCCTTTATCCACGTGCCGGTGACGGCCGGCACTAAACCCGAAGCGGAGGCCCGGCTGCTGGAACTCGTGGCCGAGTACAACGCGGACCTGGTGGTCCTGGCCCGCTACATGCAGGTGCTGTCCAACGACCTGTGCACCAGTCTGCGCGGCCGGGCCATCAACATCCACCATTCGTTCCTGCCCGGCTTCAAGGGCGCCAAGCCCTACCACCAGGCCTATGACCGCGGCGTGAAGCTCGTCGGGGCCACTGCGCACTACGTGACGCCGGACCTTGATGAGGGCCCCATCATCGAGCAGGAGGTCTTCCGGGTGGACCACAGCCTGGATGCCGAAGCCCTGGTGACCGTGGGACGGGACGCCGAAACGCAGGCCCTGTCCCGCGCCGTGAAGTGGCATTGCCAGCACCGAGTCCTGCTCAACAACACGCGCACCGTCGTATTCCGCTAACGCGAACACCCTCCAAGCCAACCAGGAGAACCACTTATGAGCGCATCACCACGCGTTGTCATCATCGGCGCCGGCATCGTCGGCACCAACCTCGCGGACGAACTCGCCACCCGCGGCTGGACCAACATCACGGTGGTTGAACAGGGGCCGCTGGAGCTGGCCGGCGGTTCCACTTCGCACGCCCCCGGCCTCGTCTTCCAGACCAACCCGTCCAAAACGATGACCGAATTCGCCAGCTACACGGTGGACAAGCTGCTCTCCCTCAAAAACGACGGAGAGTCCTGCTTCAACCAGGTGGGTGGCCTTGAGCTGGCAACCACCGAGGCGCGGCTGCAGGACCTCAAACGCAAGCTCGGCTACGCCACGTCCTGGGGCATCGAAGGCCGGATCATCGACCCCGACGAGTGCGAGAAGTATTACCCGCTGCTGAACGCGGGGGCGCTTGCCGATGGCCGCCGCATCCTCGGCGGCCTTTACGTCCCCACCGACGGCCTGGCCCGCGCGGCCCGCGCGGTCCAGCTGCTGATCAGCCGGGCACGCCAGGCCGGCGTGACCTTCCTCGGCTCCACCGCCGTGACCGGGATCGAACAGGCGGGCGGCAAGGTTACCGGCGTCGAAACGGCCGACGGCGTGATCCAGGCCGACATCGTGGTGTCCTGCGCCGGCTTCTGGGGCCGCGAACTCGGCAAGCTGGTGGGACTGAAGGTCCCGCTGCTGCCGCTGGCGCACCAGTACGTCAAGACCACCCCGCTGAACGAGCTGCGCGGCGTCAACGATCTTCCCAACGGGGCCAGCAAGCCCATCCTGCGCTACCAGGACCGCGACCTGTACTTCCGCGAGCACGGTAACCGGATCGGCATAGGCAGCTACGCACACAAGCCGATGCCCGTGGACATGGAACAGCTGCCCCGCGTCGGGGCGGAGGAGATGTCCGATCACCACATGCCTTCCCGCCTGGCCTTCACGCTGGAAGATTTCGCCCCGGCCTGGGAGGACTGCCAGGACCTGCTGCCGGCCCTGCACGCAACCCAGATCAATGACGGCTTCAACGGCATCTTCTCCTTCACTCCCGACGGCGGTCCGCTGATGGGGGAGTCGCCCGACGTCGGCGGCTTCTTTGTTGCCGAGGCCGTCTGGGTCACCCATTCGGCCGGCGTGGCCAGGGCGATGGCCGAGCTGCTGATCGAGGGCCAGTCACGCACCGACCTGCACGGCTGTGAGCTCAACCGCTTCGAGAAGGTCCAGACGTCCGACCAGTACGTCAGCGAAACGTCGCAGCAGAACTTCGTGGAAATCTACGACATCCTGCACCCGCTGCAGCCCAAGGAATCCCCGCGGGACCTGCGGGTCAGCCCGTTCAACGCCCGGCAGAAGGAGCTGGGGGCGTTCTTCCTGGAGTCCGCCGGCTGGGAGCGGCCCCACTGGTTCGAGGCCAACCGCGGCCTCCTCAACGAACTGCCGGCCGAATGGCAGGCGCCGGAGCGGGACGAGTGGGCGGCAATGTTCCATTCCCCGATCTCCGCCGCCGAAGCGTGGAAGACCCGCACCGCCGTCGGGCTTTATGACATGACGCCGCTGAAGCGGCTGGAGGTCAACGGGCCGGGTGCTCAGGCACTGCTGCACCGCCTGAGCACCGGCAATATCGCCAAGAAGCCCGGTGCCGTCACCTACTGCCTGCTGCTGGCGGACGACGGCGGCATCCGCAGCGACGTGACGGTGGCCCGGCTCGCGGAGGAGCAGTTCCAGCTGGGCGTGAACAGCAACGTGGACTTCGACTACCTGCGCGTCGAGGCCAGGAAGCAGTCGGCCGCGAATCCCGCCCAGTGGGTGCACGTCTCCGACATCACGGGCAGCACCTGCTGCATCGGGCTGTGGGGGCCGCTGGCACGCGAGGTGATCGGCAAGGTCAGCGGGGACGACCTCACTAAGGATGGGCTGAAGTACTTCCGGACCAAGGAAATCTCGGTGGGCGGCATACCCGTCACGGCCATGCGGCTCTCCTACGTGGGCGAGCTCGGCTGGGAGCTGTATACCACTGCCGAGTACGGGCTGAAGCTCTGGGACCTGCTGTTTGAGGCCGGGCAGGAGCACGGCATCATCGCGGCCGGGCGTGGTGCCTTCAACAGCATGCGGCTCGAGAAGGGCTACCGGCTCTGGGGCACGGACATGACGTCCCAGCACCACCCCTACGAGTCCGGGCTGGGCTTCTCGATCGCCAAGGACAAGGCAGGCTTCGTGGGCTACGAGGCGCTGGCCGCCCGCAAGGAGCAGCCGTCCACCCGGGCGCTGCGGTGCCTCACTGTCGACGACGGCACTTCCGTCGTGCTGGGCAAGGAACCGGTGTACGTGGCCGGGGAAGCGGCGGGTTACGTCACGAGCGCCGCTTACGGCTACTCGGTGCGCAAACCGATCGCGTACGCCTGGCTGCCGGCGACGGTCTCTGTCGGTGATTCCGTGGAAATCGAGTACTTCGGGAACCGCATTGCCGCGACTGTCACGGCCGAGCCGCTATTCGACCCCGGCATGGAGCGCCTGCGCGGCTGAGTTGCCGCCTGGGCCTCGGTGGTTGAGCTTGTCGAAACTCGGCAGGCTCAACCATGTCGCTTGAATGTCAGACCCTCCCGCGATGATGGGTATATGGGGAGAGAAGCGGTGGCGAAGGCATTTGCGGATATCAATGCCGCCGTTGCTGTGCTTGCTGCCGAGGTTAACGGGAACGGCTCGGGGGACGCAGTTGATGCCGACCCGCTGCGGGGCCTGGCGGATATTTGCCTAGACATCCTTGCTGGGACCGCCGGGTCGGAGCCGCGGTTTGCCGCGTTGAAGGCCCAAGGTGCGGCGAAGTACACGGAGATAATGCAGTCGATCGCACCTCCCACCGCGTGGGAGCAGGCGCAGGAGATCGCAGTAGCTGCGGAGATCGCGTGCGTCCTGACCATCGGGCCGCGCGCGGCGAGTGCGTTGCTGTCCGAGTCCCACGAACTCACCACCCGCTTGCCGCTGACCCTGTCCGCCCTGCAGGGCGGCACCATTTCCTGGCAGCACGCCCGAACCATGGTGGACGAAACCGCCGGCCTCGATCCGGCCGGCGCCGCGGCACTGGAAGCGCACTTCCTGGACCCGAACGCACCGAACCCGGCCCGCGGTTGCCCGGCCGGGGAAATGCCCGCCTCCCGGTTCCGCCACAATGCCCGCATCTGGCGCGAACGCCACCACACGGAGAGCATCGAGAAGCGCCACGCCAAAGGCGTCCTGGACCGGCGGGTCGAATACATGCCGGACAAGGACGGCATGGCCTGGCTCTCGGCCTACCTTCCCGCAGACCAGGCGGCAGCGATCTGGAACCGCACCACCGCCCTCGCGCGTGGTCTGCAGGGCCCCGACGAGAACCGCAACCTCACCCAGCTCCGCGCCGGCACCTTCGCCACCGCACTCCTCGGCGGCGGAAACGGCCGCAGTCTCGGCCACGGTGGGGACGCGGGGAACCCCGGCAAAGTCCCCACGCCCCGGGCCGAGGTCCTGGTGACGGTGCCCGTGTTCTCCCTGCTCGGCGCCACCGATGAACCGGCCATGCTCGACGGGTACGGCCCGATCCCACCGTCGATTGCAAGGGACCTCGTCGCCAACGGAGCAGACTCGTTCTACCGGGTCCTGGTTGACCCGCGGGACGGGGCCTCGCTGGAGATCGGCCGCAAGAGTTACCGGCCCAGCAAAGCGATGCGGCGTTGGCTGCGGATGCGGGACGGTCGATGCCCTTTCCCGGGATGTTCAAACCAGTCCCTGGACAACGAAGCGGATCACGTCCTCGCCTGGCACCGGGGCGGAACCACCGGCGTATCGAATTTGGGCCAGCCATGTCCCCGACACCACCGGCTCAGACACACCAGCGCTTGGAGGCCTACACCGGCCACCAAGAACGAGCCATCCGGCTGGATTTCACCCTCCGGCCGGCACTACAAAAGCGAACACCAGGACTGGGAACCACCTCACTGGCCCGGTGAACAAAAACCGGAACCCAAGCCGCAGCTGAAATCCGTGCTGACATCAGACGGGCGCCGGCGCCCAGCGCCGCCTGAAGGCCGCGGTCATCCCGACTTTGTCCACAATGCACTCTCCCTGGGAGAGAAAGGCTTGGAGCGTTTCCTCCACGCCGCCGTCTGACAAGTGCCCGAAAGCAGCGTGTTCCCGGTCTCGACTCGGCTGAGCACTTGAACGAACGTGGAGGCGGGCCGTTGGCTTTTCCTCGGCTCTTTGGCCGTACCCATGGTTGCCGCGGGCCGGAACGGGTACAACTAAGTGATGACGACTTCCCTGGTGCTTGGTCCCATGATGCGGTATGTGGATGAGACCTCGGCGAGCATCTGGGTGGAGACCCGGAGCGATTCCCGCGTCACCGTCCGGGCCGGACAGCAGAGCTGGGCGGCGCGTACTTTCGCCGTGCACGGCCACCATTACGCGCTCGTGGAGGCGGACGGGATGGAGCCGGGATCAGTGCTGCCCTACACGCTGGACATCGATGGCGAACAGGTCTGGCCCGCTCCGGATTCCGGGTTTCCGCCGCCGGTGATCGCCACGCTGAAGCCCGGCAAGCCGCTGCGCATGGCCTACGGCTCCTGCCGCACCAGTGTCCCGCACGACGAGACCGGCAACCGGACGCACGGCGTCGACTCGCTCCGCGCCTACGCACTGGCGATGGCCTCCAGCGGTGACCTGCCGTGGCCGGACCTGGTGGCCTTCCTCGGAGACCAGGTGTACGCCGACCTGACCAGCGAACAGATGCAGCAGTTCATCCGCGCCCGCCGCGACATCAGTGCACCGCCTGGCGAGGAGCTCAAGGACTACGAGGAATACGCCCACCTCTACAACCTCGCGTGGTCCGACCCGGCAAACAGGTGGCTGCTGTCCACCCTGCCCAGCACCATGATCTTCGACGACCACGACATCCGCGACGACTGGAACGCCTCGCTGAGCTGGAAGCAGAAGATGGAAGCCACCTCGTGGTGGCATGAGCGGATAGTCTCGGGGCTGTCCTCCTACTGGGTCTACCAGCACCTGGGCAACCTGTCGCCGCAGGACCGGCTTACCGATGCCATCTGGCAGCGGATCGCCCGGCACCGGGGCGAGGCTGAACTCGACCTCAGCGCGGAACTGGACAGCTTCGCTGAACGCGCTGACCGGGACCCGGAATCCTACAGGTGGAGCTTCTGCCGGGATTTCGGGGACACACGGCTGATAGTGGTTGACTCCCGAGCCGCCAGGAACCTGGTGCCGGAAGCCCGCGCCCTGCTTGATGATGAGGAGATGGCCTGGCTCGACGGCCGGATGCGCGGCGGATTCCGCCACGTGCTGGTGGCAACGTCGCTGCCTTTCCTGCTGCCGATGGGCCTGCACCACGTCGAGTCGTGGAATGAGGCCGTTTCGGAAGGCGCGTGGGGGAAGCGCGCCGCCCGGGTCGGCGAGAAGCTGCGCCAGGCGGTGGACCTGGAACACTGGGGCGCCTTCCAAAAAAGCTTCCAGGAGGTGGCCGTCATGACCGCCGAGGTCGCGGATGGCAAGCGCGGCCCGTCACCGGAGACAGTCACCTTCCTGTCCGGGGACGTGCACTTCTCCTACGTCGCGGAGGTGAAACGCTCCTCGGGCAGCCGGATCCTGCAGGCAGTCTGTTCCCCGATCCGGAACCCTCTTCCCCGCCTGATGAGATACTTCGGGGCCGCCATGGCCTACGGCCTGGCTGCTCCGATTGGGGCCCTGGTGGCCCGCTCGGCGCGTGTGCCGGACCCGCCGTTCCGTTGGACACGCGTCGAGGGACCCTGGTTCAACAACAATCTGGCCAGCCTGGAGATTGTCCCGGAAGGGCTGAAACTGTGGTGGCAGACAGGCGTCGTGGAAGACGGCGACGACCTTCACCCAAGGCTCGAGACTGTGGCATCCTTCACCGTGGCATCCCGGAGGGAAAGCAGGAGCCGATTTAGTGGGCGGGGTTTTGACCGGCTCAACCAACGCCGGGCGGCACGAAGCTAGGCCGCCAGCCACACCGTGCCTTCGAGGTACCGCACGCACGTGCCGGACAGCAGCGTGCGCTCCCCTTCCACACGGCAGAGCACGGTCCCGCCGCGTGCCGAGAGCTGGCGGGCGGCCAGTACCGTGCTGCCCAACCTGCCGGCCCAAAGCGGTGCCAGCTGGGAGTGCGCCGAGCCGGTCACCGGGTCCTCATCGATGCCGGCCCGGGCACCGAAGAACCGTGAAACGAAGTCGTAACCCGTTCCGTCACCCGCAGCGGTTACGACGACGCCCCGCACCGGCAGTCTCGCAAGCGCCCCGAAGTCGGGGGGCAGGTTGCGCACGGTCTCGGCATCCTTGACCACATGGATGAGGTCGGTTGCCAGGAAGGCCTCGAGAGCCGGGACCCCGAGGGCTTCTGATACGGAGGGGTCGACGGCCACGGGTTCAGGGACCTTGGAAGGGAAGTCCAGGATGAAGCCGTCACCATCGCGCTCTACAAACAGCCAGCCGCTGCGGCTCCAGAATTGCAGCCGTTTTGCGTCCGGGTGAACGTCCGTGAAGAGGTACGATGCCGTGGCCAGGGTCGCGTGCCCGCAGAGGTCCACTTCAATGGCCGGCGTGAACCAGCGGAGGTGGTAGGCGGGCTGCGAGGAGTCGAAGGGCGTGGCCTCGTCGGGGATCGCGGCAACGATAAAGGCCGTCTCGGAGAGGTTGTTCTCCTCGGCCAACTGTTGGAGGACGCCGTCACCCAGCCAGCCCTCCAAAGGCATTACGGCTGCTGGATTCCCTTCGAAGGGCTTGGTGGCGAAGGCGTCGATTTGGATCAGGGGTATATGCATGCCTTTCACCGTAGCGGCAAACTGGACTGCAAAGTTAGAGCCAGTTTGAAGAAGTGGCCTGCTTGCCCAGGCCTGGGCAAGCAGGCCCGGGCTCAGCCGCCGGCGTGCGGGACAAAGCGGACGAACATTGCTTTGAAGCCGGGGGTGTTGGATTCGCGGGCGACGTTTTCCTTGTGGACCAGGGCGTTGGCTTCGGGGAAGTATGCGGCGGCGCAGCCCTTGGCTGTGGGGTAGGCCACGAGTCGGAACTTGTCCGCCTGCCGGTCGTGGCCGCGGAAGGTGCTGACGACGTCTACGAGGTCCCGGTCCTGGAAGCCGAGTTCCGCCAGGTCCTCGGGGTGCACCAGGATCACGCGGCGGCCGCCCGAGATCCCGCGGTAGCGGTCATCGAGGCCGTAGAAGGTGGTGTTGTACTGGTCGTGGCTGCGGATGGTCTGGAGGACCAGGTGCCCGTCCGGCGGGGTCAGGTATTCCAGCGGGCTGACGGTGAAGCGGCCGCGGCCGATGTCCGTCTTGAAGGAACGGGTGTCCCGTGGCGGGTTGGGAAGCACGAACCCGTTTTTGGTCCTGACCCGGGTGTTGAAGTCCTCGAACCCGGGGATGACGCGGGAGATGTGGTCACGGACCACGTCGTAGTCCCCGGCCATGGCCTTCCAGTCCACAAGGTGGTCCGGCCCGAAAGTGGACTCCGCCATCCGCGCCACGATGACCGGTTCGGCGAGCAGGTGCTCGGATACCGGCGCCAGCCTGCCCTGGGTGGAGTGGACCACCGACATGGAGTCCTCCACGGACAGGAACTGCGCGCCCTTGGGGTGTTTGTCGTCCTTGTCCGTCCGGCCCAGAGTGGGCAGTATCAGCGACGTGCGCCCGTGCACCACGTGGGACCGGTTCGGCTTGGTGGAGATGTGCACCGTCAGGCCGATCCGCTGCATGCCCGCTTCCAGGGTTTCCGTGTCCGAGCAGGCGAGTGAGAAGTTGCCTCCCATGGACACAAAAACGTCCACGTCGTCGCGTTCGAAGGCCTCCATGGATTCCACGGCGTCATAGCCGTGGTGCCGCGGGGACGTGATCCCGAACTCGGTGTCCAGGGCGTCCAGGAGCCACTCTTTCGGTTTTTCCCAGATGCCCATGGTCCGGTCTCCCTGGACGTTGGAGTGTCCGCGGACCGGGCAGGCCCCGGCCCCGGGCTTGCCGAAGTTGCCCTGCAGGAGCAGGACGTTGACCATTTCCTTGATGGTGTCCACCGAGTGCGGCTGCTGCGTCACGCCGAGGGCCCAGCAGAAGATGGTGGCCTTGGACCTGATCAGCATCCCGGCCACGATTTCGATCTGTTCCCGGGACAGGCCCGTCGCCTTCTCGGTTTCCGCCCAGTCCAGCTCCCGGCGGGCGTCACTGTAGGCATCGAACCCGTCGGTTTGCGCGTCAACAAAGGAACGGTCGACGACGGTGCCCGGGTTGCGTTCCTCCTCCGCCAGGAGCAGGTGGCCCAGTGCCTGGAACAGTGCCAGGTCACCGCCGACCTTGATCTGAAGGTACTCATCGGCCAGCGGCGTGCCGCCGCCGACCACGCCGGAGACAGTCTGAGGGTCCTTGAAGTTGAACAGCCCGGCCTCCGGCAACGGGTTGACGGCCACTACCTTGCCGCCCTTGTCCTTGCATTCCTTCAGGGCTGAGAGCATCCGGGGGTGGTTGGTGCCGGGGTTCTGCCCCACGACGAAGATGAGCTCGGAGTCGTGGATGTCCTCCAGGGACACGGTGCCTTTCCCGATGCCGATGGTCGGATTCAGTGCCGAGCCCGAGGACTCATGGCACATGTTCGAACAGTCCGGCAGGTTGTTGGTGCCCAGGGCCCGCGCGAACAGCTGGTACATAAACGCCGTCTCGTTCGCGGTGCGGCCGGAGGTGTAGAAGACGCACCGGTCCGGCGTGGAGGCCCGGACGTGTTCACCGATCAGTTCGAAGGCTTCAGCCCAGGAGATCGGCGAATAATGCGTCTCGCCTTCGCGGATCACCACCGGTTCGCTCAGCCGGCCCTGGTTGCCCAGCCAGTACTCCGTCTTCGTTGAGAGTTCGGCGATGGAATGCGTGGCCCAGAACTCGGCCCCGACCGTGCGGAGGGTGTTCTCCTCGGCCACCGCCTTGGCGCCGTTCTCGCAGAACTCGGCCGCCTTGCGCTTCGTGGCCGATTCCGGCCAGGCACAGCCCGGGCAGTCGAACCCGCCCTGCTGGTTCAGCCGCAGCAACGACCGGGCTGTGCGGGTCACCCCGGCCTGCGCCACGGCACGTTCAAGGGCCACCATCACCGCCTTGACACCGGCCGCTTCCCTTTTGGGCTTGTGGACTTCGAGGTTGTCCTCATTGATGTCCGCGACGGGGGCGGGCTGCTTGCCGAGCTTCACTGAACCGACCTTCATTGGACTGCTTTCACTGGATCACACGGGTATTACCGGGCTGGTCTCACTAGGCCAGCTGCGCCAGCGTCTCCTGCTCGGCCCCGATGGTGGTGTTGTCGCCATGGCCGGTGCGGACCACAGTACCGGGCGGGAGCGTGAGGAGGCGTTCGCGGATGGAGGCGAGGATCGTGGGGTAGTCGCTGTAGGAGCGTCCCGTCGCACCCGGACCGCCGTTGAACAACGTGTCTCCCGTGAAGACCGTCCCTTCGCCCTCCAGCAGGAAGCAGGTGGAGCCGGGGGAGTGGCCGGGGGTGTGGATGGCCCGCAGGGTGGCGCCGCCCACCGCGAACACTTCGCCGTCGCTGATGCTGTTCTCTGGCTGCTGGTCCGGGTAGACCTGCTCCCACAGGACCAGGTCATCCGGGTGCAGATGGATGGGCGCTTGCACGGCCTCGGCTACGGCACGCGCGGCGCCGATGTGGTCGTTGTGGGCGTGGGTCAGCAGGATGGCCAGGACCTTCCGGCCGCGGACCTGGTTGATGATCGCGGCGGCGTCGTGCGGGCAGTCGATGATCACGCATTCGTCGTCGTTGCCCACGATCCAGACGTTGTTGTCCACATCCCAAGTGCCGCCGTCGAGCGCAAAAGTGCCTGAGGTGACCAGGTTTTCGATGGTGACTGTCATGAGAGGTCCTTTACAGACTGTATTTCAACCACTGAGCGCAGGACTTTGCCCTCGTGCATCTTGGCGAAGGCCTCCTCCACCTGGTCAATGCTGATCCGCTCGGTGACGAAGGCGTCCAGGTCCAGGTTGCCCTGCTTGTAGTGGTCCACGAGCATCGGGAAGTCGCGGGAGGGCAGGCAGTCCCCGTACCAGGACGACTTCAGCGACCCGCCGCGGCCGAAGACGTCCAGCAGGGGCAGCTCAAGCAACATGTCCGGCGTCGGGACGCCCACCAGCACCACCCGGCCGGCGAGGTCGCGGGCGTAGAACGCCTGCTTGTAGGTTTCGGGACGGCCGACGGCGTCAATCACCACGTCCGCTCCGTTGTCGTTCGTGAGGGCCCGGATGGCCTCGACGGGGTCTTCCTTGCTGGAGTCCACGCCGTGGGTGGCCCCGAGGGAGGTGGCCATGGCCACCTTGTTGGCGTCGATGTCCACGGCGATGATGGTAGTGGCCCCTGCCAGCTTGGCGCCGGCGATCGCGGCGATGCCCACCCCGCCGCAGCCGATCACCGCCACCGATTCGCCGCGCTTGACCTCACCGGTGTTGATGGCCGCGCCGATGCCGGCCATCACGCCGCAGCCGAGCAGACCGACGGCGGCGGGATCGACGTCGTCGTCAATCTTGGTGCACTGCCCCGCGGCGACCAGGGTCTTCTCCGCGAAGGCACCGATGCCCAGCGCGGGAGACAGCTCGGTGCCGTCCTCAAGCGTCATCTTCTGCGTCGCGTTGTGGGTGTTGAAGCAATACTGCGGCTGGCCCTTGGCACAGGCGCGGCATTCGCCGCAGACGGCACGCCAGTTGAGGATCACGCGGTCACCGGGCCCCACCTCGGTGACGCCGGGACCGACGGCGCTGACCACACCGGTGGCCTCATGGCCCAGCAGGATGGGGAAATTGTCAGTGATGCCGCCCTGCTTGTAATGCAGGTCCGTGTGGCAGACCCCGCACGTGAGGATGTCCACCAGCGCCTCCCCCGGACCGGGGTCCGGCACCAGGATGGTCTCCACCGATACCGGGGCATTCTTTTCCTTGGCGATGACCGCCTTGACTCTGTGAACCATTAGCTGGTGTTCCTTTCCTGAGTCCAGGGACTCCTGGGCGACGGCGCTCCGGGCAATCCGGCCGACCCGTCGGGTTCAAAAGGTTCTCACGCCGCAGCTCCGGGCCCTCAACCGATGGTTGCCGGAACTGGAGTTATTGCGTATTACACAACTCGGTGCACATAGCGCGTACTCGAAAATATGTCAGCCGTCACGGGGCGTGTCAATAGAACGCTCTTGTGCTGCGTTCGTCTGCTGTCCAAGCGAGGGCTTTGACGCATGCCATTGTCGCAACGTGACTTCATTCTACGCAACTGGGCGCCTTGTCTTCTCTGGATGGGCGCCACCGGGAAGCTAGGTGCTGTCCTCACGGGGATCCGTGTCACGAGCCACAAAATAACCATTGACTGTGTTGCTCATCACGCCTATTCTGGTGCAACAGCGTTGCGCTGATTGCAACCCCAAACAAACTTGGTGGATACATGAGTAACGAAACTTCCTCTCCCGCTCGTGCGGGAGGCCCTGACCCTCAACCGCATGATGTACATAAAGGCCCCCGGGCCGGCCGCAGCACCACGAGCGGCCAGAATTTTGAACCCGCTGACAACGTGGTCAGCAAAGAAACGCGCCGCAGAGTCATTGCGGCCAGCTTCATCGGCAACTTCGTTGAATGGTTCGATTACGCCGTTTACGGCTATCTTGCCGTCACGATCGCCACGGTCTTTTTCCCCGAGTCAGATCCCCAGACCGGACTTCTGCTGACCTTCGCCCTGTTTGCGATTTCGTTCCTGGTGCGCCCGCTCGGCGGGTTCGTCTGGGGCCACATCGGCGACAGGGTAGGCCGGCGGACAGCGCTCTCCCTCTCGATTTTGATCATGTCAGGAGCAACCTTCTGTATTGCCCTCATTCCGGGCTATGCCACGATCGGCATCTGGGCTCCCATCCTGCTTCTGGTCATCCGGGTAGCGCAGGGCTTCTCCGCCTCTGGTGAATACGCTGGGGCGTCGGCCTTCCTGGTCGAGTACGCTCCGGCCAACAAGCGCGGCCTATACGCCGCGGTTGTTCCCGCCAGCACCGCGGCCGGCTTGCTCCTCGGTTCCCTGATCGCAGGCCTGTTGACAGTCCTGCTCAGTTCCGATGCCATGCAAAGCTGGGGTTGGCGCCTGCCGTTCCTGCTCGCAGCCCCGATGGGACTGATCGGCCGCTACATCCGGACCAAGCTCGAAGACACCCCGGTGTTCCGCGAGCTGGCAGCGGAGGACGAGGCAATCAAGGCACCCGTGTCCAGCCTGTTCCGGAACCACTGGCGGCAGCTGCTGCAGGCCGTCGGCGCCGTGCTGCTCAACGCCGTCGGGTTCTACGTCATCCTCAGCTACATGCCCACCTATTTGTCCTCGGAACTGGGCCTTGGCGAAACCGAATCGTTCCTTGCGACCACCATCGCGCTGGTCACGTACATCGGCTTTATCTTCCTGACCGGCATGCTTTCGGACCGTTACGGACGCAAGAAGGTGCTGATCAGTGCATCCATCGCCTTCATTGTGCTGACCGTGCCCGCCTTCGCGCTGCTCGGAACCGGGAATTTCCTGGTCATCGTCCTCGTGCAGATCCTGCTGGGAGCGATGCTCACCCTCAATGACGGAACACTTCCCAGCTTCCTGGCCGAAATGTTCCCCACCCGGGTCCGCTACAGCGGCTTCGCGGTCAGCTTCAACCTCTCCAACGCCCTGTTCGGGGGTACCGCCCCGTTCATGGCCACGCTCCTGATCGCAGCCACCGCCAGCGATCTGGCACCGGCCTGGTACCTCGTCGGTGCCGCGGTCATCTCCCTGATCGCCGTTTCACTTTCCAGGGAAACCTGCAAAGAACCGCTGCGCCACGAATAGCCACCTCTTACAACTGCTTCTCCCCTCAACTACATGCATCAAGTACGTGCACCGCAGAAAGGCATCACCACAATGACCACCACAGCATCTGAAAACGCCACGTCCGTCGCCGAACTGGAGCGACTGAAGGTCCTCAAAAACGGCGAGAAAGTCAGCCTGACCTTCTCCGACACAGAGTTCGAGCGGCGCATTGCCGGTCTTCGCCGGATCATGGCCGAGAAGGACCTGGACGCCGTCGTCCTGACCAGCTACCACTCCATCAAGTACTACTCCGACTTCCTGTTCACCACCTTCGGCCGCTCCTACGCCATGGTGGTCACCAAGGATGACACCGTCACCGTCACCGCCAACATCGACGCCGGCATGCCCTGGCGCCGCAGCTACGGTGACAACCTGGTCTACACGGACTGGCGCCGCGACAACTACATCTTCGCCATCCAGGAAGTCCTGCGGACCCGCGGCATCAACCCGCGCCGCCTCGGCGTCGAGGACGACTCGCTGCCGCTGGATAACCGCAACAAGATCCAGGCCGCCTTCTCCGGCGCGACGCTCGTGGACGTGGCGCAGGCAGCGATGCGCCAGCGCATGATCAAGTCAGCGGAGGAAATCGAGGTCATCAAGCACGGTGCCCGGATCGGCGACCTCGGCGGCGAGGCCATCCGCAACGCCATCACGGCCGGCATCACGGAGTACGAGGTCGCCCTGATCGGCACCGAGGCGATGGTCCACGAGATCGCCAGGACGTTCCCCGACTCCGAAATCCGGGACACCTGGGTCTGGTTCCAGTCCGGCATCAACACGGACGGCGCCCACAACTGGGCCACCACCCGCAAGATCCAGGAACACGACATCCTGTCCCTGAACTGCTTCCCCATGACCAGCGGCTACTACACGGCCCTGGAGCGCACCCTGTTCTACGGCGAACCCGATGCACGCTCGCTGGAACTGTGGAACATCAACGTTGAGGTCCACAAACGCGGCCTTGAGCTGATCAAGCCCGGCGCCGTGTGCAAGGACATCGCCGCGGAGCTCAACGAGATCTACGTGGGCCATGGCCTGCTGGCGAACCGGACGTTCGGCTACGGACACTCTTTCGGTGTCCTCAGCCACTACTACGGCCGGGAAGCCGGGCTGGAGCTCCGCGAGGACATCGACACCGTGCTGGAGCCGGGCATGGTGGTCTCCATGGAACCGATGATCACCGTCCTGGACGGCCAGCCGGGTGCCGGCGGCTACCGCGAGCATGACATCCTCGTGGTGGGCGAAGACGGCGCCGAGAACATCACCAAGTTCCCGTTCGGCCCCGAGTACAACATCATCGGAGCCTAACCGGTGGTTGAGCCTGACTCGTCCGGTGGTTGAGCTTGTCGAAACCCCGCAGGCTCAACCCCTGACCCGGAAAGCGGCGCCGTGTCTGTCGCGGCGCCGCTTTCCGCTGACTATGCGCAATGATAGTGAGCATCATGACCACACCAGATTCCATTGACACCAACGGCAGCGACACCAACGGCAAGGGCGATACCAAGGGCGCCTCAGTCATCGTCAACGCCATCGCCGTCCTTCGATCATTCACGGCCGACGAGCCGCTGCTTGGCGTGACGGAGATCGCCAACCGGGTGGGCCTGCACAAGAGCACCGTGTCAAGAATCCTGGCAACCTTCGAACAGGAAAACCTCGTGGAACGCGATGCGGACACGCGCCGTTTCCGCCTCGGACTGGGCCTGATCGCCGTCGCCGGTCCGCTGCTGGCCGAACTGGAGGAGCGGCGCGTCGCCTATCCCGTCCTGCGCGAACTCACGGAACTGACCGGCGAAACCAGTGCCCTGATGATGTGGGAGGGCAACGAGTCGATCTGCGTGGAGCAGATTGCCAGCCGCCACCAGATCAAGCACACTGCGCCGCTGGGGGCCCGCTACAGCGACGCGTTGAGTTCCTCGGTCCAGGTGTTCCTTGGAATCCAACCGGAGGAGAGAGTGCGTGCCCTCCTGCGCAGCGGAGCCATTACCTACCCCGGGCTGGACGAGGCCTCCCTTGAGGACTATCTGCTCCGCCTTAAGGACGACTCCCGCCGCGGGTGGGCCATCAACTACGGCGAGTCCTCCTTGGATGAAGTCGGCGTCGCCGCCCCCGTCTACGATCACCGCGGCGACCTTGTGGCAGCAGTCCTCATCCCGGCCCCGCGGTTCCGGGTCTCCAAGGAGCGCCTGCAGAGCCTCGGCGAATCCTGCAGGGCAGCGGCGGACAAAGTCACCGCACGGCTGGGCGGCAACGCACCCGGCACCATCAAACGCTCTCTCACTTAACGCAGGAAAATCACCAACGTTCTCTCACTTGCCTCAAGAAAGCGAGAGAGCGTTGGGCTCAAAGCTGCATCAAGCGAGAGAGCGTTCGGCTAAAAGGACTAGTGAGAGAGCGTTTGGCCCGCTAGGGATCCTCGGGGCGGGATGGATCCCCAGACCCAAGCTCGTCCGCGTAGGGCGCGCGGGGGCTGGCCTGGTCATTGAACAGTTCGTTTGCCGCCATGGCCAGGAGGTCCCGTTGCAGTTCGGGGAGCGAGAGAAGCCCCTGCAGGTAGGCCTCCACTTCATACTCACCGACCGAACCGCCGATGCCGAAGTAGTAAAGCCACAGGTCACCCGTGCTGACTTGTGCTGCTGCCAGTGCTGCTTGGAGCCTGCGGCGTTGCTCCGGTTCGCTGCTATCGAAGCCCATCACTACTGCCTCTGCGCCGGTCGGAGGCCACCCCGGCCAGGACAATGGCGCTGACTTCCATAAGCGTGCTGCGCGTCGCGCGGGCCTGCCGCATCAGCTGCTGCAGGGCGGCGTCCTCGGTGATGGTGTGGCGCTCCATGAGGATTCCGCAGGCCCGGTTAATCAGGTCCCTGCTGTAGAGAGCCGATTGAAGGCTGTCACTGATGCGTTCCGGAGTTTCGGCAGTCTGGATATGAGACAGAAGGGTTGCCGCGGGGGAGGCAAAAAGCTCCATGAGGGCAGCGGTGGCATCCTCAAAAGCGCCGGGGGTGGCGGCGTAAATCTTCATCGCACCTATGGCCTGCCCGTCGGCGATCAGCGGGGTGCTGATCACTGAGCGGATTGGCAAGTCAACGACGGCGGCGCTCCAGTTTGGCCAGCGGGCTTCAGTTGCAACGTCATGGATGAGGATGCTCTCTTGGGTGGCCCAGGCTGTCAGGCAGGGCCCCTGGACCAGTTCATACTGAAGGGCGTCGGCGCGTTCCACCACGCTGTCGGTAGATCCGGAGCTGACCGGGCGGGCATGGGGATCAAGCATTGAGACACCTGCCCCAAGAGTCCCCGGGATGGAATCCCTGACGGCGCGGGAGAGATGCTGGACGGCGTGGTCCACTTTTTCTTCCGTGAGGAGCAGCCCCATAATCCTGCCCAAGGCAGTGGATAGTTCATCCAGGGGATACTTCTTGATCATGCTTTTTGCCTCCGGCCATTCTGCGTGACCGGCCTCCGGCGTGCCGGATGAGCCTGTTTGTGACCGTTCAGCGCTTCAGGTAAAGCCTAACGTGCGCGGTGGGCTGCGGACCCGGACCTGCACGAATACCGGCTTTGTGGCTATTCATCGTAAGTGGTGGGAAACACCCGTTCGCCGGCAATTCCAGAAATGATGCCGGCGGCCACCTCCTTTAGCTTCATATTGCGGTGACTGGACGCATTGACCAATATCTGGAATGCCGCATCGCGGCTGCACCGGCTCTGCGCCATTATGACCCCAATGGCCGTGTCAATGACGGTGCGGGACTTCAGGGCGGCGGCGAGGTCGTCACGGGCGTCGCGCAGCTGTGCGATGTTCAGGGCGAGGTCCAGCGCCTTGGCGGCGATGCCCGTCAGGCCAACAGCCGCATCCATCCCGTGATGCGGGAAGCCATCCGTGTTGGGGGAGTAGAGGTTTACCACCGCCTGCGAAGGAGCCTGCAGATGCATTGGGACCGCCAGGATGGAGCCGATGCCCGTCTTGCGGGCTTCCTGGTTATATTTCGGCCACCGGACATCGGCGTCCAGATCCGGGACATGGACCATGGATTTTGTCCGGAGGGCTGTCAGGCAAGGTCCATGGCCGAAGCTGTTTTGCAGTTCGTCCAGGTTCCGGGCGAGTGTATCGCTGCTGGCCACAGCGACGGGCCGCTTTTGCCGGACCACCGTGATCCCGCAGGACAAGTGGTTCCCGGGCTGTGACAGCTGCGTGGCAAAAATCGCGGCGGTGGCGGCCAGGAATTCACGGACGTCGGAGCTTGCCAGGACGAGGTCCTGCAGGTGGAGCACAAACTCATGCAGGCCCGCGCCGGCACGTCCAACTTTGCCGGATTGGGGTTCTCGGATATCAAAGTCCTGAGACATGTGCACTTCCCGGTCCGTCCGCCGTGATCTCCTTGATGGCGGTCTGGATGAGATCCATCTGCAGCGGGGCCAATTCCACCAGCTCGTGCAGATAGGCGTCCACCCCGAGCTGATCGACGTTTCCGCCGATCCCGTAATAGTAGGTCCATAGCGCCGGGAGGCTGATGTTCCCGCTCTGGAACTGGGCGGCCGCAAACTTGCGCTGGTCCGCCTCGAAGGCAGGCTGGGGGGTGCCCAATCCGCCGTCGTCCATCATTTCTCCCCGCCTCCGGTGATGACGGGGATATCTGAGGCGTGGTGCAGGATGTCCCCGGCAATGTCATGCAGCCGGCGGTTGCTGCTGCGGGAGGCAAGGTGCAGGAGCTTGACGGCGGTTTCATGGCTGCAGCGGTTCTGCACCATGATCAGGGCAACGGCCGAGTCCACAACGGCCCGGGACCGCAGCGCCGACCTCAAATGCTCCGGGTAGGGGTCCGAAGGGTGCACGCGGATTGCCAAGCGCAGGATCCGGGACAGCGATGCAGCGTGCTCCTCAATGGCGGTCACCGTGTCCGGGGCAAACGTATCCAGCTGGGTTGAGTAGCAGTTCAGGGCGGAGCGGGAACCGTTGTCGGTGGGGATGGGGACGGCCAGGATTGTCCGGATGCCTTCGTCTGCGACCGCCCCGGCATACCAGGCCCAACTCTCGTCCGCCTGAAGATCACGGATAAGGACTGTGCGCTGCTCCCGCAGCGCCGTAAGGCAGGGACCGTCGTCGAATGCGTACTGGCGTTCGTCCAGGCTCCGGGCCGTCTCCGTGCTGCTGGCTACCGTCGCTGGCCCGGTCTCCCGTTCCACCGTGATGGCACACAACAGGGGCGTCTCCCCGCCCAGCAAGGACGCGGAAATCGCGGTCAGTCCCAGGAGGAATTCGGTGAAATCCGGACTCTCAAGAAGCAGGTCCTGTAATTGCTCCGCCGTCGGCAGGGCATCATTCTCGGCCATGCGGCCTCAATTCCAAGCATCGCCGGGGTCACACGACCCGGCTGGCGGCTGAGCGCTCTCTTCGCGCGCGGCCCGTATATTCAACCCCGGACCTATATGCCACCCCCGAAATCTCCTACTCCTGACACTACGCCCTTCCCCGGTGGCCGCCGGTGGTCCCGGCGAAGTCTTAGCAGCGGGAGCGCCACGGAGCGCCCGCAGGAAACGCGCGACGGCGGCTGTTGCGTCCCGGTAGTCCCTCCAGGTCATCCCGAGGATGGAATTCACGGGCACAAATCTACGGTTTCCTGCTCGGCGACTTTGCCGGGAGGCACCACGCTGTAGGCTCTGCACATGGCTGATCTGCGGCGTCGGGCGTTTGTCTTTCGCACGCTGGTTGGTGCGGCGGCCGCGGCGGCCGTTGGAATTCTCGGCGCCGCGTGTTCGCCCGGCGCCGAGCGGGACGGTACCGCCGGCGGCGGTGCCAAGGGGGATGCAGTGAAGCGGCACAAGTACCAGTACGGCGAGGACGCCAGCCAATGGGGCGAGCTCTTCCTGCCGGAGCTGCCGGCCGGCGGCGAGCACCGCGGTGTGGTGGTGGTGATCCATGGCGGCTACTGGCGCTCGCAGTACGGCGCAGAGCTGGGGGAGCCCATCGCCAAGGACCTGGCCGCCCATGGCATGGCCGCCTGGAACCTTGAATACCGCCGGGCCGGAAACGGCGGCGGCTGGCCAAACACCTTCATTGACGTGCTGGCCGGTATCGACAAGCTGGGTGACCTCGCGGCCAAGCATGCCTTGAACCTGGGTGCGGTGGTGGCGCTGGGCCATTCAGCCGGCGGGCATCTGGCCGCCTGGGCTGCCGGCCGGGGGAAGCTTGCCCAGCTGGGAATGCCGGATGCTGACCGCCAGGTGCCCCGTACCTCAGATGCCTCCGCGGTGCACCTCACCGGGGTGGTCAGCCAGTCCGGCCTGCTCAACCTGGCCGAGGCGGAGAGGCTAAACCTCAGCAACGGTGCGGTGAGCAACCTCCTGGGCGGGTCGTCGTCGAAATATCCGCACCGCTACAGGTACGCCGACCCCATGACCGCCCTTCCGCTGGCCGTGCCGGTCATCGCAGTCCATGGATCCGAGGACACCACCGTTCCCTTGGGCCAGTCCGAGTCGTATGCGAACGCTGGAACCACGGCGAACATGGAGACCCGGCTGGTCAGGGTTGCCGGTGACCATTACGCCCTGATCGACCCCAAAACGCCTGGTTACCGGGCGTGCCGCGAGCTTGTTCGGTCCCTTTTGGGTTAGATTCGGCGCTCCTGGGTTAGATTCGGTCCCTCAGAGTTGGAACTGTTCAAAAAATACGTTCCCCATATCTAGACATTGGACGTCCCATCTCCTGTACTCTTAGATGTAGGACAAGTCGCGACCCCTAAGCGCGGCAAGGAGGAGACCCACGTGGCCATCGCATCGCAAGAAGTATCGCCCGCCCGTTTCAGTGCGCAGCTCCGTTCGCATGCCCTGCAGACGCGGATCATGGACCTCATTCTGGACCGCGGCCTGGACGTCGGTGACGCGCTGCCCACCGAAAGTGAGCTCTCCGCCGAGCTCGGCGTGGGCCGCAACACGGTCCGCGAGTCCCTGAAAGTACTCCAGGCACTGGGCGTCATCGAGATCCGGCATGGCTTTGGCATGTTCGTTGCACCCAACAACTTCAGCGCCCTGGTGTCCGGCCTGACGTTCCGCGGCCGGCTGTCCCTCCGCCACAAGGGCGAGGAAGCCATGGAGCTCATCGACGTGCGCCAGGCCCTGGAGTCCGGGCTGATCGGACCGGCCATTGACTTGCTCACCGACGAGCACGTGGCTGACCTGCGCTCCACCATGGAAGCCATGGAGGACGCGGCCAAGAAGGGGGAGCCGATGCATGAGCACGACGCCGAATTCCACCGCCGCCTGTACGCCCCCCTGAACAATGAGCTGCTGATCAACCTCATGGATGTGTTCTGGCAGGTTTACCGCAAGATCCACCTGGCCATCGGTACAGGCCCGGTCAACCTCGAGCAGCAGACGCAGGACCACTGGGACATCTTCGAGGCCGTGGCCAACAAGGACAAGGCTCTTGCGTCCGAACGCCTGCAGCGCCACTTTGACGGCATCCGCCTGAAACTCAAGGATGTCGCGGCCGCCTAGCCTGTTTCCCTCCGCCTTTCCTTCGCCGCCTGCGCCCGGGCGGATTTAGCCCTGCCCTTTTTCGTAGAGAGTGCCTTCGCCGTGGAAATTTTCGTTGTGCCTACCGCCTCAGCCACCGGTTCCGTCGCCGCCGGGATCCTCGCTGCCGTCATCCGCAGCAAGCCCGATGCCGTCCTGGGCGTGGCCACGGGCGGATCGCCGCTGCCCATCTATGCGGCGCTCGCAAACCACCGGCTCGACACGTCCTCCGTCCGGGCCTTCGCCCTCGACGAGTACGTGGGCCTGCCCGCCGGACACTCCGAAAGCTACGCCGAAGTTGTCCGGCGCGAAGTGACTGAACGGCTGCACCTGGATCCCGTCAATGTTGCCGTGCCGGACGGAAGCGCCGCAGACCCCGAGGCTGCCGCCGCTGACTACGACGCCGCCATTGCCGGCGTTGGCGGCATCGACGTGCAGATCCTCGGCATCGGCCATAACGGTCACCTGGCCTTCAACGAGCCCGGCTCCGCCCTGGACTCCCGGACCCGTGTGGAAGTCCTCACGGAACGCACCCGCGAGGCGAACGCCCGCTACTTCAGCACCACGGAAGAAGTGCCGCTCCGCTGCATCACGCAGGGACTGGGCACCATCCTGGAAGCCCGCCATCTCCTGCTGGTGGTCAACGGCGCGGACAAGGCCGGCATCCTGGCCGCCGCCCTCAACGGGCCCGTCACGCCTGACTGCCCGGGGTCGGTCCTGCAGCTGCACCCGCACGTGACGGTGGTGGCTGACGAAGCCGCCGCGTCGCAGCTGGCGCAGGGGAGCGGGCAGGTCGCCGTGCGCGTGTCTGGGGCGGCCGCCAGCGCCTAGGCGCTGGCTGCTTGCCAATTCTTACTGCGGACCTGATGACTCAGGAATGTGTGAATCGCAGCGGTATATGGCGTTGTTCTGGTCCTGCATCCACTTGTGGCTGATTAGTTGGGTGCTACCGGCTTCGCTGTATGTATGGGACCGTCTGGAACGAACCTGTCGGTAGGCGCCAGGCCACTTCCCGTTGGCAGGTCCGATGACGAACTCCCGACCGCTGCTTTGCCCCGTTGTGTCGTAGACGGGGACCGAGAATGACTTTCCGCGGCGTGCCTTCCTGCCAGGCCACTGCGTGGGCCGGGTTCCTGAAGGTTTTTCACCGCCGCTGTGCCGTCCGCTTCTTCCAACTCCGTTCTATGAACGTAGCAAGGGGTTCCATTTGTAGCCATAACTGGCCCTTCGCATAACTGCGGTCATGTCCGGTGTCCCATTTTCGCTCTGAGCGCCATAAGAGTCGCCCTTGGCGTGGGTTCCCAGTGGTCAAGCGCCAATCTATGTATGTAGCCATAGCATTCCACCGAGGAGTCCGGTCATGGTATTGAATGTACCGTTTGTCCCCCCGCGGGCATTTTTGCGGGCGGGTCCTACGGTAATCGACCCGCTGCGGAAATACAGTGATCGAGATCTGAAAGTTTTGAGAAATGTTTGCACCGGTGGGCGACCGGCTTAGGGGCGGGTCGAACTAGCTAATCTCGGTTGATGAGACTGGTGTGTCAATTTCGGTCTGCTCAACAAAAACATGATGGCCGTGCTTCGTGAGCGACTAAAGCGCCATTAGATGGGCTGCCGCCGGCTCTCTCGGACCCAAGGAAACAGGTAGAGAACGTGACTGGTTCCATCGAACTTCAGCTTGAACCTGCCGCACCAGACAGCTAAATGGTCCGGGGTAGGACGCCTCGTGGTGCACGTAGGCGACGATCACGGACTTTCGTCCCGTTTAGGGTTCGCCTTGCAAGCGTGCGTCAGAGCGATATTGCCTAGGGTTCGCATGGCGATCTTGTCGCGAACGGGACGGCGGTGCGGCTAAACGTCGGCGCCGATGGCCTTGCCGAGCTTGGCTATGGTCTGCTCGTTACGTCGGTAGTGGGAGAACTGGCCGATGCGAGTGCAGATCACAAGATCCGCGCGTTGCAACGTCGCCATGAACTGTGAAGCGGTGGACTGTGACACCTTTGCACGCGCCTGAATGTGTTTCAGACACACTCCGACCTCGTCCGCCGGCCGGTCCTGCGGCGGAAATGAGTCGCCGTCCTTGAGCCAGCTCAGAATTGCCAGGCGGGTTGGGTGGCCGAGCGCTTTGAATGCGCTCACCAGTTGGTCGTCACTGAGTTCTGCCATGCCTCCAGAGTAGCCCGACATCGTAATATCGCGATGTCGCGATGCTGTGCTACAAATTAGATCGGTAAATCACGTTTTTACGATGAAGGAGGAAGCATGGCACCGAGAACTGCATTAGTCGTCGGAGCACGGGGTGTGATCGGCGGAAACTTGATCGAGCACCTCGACCGCGTGGGAGGCTGGACGATCATCGGACTTTCTCGGCGGGGAGGGGCCAATCAGGGCTCGGTTCGGCATATCGCCGTTGACCTTCTGGACAAAGACGACACCGCTTTGAAACTCGCCAGCCTGACTGGGGTCACTCATGTCTTCTATGCCGCTTATCAGGATCGCGCCAGCTGGGCGGAACTGGTGCCGCCGAACTTGGCGATGCTCAGGAATGTCGTCGACGCGATCGAACCCGTGGCGCCGAACCTGGAGCACATCAGTTTGATGCAGGGGTACAAGGTCTATGGCGCTCATCTGGGACCCTTCTCGACGCCGGCCCGTGAGGACGATCCGCCGCATATGCCGCCGGAGTTCAACGTCGACCAGCAGCAGTTCCTTGAGCGCCGGCAGGCTGACGCCGGTTGGTCGTGGTCCGCACTGCGACCCTCGGTTGTGGCCGGCATTGGGCTCGGCAACCCCATGAACCTCGCCATGGTGATTGCGGTGTACGCCTCTATCAGCAAAGAGCTCGGCGTCCCGTTCCGGTTCCCTGGCAAGCCCGGGGCCTACACAAGCCTGATCGAGATGACGGACTCAGGGCTGCTGGCGGAAGCTACCGTCTGGGTTGCAACAAACCCCGGCAGCAGGAACCAAGCCTTCAACATCACAAACGGTGACATGTTCCGCTGGTCCTCGATGTGGCCGAAAATTGCCGCGTTCTTCGACCTCGATGTAGCGCCACCTTTGCCGATGAGCCTTAGCGACGTGATGGCAGACAAATCTGAACTCTGGGATGCAATGGTTGCGAAGCACGCTCTGGCCAAGACCCCCTACTCTGATGTGTCCTCCTGGCAGTTTGGCGACTTCGTCTTTGCGTGGGACTACGACGTCATCGCCGACACGTCAAAGTCGAGGCGTGCCGGCTTCCACACATATGTTGACAGCGAAGCGATGTTCTTGAGAATTTTCCAGAGTCTCCGAGACCAGCGACTGATTCCCTAAGCAAGCGGAAGGGGCCTCGCATTCAAAGCGCCTGCCCGGACGATGTTACAAACTTACGCGGCCGCTGCTCGGGCTGCGGCTGCGTCAGTCGTTCCCGCTGAGGGATCCGCTCGTTAGTGTCAGTTCGATTTTTGTGGAGGCCGGGCCACTTCTGGTGGCCGCGTAGCCCGTGATTTGCCCATAGAAACGGAATCAACCGGGGAGCACCCCTTCGGACCCGAGTGCGGCGAGCCTTTCAGGTTCAAGCCCGTGCAAGTGGCTTTTTACTGAAGCAGCGAAGCTGTCTCTGCCGATGAAGAAGGGCCGGGGTGAAACGATGACCCATGATTACAAGCGCAACGGCACGACGACCCTTTTTGCCGCACTGGACGTCGCCAGTGGAAAGGTCATCGGTTCCTGTTTGCCCAAGCACCGCCACAACGAGTTCCTGACGTTCCTGAAAACACTCGAGAAGGAAGTCCCCGCCGGACTGGCCGTGCACCTTATTCTCGACAGTTACGCGACACATAAACATGCCAACGTCAGGGCGTGGCTGGAGAAGCATCCAAGGTTCCACCTGCATTTCACGCCCACGTCCTCGTCCTGGCTGAACCTGGTCGAGCGTTGGTTCAGGGAGCTGACGGACAAGGCCCTGCGGCGCGGTGCGTTCCATTCCGTGCCCGACCTGATCTCAGCGATCGAGGGATACCTCGCCGCCCACAACGATGAGCCCAAGCCCTTGGTGTGGACGGCGACAGCGTAATCCATCCTCGAAAAAGTCGCCCGCGGCCGAGTCGCACTCCAAGCCGTCAAGCAAAACTGAGACACACCACTAGCGAGGAGGCTGGCGGTCTTTCTAATGGACACTGCGCTGTCTACGCAAGGACTGAGATTAGCCCACGGGTGAGGGGGAGATTCTCGCGGAGCTCGACGGTGTCACTCGCACGGAGGGCGTGCGGTAAGTGGGGCTTCCCGGTACTAACCTGTTCACGGAGAACCAGGGCCCGGCATGGTGGAAGTCCGCCGGCGATGACTGCGGCGAAACTTGAGGCAGCCAGAGACCTATGTCGTCAGGGTAAGAAAACTGCAGGAGATCGCGTACACCTGAGCGTGAGCGTGTCCCACCCGACCAGGGCCCTTGACCCGCGAACGCGTATGTCAGGACCGGTGTCTGAGGCCATCGTTCGGAGCGTCGCTTAAATCACTTCCGTCCGCGTCGGGAGTCGGGTCCGAGAGGTCGGCGATCAGACCCGTGCCCGCACATTCTCGTACGGCATCGATTCCGGCGACGGCTGCTAACCTGTCATCGAAACCGGACGACACGGCCATTACCGCTCCTCTGTCGTCGAGGAGCCGGAACCTGAACTGCGATTGCGCATCAACGAATAACTCAAAAAGACCAGCCATGGTGTTTCCCCCTGCAGGCGGGTGCACCCCGCGCGACAGCCCTCGGTAAGGGCCTGCGAAACCGCCTGCTGCTGGACGGATCCGGACTACTCGAACGCGGCGTTGCGTCGGAAGCGGTCCGTCAAAAAGATGTGGCGACCTGCCCGTCATCTCTCCTCATACAACCATGTCGTGTCAGGGGACCCAACAAGGGCCACAGGTTCCTAGGAAGCCGCTTCTCAAGCGGGCACAAAAACAGCGAGGATTTCCGGGTTTCCGCGCGACGGCGCGGAATTACGAGTTCATGGCCGCCGATGCTGCGGTGAGGGCGCTGGTCGGGGAGGTGGAGCTGTAGATCTGCCAGTCGGCTTCCTAGTTGCGAAGCGCCGGCCAACGGTCCGTCGAATGGTGGTGGCCACTCAGGCCCGATTCCGTGTGGATTTCACAACGGATCCCTGGGTTTCACCCCGCATTGCTTTCAATCCGGAACAATGAGAACCCTTCAAAAGTTGCTCATTCCATTCATTGACCTTCACGTTGTATTCGTGGATTGTTTGCTTCATGAGCCGGGGGACGCGAATCACCCTGACATTGATAGTTTCCACGTTAGTTCTTGTAGGCGTTGTCGCCGGTGTGCGGTTATGGGGCGTCCATCAACAGACATCAGACTGGGTCCTGTGGCCTGTGGCCTGAGGAAGTTCCTTCCAAAGTGCAGTTTGCCGACCGCGAATATAACTGTGGTCCCGACGCGAAGCCACGTGAACACGATATGACCGGCCTATCTGCACAGGGCAGGACAGTGGGAGGGGCTGAGGTATTTGCGCAGCCGCCGTCTGATGACGCCGGAGTCTTTATCGTCGTGCGCACCGATCAGGGCGCCGCCGGTTGCGGCCTAATGGGTGGACCCTAGCTGCTGTCAGACCCAAGGTAATGTCCGGCCTCTCATTTCTCCTCGTCGTCGCTGGCCTTTTGGCTTAGCCGTTATCGGCGTACTCCTTTACGGACAGTCCCGATCCGGTCTCGACTATTACTGCATAGTGACCATGCTGGCATTGGACATTCCGCGCGGTCGACTTCGGAAAATGAGCTGCCAAGCTGCGCCGGTCCGCGAGGATACTCGAGTCGATGCCCTCAAGTGAGCCCGCGTGCAGCTCTCGGAAATAGTGCTTGTCTCCGAAGACGATGTCGCGGAGCGCGATCAGGGTCCAGCGATCGCCGAACGCCTCCACCGCGCGTTGATCGGGCACCTTGACTGCGGCTCATCCGCTTCGCCCATAGTGCTTGCAATCTACTACCGCCAGCTAATACCGTCTCGACAAGGGGTTGCAAACCACAAGCGGAAGGCATTCCATGCTGGAGGAAGTCGCTGAGGGCGTTCTGGTTCACGAGAGCGAGTTCATCCAGAGTAATTCCGTTGTCGTGCAGGGCCGGGACGGTGTGTTGCTCATTGACCCCGGTATTACGGGCGATGAAATGTCGGCCCTCGCGAACGACCTTCGCGAGTTGGGCCAGCCCGTCGTGGCAGGCTTCTCGACGCATCCTGATTGGGACCACGTGCTCTGGCACGCGAACTTCGGCGACGCGCCCCGTTACGGTACAGCCCGCTGCGCGGCCTCTATCCAAGATCTGCTGTCGAACGCGGACTGGAAGGCCCGCATAGCCGAGGGGCTCCCGCCGGAGTACGCCGAGGATATCCCGATGGATCTGCTCGGTCTCATTACCGGTCTGCCCGCCGATACGGCGCAGATTCCTTGGGATGGCCCCACAGTCCGGATCATCGAGCATCAGGCTCATGCCCCCGGCCATGCGGCGCTGTTGATCGAGGAGCGCCGCGTCCTCGTCGCCGGCGATATGCTTTCTGACATCCTGATGCCGTTCCTCGACCTGGAGGCCGCGAATCCGATCGAGGACTACCTCGCCGCGTTGAGGCTGTTTGACAGCGTGGCCGACGACGTTGATGCCGTCATCCCTGGTCACGGCTCGGTCGGCGGAGCTGGGCAGCTACGAGCACGTATCAACCAGGATCGCGCGTACGTGCTGGCCCTGCGAGACGGCGGTGTTCCCGACGACCCGCGTGTCGGCCCATCGGCCCCGTTGGATTGGCTGCCCGACGTGCATAGATGGCAACTCCAGCGGCTCGCCGAAAGAGAACAGAACGAGACACCCAAATAGCGGTCGCATACCGGGCACTACGGGCTGTCCCGTGCAGGGTTCTTCAAACGGATACCGGCATCTACCGCTGACAGAACAAGGCCAAATGCCTCTTCGATTCACAACCAAGCAGGCTGCTGATTGCAACTCTAGTGGCAGCACTTCGCGACAAAGTCTGTCGGATTCGCTTGGGGTGGAGCAGCGCTCGACGACGGCCCGCCACCTGAGCTGGCCTGACCGAATGTCGCCGAATCCGTCTAGGCCACAACGAAGAGTCGACTGGCTCGCTGCGCATCGGTGGCGGATCCGTCAGCCATCTCGAAGAAGTAATTACACTGCCACTGCTGGGATTCTTTCGCCTGCCGATTCGTCGTAGCTGACCAGGGTGGATAGATGCGGAACCCTCGCTTGCCTCCGGCGCCGCCAACGGACACGACGCCGTGCTTGACCAGCGCCGCCTTCGGAAAAGCGAATGCTCCGACTCGGGAATCCTCCCGTACGCAGATCACCAGCACGTCGCTGCACTCCTCCGCAGGCAGAGGTTCGGTCGACCCATCGAGAGAACGCCGCCACACTGTCACGAACAAGCCCACCTTCGTCGCGGTCAGCTTTCCGACCCTGAAGCGAACCGGAGACCGACCGATTGCCGAGATCGCGGCACCGTACTCAGCGTTGTCGGCCTCGACTTTGGCGGGGGAACAGACGAGGCCGAGGTCGCCGAGAACCCTCATCACCATGGCGACATCCGGATGGACCTGAAGACCAGACATAGCACTCCCATCGAAAACGAATCCCCGACAGGAGCGACGGGGCTGTGCGCGAAGAACTCAGCCCTCACTACCCCGACGATATCCTCACGTGCACGTCTTCTGGAAAGGGGGTCCTGGACAACGAATCCTCTGGTTCACGAACGACCCGTAAGGGGTCGATTTGAAGGCTCAAAACGTGACACGTTCTACGGAACGCCATGACGGTCTATGCGGCACGTTGAACGCGCTCGGGATTCGCGCTTTGTGAGCTCCACCAGCCCAAGGCATTCGATCACAACGTGTTCAGGCTGCCGGGGATTGTCACCCCAAATGCGAACCGGAAGATCTACTGTGAGGGTCCTGATGCCGGCGATGCGGTCCGAATAAACAGTCTCGATCTCAACAAGCCTGCGGCTCGTGGAAGGATGCCATCGAAAAGCAGGATCATATCGGAAGAGGCGCTTCGTGAGTGATTCGGAGCTCAACGTCACCGTCTAGGTCGTGTTGGACCGCAAGGGCGCAGCATGCTCTCACTTTGCAGAATGTTGGCTGTTCCGTCGATGTCCGGAACGCTGGGTCGTCTTCGGTTATTAAGAGCACTAAGGCATTCGGATATGCCGCAGTGGTCTGAAATAGGGGACTCATATCGGGTGGTTCCCTCACTGTGATGGACAACCCAAGCCTAGAGTCCCGGGTCAATGGATCTCCTCAAGCGCTTCCGAGGCGCACTAAGGGACGTCTGGATTCTGAGAATGCTAAAGCTAGGCGCGCTGCCTCTTCCTTGAACGTGCTGAAGCCCAACCGGAATCGCTGGTGAGCTTCTCTTCACTCCCGAGTAGGCCAGCGCAAAAGGCCTGATCAGGCCTCGGCCTGCGGCAGCACCAGCAGGTAGCCCGCCGGCAGATCGCTGCTCCAGCGTCGCGGCTCACGGACCACGAACTGCGTCGCCAGCTGCTCGGGGCTGAGCAGGCTGTTGGGCGCAGGCGATGGACCCCACTGCCCGCTGCCGTGCGGGTAGAGCGGATCCTGGACGCGGACGCCGGTGACCGAGAACTCCGGGAACTGGCCGGGATCGCCGAGCGACTCGAACCCGCTCATCACCCAGGCATGGCGGCCGCTCCACATGACCAGCCCGACCGGCCGGCCCGTTTCGGTGATGGCACGCGCCGCCGTTCGCAGCGCGTCCTCGTAGTCGGCGATGCTGACAACGGCGTATGGCCCCATACCGACGTCGGTCAGCACCTCTGCCCAACCGAGCGGATTTGCACCGTTGAATGAGTTGGACGACCGTGTCCGTGCCATCTCCCATAGGTCGCCCTGCTGAGCGCGATCGGCCCACGTGCCGCCCCCCGTGTCATCGATGAGGTTGTGCGCGATCTGGATGCTCGCCGCCACACACCAGTCGAATGTGTACTGCGGCACGAAGTCCCCCTCCTGGTAGAGGTTCAGGGCAAACGCCTGGGGCACCGCCGTTGGCGTGGGAACCGGCGTCGGCGTGGGAACCGGCGTCCGGTGAGGGGCGGGGGCGACGTCGCCAGCGGCTGGCCGGGCCGAGGACGTTGCTATCGGTCGATCGGTGGCGGTCTCGTCAAAGCCGATCGCGGGCGCGCACGCCGTGAGGAGCATCGTCAGGGCAACGAGCCAAGCCAGAAGACGGGCAGGGGCACCGGTCATAATCGAAAGTCTAGCGCGATGCGGCCAGGTCTTGACGGGGTACAGAGGCGCCGTTCGCAGGGCGACTGTTGCCCGCCGTCGTTCACCTGGGACGCCTCCTGAAGGAGAAACGCCCGACGGCGGTGGCCGGGCGGTGTGCCTTGCCCCATGCCCGGCGGTCCAGCGCCACAGTGGCCAGAACCGTGAGGACGACGACCACGAAGTAGATCAGCTCCGCGCGGTCGCTGCGGACACCAGCGGAGGCCGGGACGCCTGAAGGAGGGGGAGGGCGTAGCCGCGGAACCCGGGTTCTTCGCCCAGTGGTCCGTCCATAGGATTGACCAGCCGGACGGCGAAGACGGTCAGCAGCCCGCTCCACGTCAGCTGCGCGAGGCCCGGGGCGGAGGCCCCGAGTGCCATGGTGATGAGTCCCGTGACCAGGGCAAGGACGGTGGGGAGGAGAAGCGCGACGGTGTACCAGACCCACGCGACGCGCCACCGGATGAGTCGCCTTCGCAGCTGCTGGCTACAGGGCGGGAGTGCGCAGCGACGCGTCTTCGGGTTCGTTGACGTCGTTGGGCTGTTGTGGGCTTAGGTTCTTCCGGTATCGCCATACGGCAATGCCGACGACGACGGCGGCGAGTGCCATGGAGAGCAGCAGCGATTCGCGGGTTGCGTCCAGGATCAGCATGCCGATGAGCAGTGCGACGATGCTGGCGATTGCGACCCACGTCAGGTACGGGAAAAGCCACATCTTCATGGCGAGGTCCTTGGCGGCTGCGCCCATGCGGCGACGCAGGATCAGCTGTGAGGTGGCGATGACCAGCCACACGAAGAGTGCGATGGCGCCGGAGGTATTGACCAGGAAAAGAAATACCGTTTCCGGGGCAACATAGTTCAGTCCGACCGTGATGAATCCGACCACGGTGGATGACAGAACGGCAGCAGCCGGAACGCCGCGCTTGGAGATCTTGGTCCAGGCCTTCGGGGCGTCTCCTCGCTGGGAGAGGGAGAACAGCATGCGGCTGGCGGTGTAGAGGCCGGAATTCAGGCAAGACAGGACCGATGTCAGCACGACGATATCCATGATGGTTCCCGCACCCGGGATGCCGAACAGCTCAATGACGGCCACATACGGGCTCTTGGCCACGCTGGCGGAGTTCCAAGGCAGCAGGGTTACGACGATGGCTATGGAGCCGATGTAGAAGACCAGGATGCGCCATACGGTGGACTGGACGGCCTTCTTGACCGCGTCCACGGGATTTTCGGACTCGCCGGCGGCGATCGTGGCGATCTCGGCCCCGAAGAAAGAGAACACCACCACCAGAATGCCGGCGAGTACGGCGCCTGGACCGTTCGGAAGGAACCCGCCGTTCTCAAGGAGGTTGCTGACTCCTGGGGCGGGAACCCCGGGGACAAGGCCCAGGATGGCGGCAATACCGAACAGCAGGAAAAGCACGATAGCCGTCACTTTGATGGACGCGAACCAGAACTCGAATTCACCATAGGACTTCACCGAGCCAAGGTTGGTCAGCGTCAGAAGGACCATGAGCAGTAGCGCCCACACCCATTGGTCGATGCCAGGCACCCAGCGGTGCATAATTGCTGCGCCGGCGGTCGCCTCGATTCCCAGGACTATGATCCAGAACCAGGCATACAGCCAACCGATGCTGAACCCCGCCCAGCGTCCCAGCGCTTTGTCGGCGTAAGCGGAAAAGGATCCGGTTTCCGGATTGGCCGCGGCCATTTCGCCGAGCATCCGCATGACCAGGATGACCACGAGTCCGGCTGCCGCGTAAGCCAGGAGTATGCCTGGGCCCGCTTGCTTAATCGCTGCTCCTGAGCCAACGAACAGCCCGGCGCCAATGACGCCGGCGATCGCGATCATGGAGAGATGCCGTGGCTTGAGTGTTTTTGACAGCTGTGTGTCCGTGTTCATGGTGACGAGGCTTTCGATAGGCGGACCGTCAGGTTCAACGCTGGGCGGCGGGTGACCTGAGCCACATGCCCTATAGACGCTAGACGCCGCACGCGGAAAGGGCGCTGTTCGTTTGCCCAACCACGCAGCGCGGCGGATGTGCGATTGCGAAATTCTTGACCTGGAGCCCGCCCTGCCGTGTCCTATAGGTAAACATTGAACACGGTCGCCTATGCACTTTCCGCCAGGCCCTCGTCACCACGGAGCGTCAGGCGGCCGGCGTCGGCGCTAAACCCCGACGGCGGGGCGGCTCAGGGTGCGCCCCTCGCGTAGGACCAGGACGCGGCGGAAGTTGCGGTCCACCACTACGACATCGGCCCGCAGCCCCGCGCGGAGGCTTCCGAATTCCTGCCCCTGGCCGATGATCGCGGCCGGAACCGCCGTGGCTGACAAAACAGCGGCGGCCGGCTCCACACCGGCGCCAATGGTCCGCCGCACAACGTCCAGCAGGGTGGCCGTCCCGCCGGCGAGGGTGCCGTTGCTCAGCCGGGCGACGGCACCGCTGACCGAGACGGCTGCGGGGCCAAGCTCGTAGTCGCCGTCGGGCAGCCCGGTGGCGGCCATGGAGTCCGTCACCAGGACCACGTTTTCAGCCCCCACCAGCTCGAAGACCATCCGGACCGTTTCGGGGTCCAGGTGCGCGCCGTCGGCGATGAGTTCGACGGCGATCGTGCCGGCCCCGGCCAGCCGGAGGCACGCGGCGACCGGTCCGGGGCTGCGGTGGTGCAGCGGCGGCATGCCGTTGAAGAGGTGTGTGATCGTGGGGCGCGATACGGTCCCCAGGCCGGAGGCCGCCAGCAGCTCCGCCGCCCCGGTGAGGGAGGCCGCCGACGTCCGCGCGTCCGCGTCAGTGTGGCCCAGCGACGGCGTGACGCCGTGCTCGGCGAGCGTCCGCACCACGGCATCGGCGCCGGGCAGCTCCGGCGCGTAGGTCATGGTCCGCAGGTGGCCGCCGGCCGCAGCCAGCAGCTCACCCAGCAGGGCGAGGTCCGGTTCGCGGAGGTACCGCGGATCCTGCGCGCCGCAGCGCGCGTGGGACAGGAACGGCCCCTCGGAGTGGATGCCCGCGATGAGCCCTTCATCGGCAAGCAGCCGCAGGGTTTCCAGGCCGCGCAGCAGGTCCTCACGGGACGCGGTCACCGTGCTTGCCAGCAGCGTGGTGGTGCCGCTGCGGTGCAGGAAGTCGACGGCGGTCCTGGCAGCCTCGCTGTCGCCGCTGGGGAAGTCGCCGCCCACAGCGCCGTGGCAGTGCAGGTCAACGAGGCCGGGCAGAATCATGCTGCCCGGCGGCAGGTCGAGTTCTTCAAGGCCGGGCAGCGACGCCTCATCAAGACCGGCGCGGGGCCCCACATACGCGATGCGGCCGTCCGCGACGGCCACCACTGCGTCGGCCTGGATCGAGCCGTCGGTGAGGACCGTGCCGGCCAGCAGGTAGTTCCCGGACTCAGCGGCGGTGGGCTGTGTTTGTTCCGGCTGTGCTCGTTCCGGCGGCGGCGTCACTTGAGGGCCTCGGCGAACCAGCCGGTGATGGTGGCCGGGTGCGTGATCGCGGTACCGACGACGACGGCGAACGCGCCGGCGTCGAGGCACTGCCGAGCCTGGGCGGGGGAGTGGAGGCGGCCTTCGGCGATGAGCGGCACGCCGAAGCCGGCCGCGGCGATCTGCTCCAGCAGTTCCAGGTCGGGGCCGTGCGTCTTGGGGCGCTCGCCGGAGTAACCGGACAGCGTGGTGCCGATCAGGTCGGCCCCGGCCTCGACAGCGGCGGCGGCGTCGTCGAACGAGCCGCAGTCCGCCATCACCAAGGCGTGGGAATCCTGGTGGATGCCCGCCACCGTCTGGGCCAGCGTCAGGCCGTCCGGACGCTTCCGGCGCGTGCCATCGATCGCCACCGCGTGGGCGCCCGCGTTGGCCACAGCCAAAGCGTGGCGGAGTGTGGGAGTGATGAAAACGCCGTCGTGCCCGTCCTTCCAGAGCCCGATCACCGGAACCTCCACCGCTGCCCGCGTGAACTGCACATCGGCCAGGCCCTGGACACGGATGGCAGCGGCGCCGCCGATCACGGCGGAAGCGGCAAACTGCGCCGTGGTGCGCGGGTCCCGCAGGGGCTCGCCCGGATACGCCTGGCAGGAGACGATGAGTTGCCCGCGCAGGGCTTCGAGGGCTTCGGGGGTCAGAATCACGGTCGGTTCCTCTGGAAGGTTGGCGGAGGGCTGAAGATCGGGGTGGGGCGAGGTGCTTGGGACAACGGTGCTTGGGACAACGGTGCTCAGGACGGAGTGGTGAGCACCAGGCGCGCGGCGCCCACAATTGCTGCTGCGTTGCCGAGTTTAGCGGGCAGGACGGGGAGGCCGAGCAGTGCCGGCAGGAGTTCGGCGCGCAGGGCGCGCTCCATGGGGCGCCACCAGGGGGCTCCGGCGTCGGAGAGCCCGCCGGAAACCACCACCACTTCGGGGTCCAGGATGTTGGCGAGTCCGCCCACGGCCTGGCCGGCCGCGGCGGCGCCCATGCTCACGGCTTTGATGGCTATGGCATCGCTGGCGCCGGCGAGGGCAAAGACGCCGCGGGCGTCCGACGCCGGCTCCTGGCCGCCCAGCCGCGCGTACGCCTCGCGGATGGCGGGCCCGGAGGCTATCGCCTCAACATGCCCGGCCCCGCCGCAGACGCAGGGCACAGGCTTGCCCTCGTGGAACGCATACGGGGAGGCGAAATGGCCCACGTGTCCGCCCGCGTAGCGGTGTCCGAGGACCGGGTGCCCGGCCAGGACAAAGCTGCCGCCGACGCCGGTGCCGAAGGCCACCAGGAGCGAGCTTGAGGTTCCTGCGGCGGAACCCGTCCACGACTCACCCAGGGCGTGCGCATGGACATCGTTCACGGCCTGGACAGCCTCCGGCGCCAGGCCGAGCCGGGCGGCCAACCCTGCGGTCAGCTCCGTCCCGGCCCACCCGAGGATGGCATCGGTAGCGGACACCACAACACCGCGCCCGGCATCGATAACGCCAGCTGAACCAACGCCAACGCCCGCAACATCGAGACCCTCTGCTTGTGCCCGCGACATAAGGGAAGAAACCAGCGCCGCAGTAGCGTCCAGGATCGCGTCGCCGCCCTCCCGGTTCAGGGTAGGAATAGTCTCCGAAAACAAGACCTCCCCGTCCCCGGAAACAACCCCGGCAGCAGTCTTAGTACCCCCAAGGTCAACACCGATCGCGTACATCATTCTCTTCCTAACAGGGGATCTCGACAGGCTCGATCACCGGTGTCGTTATACAGGCGGCCGCCAGCCACGAGGAACCTACATCAGGCCGTTGCGTTCCAGGATGGCGCGGATTGCCTTGGTCTCGTCCTCGTCCAGGGAGAGCATGGGGGCGCTCATGACGTTCGTCTTGATGATGCCCATGAGCTGCAGGGCGGTCTTGAAGGCGCCCAGGCCCGCGGCGTTGCCGGACATGCGGCCGGGCTTGGGGGTGTAAACGATCTCGAAGACGTCGGCCAAGCGGTCCTGCTCGGCTGCGGCCTGGGCCCAGTCGCCGGCCTGTGCGGCGTCGAACAGGCGGCGGTAGCCGGCCGGGTCAACGTTGCCGAGGCCCGGAACAACACCTTGGGCGCCGCCCAGGAGGGCGCCGTCCACAACCACTTCGTGGCCGGTGAAGATGTCGAAGTTGGGGATGTCCTTGGCCGCCAGCAGCAGCTGGCGGAACGAGACGTCGTCGCCGGAGGAGTCCTTCACCCCGGCAATGACGCCCTCGCGGCCCAGCTCGACCAGAAGGTCGGTGGGCAGCTTGAAGTGGGTGCGCACCGGCACGTCGTAGGCGAAGACGGGAACGTCGACGGCGGCGGCGATGGAGCGGAAATGCGTGCCGTTCTCCTGGGCGTTGGAGATGGCGTAGTACAGGCTGGTGGCCACGATCGAGTCGGCGCCCAGCGCGATGACGCGCTTTGCTTCTTCAATGACGCGGTTGGTGGTCTGCTCTACAGCGCCCACCATCAGCGGCACCTGGCTGGCGTTCACGCCTGCCACGGTCTGCACGACGAGGTCGCGCTCGGTGTTGGTCATGTGCGTGACCTCGCCGGAGGAACCGAGCACAAACAGGCCGCTGACGCCGCCGTCGAGCAGGTGCTTGGTGACGTTTTCCAGCGACGGAACGTCGATGGCTCCATCGGCGGTGCGGGGGGTTACGACGGGCGGAATGACGCCCTGGAAACGGGAAGCGACGGTGGTCACAGAGTTCTCCAAATATTGATGGTTAGACGAAAATTTGAGGTGGGAAAGCTAGATGTGGAGCAGGCTCGGGGCGGCGCCCAGCAGCTTCTTGGTGTAGTCGTTGGTGGGGCTGTCGAAGACCTGGCTGGCGGTGCCCTGCTCGACGATTTTGCCGAAGTACATAACGCAGATGCGGTCCGAGACGTAGCGGACCGTCTGGATGTCATGCGAGATGAACACCATGCCGAGGTTCAGCTGCGTTTTCAGGTCAGAGAGCAGGTTCAGCACCTGGGCGCGGACGGAGACGTCCAGGGCCGACGTCGGCTCGTCCGCCACGATGATGTCCGGGTCTAGTGCCAGGGCGCGGGCGATCGCCACACGCTGGCGCTGGCCGCCGGAAACCTGCGACGGCGTGACCTCGGCCGCGGACTGCGGCAGGCCCACCAAGGCCAGCAGTTCCTTGACCTTCGCCGCGCGCGATGCGGCGTTGCCGATGCCGTGGATCTGCAGCGGGTCGGTGAGGATGTCCTGGACGGTCATGCGCGGGTTCAGCGCGGTGGCCGGGTCCTGGAAGACCACCGACACGGAGCGGCCGAATTCCTTGCGCATGGCGGCGTTGCGCTTGATGGCGGGCTTGCCGTGGAACAGCACCTCGCCCGACGTCGGCGTCTGCAGTCCCACAAGCACGGACGCGAGCGTGGACTTGCCGCAGCCGGACTCACCCACGATGCCCACGGTTTCGCCGCGGCTGATGCTGAAGTCGACGCCGTCGACCGCTTTGACGATGTTCGGGCGGAAGAGCCCGCCGCCACGTGCGTGGTGGTAGACCTTAACGTCCTTGAGCTCGATGACCGGCTTGCCGGTTGAAACGCTCATTTTGCATCCTCCTTCAGGTGGCTCGCCCAGTAGTGGTCAGCGTCCCCACCGGCGGCTCCGACTGACGTCAGGACCAGCTGCTGGTTGGGGTCGGCGTCGGACCGCAGTGAACGCGGGGCGAAGCGGTCTCCCGGGGCGAAGTCGCGCGGGGACGGGACGGTGCCGGGGATCTGGTGCAGGCGCACGGCGTCGGCCTCGATGGAGAGGACGGCGCCGAGCAGGCCGCGGGTGTACTCGTGCTTCGGGTTCTGCAGCAGCTCCGAAGCCTGTGCGGATTCCACTACCTGGCCGGCGTACATCACGGTGATGCGGTGGGCCAGCGAGGCCACCAAAGCAAGGTCGTGGCTGACGAAGACCATGGCGAAGCCGAGCTGTTCGCGCAGCTCGTTGAGCAGGTCCACTACCTGCTTCTGGACGGTGACGTCCAGGGCGGTGGTGGGCTCATCGGCAACCACGATCTTCGGCGAACGGGAAAGGGCCATGGCGATCAGGACGCGCTGGCGCTGGCCGCCGGAGAGCTCGTGCGGGTAGCTGGCAAGCGTCCGGACCGGATCGAGCTTGACCAGTTCCAGCAGCTCGGTGGGGGTCTTGCGGCCGCCCCGCTTGGTCAGCTGCTCCATCTGGTCCTTGATCTTCATGGACGGGTTCAGGGAGCTCAGGGCGTCCTGGTAGACCATGGCGATCTGCTGGCCGCGGAGGCCTTCGTAGGCCTTGATGCTGCTGTGGCTGGTGGCCGGATCCAGCAGTTCCTTGCCGTCGAACTTGATGGACCCGGTGACCTGCGCGGTTTTGGGCAGCAGGCCCATGACCGCGAGGGACGTGATGGACTTGCCGCAGCCGGATTCGCCCACCAGGCCCATGGTTTCGCCTTCGCGGACCGTGAAGGAGACGTTGTCCACAATCGCGGTGTCGCCGAAGCGGCCCGGGAAGCGGATGGACAGGTTCCTGACTTCCAGGACGTTGCGGGCGCCGGCCGGCACCTGGGGGAGCCGGTCGGTGCGCGTGGCCTCGATGCCGGAGAGCAGTTCCAGTTCCTTGTCCAGCAGCAGGTGCGGGTTCGCCGCGGCCAGCTTCGGGTCGGAGAGGATGGCTGCCTCGTTGTAGTGCTCCTCGGTGAGGACATCACCGAAAGCGGCGCGCACGCCGTCGAGCTCGTGCTCTTCCACTACCGACGGTTGGGCCACAGACGTGGCGATCTGAGTGTCGACGCCGGCACCCACCGCTGCGCCGGCAACAACAGCCGACGCGCCGTCGTCGTCCTTTACTACAGATGCCTTGCGCAGTTTCGGGTTCACCATGGCGTCGGTGAGGCCCTCGGCGAGGATGTTCAGCGAGAGAACGGTGAGCAGGATGGTCACACCGGCGAAGGTGGTGGCCCACCAGCCGCCGGACAGGACCAGGTTGCGGCCGTAGGAGATCACGTTGCCCCATGACGGTGCGGGGTCCTGGACACCGGCGCCGAGGAAGGACAGCGAGGCTTCGAGGATGATGGCGTCGGCCACCATCACCGTGGCGAACACCAGCACGGGGGCGGCGGTGTTGCGGACGATGTGCTTGAGCAGGATGTAGAAGCGGCCTGCGCCGATCACACGCTCGGCACGGACGTAGTCTTCGCCGTACTGGGAGAGCACGTTGGCGCGGACCACGCGGGCCAGCTGCGGGGTGTAGATGATGGCGATCGCGATGATGATGGTGGGAACCGAGTTGCCGAACGCGGCCAGCAGCACTGCGGCCAGGGCGATGCCCGGGAACGCCATCAGGATGTCCATCAGGCGCATGATCAGTTCGTTGACGGCCTTGCTGGACGTTGCGGCGAAGGAGCCCAGCAGGGCGCCCACCAGGATGGCCAGGATGACGGCGCCGAGGCCGATCATCAGCGATGACTGGGCGCCAAAGAGCAGGCGGGAGAAGATGTCGCGGCCCAGCCGGTCGGTGCCGAAGAAGTGCTCGGCGCCCGGCGGGGTGGCGGGGATGAAGGTCTCCAGCGGATCGTGCGGCGCGATGACCGGTGCGAACACGGCGGAGAGGACGATCACGATGAGGAAGAGGAGGGCGATGCGGGAGCCCCAAGGCAGGGCCTTGAAACGGAGGCCCGGGGCACTCAGCCGTTCAGCAAGCTTGCTACGCATGGGCTATACCGTCCTGATTCGGGGGTTGATGAGCAGGTACAGGAGGTCCACCACGATGTTCACCAGAACGAAAGTAACGGAGATGGTGAGCACCACGCCCTGGACCAGGTTGACGTCCAGGTTGGTGATGCCGTTGAGGATCAGCTGGCCCATGCCGGGCAGGGCGAAGATCATTTCAATCACGACGGCGCCCCCGAGCAGGTAGCCCACGCGGAGTCCCAGCACGGTCACCGGGGTCACCAGGGCGTTGCGGAGGACGTTCTTGGAGACCACTTCGCGGTAGGGGACGCCGTTGCCGATGGCGGTGCGGACGTAGTCGCGGTCCAGCTCCTCCACCATCGAGGTGCGGACCACGCGGATCAGCGAGGCGGAGACCGGGATGCCCAGGGCCAGGGCCGGGAGGGCCATCGAGTTGAGCCAACCGCCGAAGCCGGATTCCGGCGTCGCGATTCCCCCGGAGGGGAACAGGGGGCTGGCGCCGAGGGCGAACCACTGGATGAGAAGGATGCCGAGCCAGAACGACGGCGTGGCGATCGCGGCGATCGAGAAAACGCGGACCAGCTGGTCCTGCCATTTGTCCCGGTAGAGGGCGCCGAGGATGCCGAAGGTCAGGGACAGGACGATCGCGATCAGCACGCCCAGGAAAGTCAGCTGCAGCGTCAGGGGGAACGCGGAGCCGATCATGGAGGCCACCGACTTGGCCGGCGGGGTGGTGACGCCGAGGTCCAGCTGCAGCAGCTTGCCGAGGAAGCTGAAGTACTGGATGACCAGCGGATCGTTCAGGCCGTTTTCCTGGCGGTACTGCTGCTTCGCTTCTTCGATGGCGCCGTCGCCGAGGGCGGAGCTTGCCTGGTCGCCGGGAGCGGCCTGCAGGACTAGGAAGACGAGCAGGGTGATGCCCAGGATCATCAATGGCAGTGCTGCGAGTCTGCGGCCAAGCAGACGCAATATCGTGACCAATTTGTTCTCCGGTTTGTTTGGGTGTGCCGCGGGGGGAGCGTCACGGGGTGGTGCTTCTCAGCCCAGAGGGGCCATGGCTAGCGGGCCACAGCCCCTCTGCTGCGTCGAGTTGGTGATGCCGTTTCCCGGGCGGTTCCGGGGTGCTGCGCTGGTTCTCAGCGCAGCTTAGGCGGTGCGGCCGACGTCGATGAACGACATGCCGGTGGTGGGCAGCGGCTTGAAGCCGTTGAGCTTCTTGTCGTCCCAGGCGGAGGGCAGCTGGCGGTGGAAGATCGGGTACAGGGGAACTTCGTCGGAGACGAGGTCCACGATTTCGCCGGTGATCTTCTTGGCGTCTGCTGCGGCAGCCTGCGAGCCCTTGTTCATGAGTTCCTGCAGCTTGGCGCGTTCCGGGGCGGTCCAGTAGGCGCGCTTTTCCATCCAGGTGGCGCCCGAGTAGAACCAGCTCAGGAGCAGGTCCGCGTCGTTGCCGAAGACTGAGGGGTCGCCGGGGGCTGCGACCACTGAGTAGTCGCCCGTACCGACGCGGTCGGTGTACAGCGCGCCGGACTGGATGCTCTTGACGGAGACCTTCACGCCCGGGATCTTGTTCCAGGATTCGAGGATCAGCGGGGCAACGTCCTTGACCCAGGCGGTGTCCGTGGTGAGCAGTTCGAATTCAAGGCTGGTGACGCCGGCTTGCTTCAGGAGGTCAGCGGCCTTCGCGGCGTCGTAGCCGTAGACGTTCTTGGCCTTGACGTAGTCCGGGTGGCCTTCCTGGAAGTAGGAGCTGGCGGCCTTGGCGTTGCCGAACAGGGCCTTCTTGATGATGGCTTCCTTGTCCAGCCCGTAGTGCAGGGCCTGTCGGACCAGCTTGTTGTTGAACGGCGCCTTGTTGCAGTTGAACATCAGGAACATCAGGCCGAAGGACTGGACTGATTCGACCTTGACCTTGGACTTGAGGCCGTCGATGTCGAGGTAGGGGACGTCCTCGATGGCCTGGACACGGCCGGACTGGACGGCGGTGACGCGGGCGGCCGCGTCGGAGAGCAGGAGCCAGGTCATGCCCTTGGCCAGCGCCGGCTTGGGGCCGTTGTAGTCCGCGAACGCTTCGAAGACGATCTTGTCGTCCTTGGCGGCGGAGATGAGCTTGTAGGGGCCGGTGCCGACGGGCTTGGCGTCGAAGGCCTTGAGGTCCGTGGCCAAGGCCTTGGGGACAACCTTGACCACGGAGATGCGGGGGCCGAAGCCGGGGAAGGCGTACTTGAGGGTGAACTCGACCGTCTTGGCGTCAACGGGCTTGACTTCCTTGATGAACGGGATGAACTGCGAGAACAGGGACTTGTTCGCCGGATCCATCACGCGGGTGAAGGAGAAGGCCACGTCTTCGGTGGTGACCGGAGTGCCGTCGTGGAACTTGGCGCCGTCGCGGATGGTCACCTGGTAGGTGGTGTCGTTGACCTTCTTGGGGTCCGATGCCGCCAGCGCGTTGTAGGGCTCGCGGGTGGCCGGATGCAGCTCGATGAGGCCTTCGAAGATGTGCAGGTTGGCGGCCATCGGCGTGGCGCCCGAGGAGCTCAGCGGGTCGAAGCCGGTGGAGAGGGCGTAGGAGATGCCCGCTTCGATGGTGAGGTCCTTGTTGACTGCCGCGGCGCCTGCCGAGCTGCCGGTGGTGGTAGCTGCCGGGCTGCCGCACGCGGCGACAGAGGCGGTGAATGCTGCGGCGGCGCCCATGGCCCCGGTCAGCTTGAGGAAGTTCCGGCGGCTGGCGTCATTGACCAGCGGCAGGTTCTTGGTGATGTTGTTCATGAGGGCCTCGCCATTCCAGAAGGTTTATCGGATGTAGGACGTCCGAGCTCGTATGTCGACTGTAAGCGTCATCACAGGTTCACGTCAAGCGCCAGTTTCCTTCGACGTTCTCTCACTTAACGTGGCTTTCCGCCGGACGCTCTCTCACTACGTGTGGGTTTTTCCCAAACGCTCTCTCACTTCGGCTTGCTGACATCGCCGGTGACGGTGTCAAACCTGAAAGCACGACGGCGGCGCACGGCAGTGCCGCCGCTCTCGGCGGTCACTTCGAACGCCACCTCGTAGGTCACCTCGGCATGGCCGCGCGCCACATCGGCGGCTGTGACGGTGTACGCGGGCGTGAAATAGAGCGACTCTTCCCCGGGGCAAAGATCCGCCGCCGGGAAGGCGTCCGAGCCGGGACCGGACAGCCGGACCGCGGTTGCCGGCAGGGGGCCTTCATTGCGTGCCCGGCCCGTGAAGGCCAGGATGTCCCCGGCCTTGTAGCCGGGAATGATCGGGCCGTAATTCAGGTCCTGTGCCTCCCGCGTGCCGATGACCTGCGCCGCTTCGGCCGAGTAGCCCTGGCCGATTTCCTTCCAGGTGTGCACACCCCAGTCCTCACCGCCGGACCGCATCACGTGAAACTCGCCGACGTTCTGCCAGGCCTTCGGGCGGCCGGGGGTGATGGAGCGCAGTTCCATGTCGAACACCAGTCCGGCACCGTCGTCCTGAGCCCTCGCATCGGCGGCGGCACTCCCGGCCGCGGGACGGGCGGTGAGTTGCTCGGTGAGTTGCCCTGCGGGCATCGAGGCGAACACGATTTCCCGGTAGCCCTGGCGTTCGTAGAGGACGCCGATGTTGCCGTCGGGGAGCCGGGTTGCCGTCGAATAGGCCGAGCTGCCCGGGCACAGGACCAGCTTGGCGGGCCAGCTGCTCCCGTTGTCGGGGGACAGGCTGATCACCGTGTTCCGCCGCAACGCGGTGTCCTGGTTGTTGGTGGCCAGCAGCCAGGAGTCCGTTGCCTCGTCGGCGAAGGAAATCGGGGACGGCAGGCCGTCGAAGCGGGCCAACGAGCCGTTATCGCCCGGGTCCGGGAGGTCTTCGACGGGGCGCAGGGCGCTCCAGGTGGCCCCGCCGTCGTCCGATATTGCGGCAAGGCGGCGCGGTGTGCCGCGGCTGTGCAGCAGGAGCCGGCCGTCCTGGAGGGCGGCAACCTTGTTTTCGTTGGGGGCGTGGCCGTGCGTCCGGGCGCCGATGAGCTCCCCGAGCGTCCAGGTGCTGCCATGGTCGTCGCTGTACGCGGAGGAGGCCATGATCTCGCCGCCGGCCAGGACCACAAACTGCTGCACCAGCCGGCCGCGGTAAGGGCCGGTGTGGATCTGGATGCCCTGCCCCGCCGCGGCGAAGATTCCGGTGATGTCCGGCTCGCCCGTACTTGGCTCACGCGTGTGAACGGGCGGGCGGAGTTTGAGCTGGGCGGTGATCCTGCGGTGCTGCCAGGTCAGGCCGTCGTCGTCCGAGTAGCTGAGATCGCAGTGCTGCACATCGTCATCTGGCTCCAGCCCGGCCGCCGCTTCGAAGAATCCGGCGTGCGTTCCGGCGGCGTGGAACATCAGGATCCGGCCGGTCTCAACGTCAACCAGGAGGCTCGGATCGCCGTAGCCGTTGAGGCCGCCGCCCGTCCTCACTACCTGCTGCCCGCCCCAGGTCCGGCCGTTGTCCGTGCTGCGCCGGAGCAGGAGGTCGATCGGGTTGGGCAGGTCGTCGAGGTTGGGGCGGCCGTCGTAGGCGGCCAGCAGGGTGCCCTGCCGCGAGACGGCCAGGGCGGGGATCCTGTATTGCCGGTAGCCGCCGGTGCCGCGGACCGCCAAGACGTGTTCGACGTCGGGCATGGCAGCCGTCATTGGCTGGAGGACATGGGATGTCATATCTCCATGGTAAGCGACGCGTAACACGCCTGTGTAGGCGGGCGCATCTCTGGCAGAGTATGACCATGCTCACAGTTATAGGCGAGGGCCTTGTTGACGTTGTCCAGCGCGCCTCCGGAATCGAAGCCCACGTGGGCGGCAGTCCCCTTAATGTTGCGGTGGGCCTGGCCCGCCTCGACCATCCCGTGCAGTTCGTCGGCCGTTACGGCCGCGACGCCTACGGGGATTCGGTGGCGGCGCACCTGCGCTCCAGCTCCGTTATGCTGCCGCTGGGCCCCGACGAGCTGCCAACCAGCGTGGCCACCGCCGTAATCGACGACGACGGCGCCGCCACCTACACGTTCGACCTCGCCTGGGAGCTTCCCGGCCTGGCGGACCGCCTCGCCTTTATGCTGCAGGGAACCACCTTGCTGCACACCGGCTCCATCGCCACGATGCTGGCGCCGGGGGCCGCGGCAGTGCTCGCCGCCGTCGAGCATGCCCACCCCGCCGCCACGATCAGCTTCGATCCCAACTGCCGGCCCAGCATCATCACGGACGTGGACTATGCGCGAACGCAGGCGGAGAAATTTGTCACCCTCGCGGACGTGGTCAAGGCCTCGGACGAGGACCTCGAGTGGCTGTACCCGGGCGTGGATGCGCTGGAATCAGCGCGCCGCTGGCTGTCGCTGGGCGGTTCCGAGGGCCCGGCCCTGGTAGTCGTCACGCGCGGCGCGGCCGGTCCGTGGGGAATTACTGCCGCCGGTGAAGCCGCGATTGACGCGCCTCGCGTGGAAGTGGCCGACACCGTGGGCGCCGGTGATTCCTTTATGGCCGCGCTGCTTTCGGGGATCGTGGACCGGGGCCTGGACGGCGCGCAGAACCGGAAGGACCTGCGCGAGCTTCCGGCCGAGGGCCTGGCTGAGCTGCTGGCCCACGCTGCCCGCGCAGCGGCCGTCACTGTTTCCCGCCCGGGTGCCAACCCGCCCACGCGAGCCGAACTGAACGCGGTTCCGGCGGAGTAGCCGGCGTCCTCATCGATTGCTCCTCCCCACCGGCCCCCTCGCCTCGCAAGCTCGGCCAGGGAACCCTGCCGGCGTGGGCCCATGCGCCGTTTTGAGGGGTCAAAAGGGCGTTTAAGGAGCAACCGATGGGCGCAGGTGCTCCTGGCAGCCCACAGCGTAGGCCTCGCGGAGCCAGGCGGCAAGTTCGCCGTTGACGTCGGATGCCTCGGTCACGCGCACCGTGTACAGATGTGTATACGGAGACAGTGTTTCGATCCGTCGGAATCTGGGCGACTCAACCCGGCGCGTAAGCCAGAACTCCACATCGAGCCATTTGTTCGCGGGTTTGACCCCGGCGAACCGGACCCGAACCATAAAGGCGACACGGTCCCGGTACGGAACAAGCGTTACCGGGCCGATCGCCTCAACCGTCCGGCGAACCACCTCGAACAGCCGGTGGATGCTGTCTGGCCTGCCGCGGAACGGCTCGTCGAGGGTGTGCTGTGAGCAGGAATGGTTCATGTTCCGCGTGACAAACTGCCGTCCGCAGGAGGGGCAGGTCCACAAGGCGCGGCCAGTGCGCCGGCCCGGTGGCGGGACGTCCGTGCCCAGCACCTGGGCCACGAGCTGTTCAACGCGGCGCGCCCGCGTCGACGGCGTCCGCGCGTCCTCGAGGAAACGCATCAGCTCCCGCCGCTGCGAAACGGGCAGCTGCCCCCAGTTGCCCGCCGCTCCCACGGCCGCGTCCAGGGCGGCAGCCAAATCTCCGGGCGGGATGACCTCGTCGGAGCCGAGCGCGTGAACGTCCACTGTGACCGTTTCCCCGACGCGCACGCCCGTTGCCGTCCGCAGGCCGCCGGAAAGATACAGGACGTGCTGGCCGGACCTGCCCGGCATCACCGTGGCGTTGAACTCGGCACCCCTGAGCGTGCCGGTCACCCTGATCCGGCCATGCTCCGCAAGCGGCAGCAGCTCAGCCACAGCCGCCGCCGGGACGTCCACGAATGGATTGGAGCCCCGCAGCTGAACGTCGGCGGTGAAGCGAACCATAGGGTCATTATCGACCCGGCCGGTCGGCTCGGAAAGGAACGCTGAGGGATCGCGAAAACCCGCCCACTTGTCTGCAATCCGGAGAAGTTGCAGGCAAGCGGGCGGGTTGAACGCGGACTATTCCTTGCCGAGCCCGGCCGCGGACGTCTTCTGCCCGGTGACCTCGTTGAGGGCCGTCAGGTCGAAGATGCCATTGATGTCTGCCTGCTTGGTGGTGCCGGCTTCCACGCCGTCCTTGAGCAGCTTGGGGTAGGTTCCGGCGAGCGGGTCCACGGTGAAGACGATGTTCTTCAGGGACCGCTCGATCACGTCGGCCTTGAGTTCGGCGCCGGCCGCCTCCTTGAGGGCAGCGTTGATGACGCTGGCCTTCTCGCCTGCAGCGGCGCTGTTCAGCCAGTCAACGGCCTTGGCGTGGCCCTTGAGCAGGGCCTTCACGGTGTCCGGGTGCTCGGCGGCGAACTTCTTGTTCACGATCAGGATGGTGGTGGGGAACTCGCCGGCCTTACCGGAGAGTGCGCCGTCCCAGAGGTCCTTTTCGTCCACCAGGACCTTGGCGCCGGCGGTCAGCACCAGGCGGGAGGCCCAGGGCTCGGGCAGCCACGCGCCGTCGAGTTTTCCGTCCTGGAACAGTTTCAGCGTCTGGGCATTTTCGGTGGGGTTGATGGCCACGTCGCCGCTGCCGTCCACGTTCGTTTTGTAGCCCTGGGTGGCGAGCCAGGCGCGGAGCGCCACGTCCTGCGTGCCGCCGAGCTGAGGCGAGGCGAGGGTCTTGCCCTTCAGGTCCGCGGCGGAGTTGATTTCCGGTTTGACCACCAGCTGCGCGCCGCCTGCGGCCGCTCCGGCAATGATGCTGATTGACTCCCCGGCGCTCTTGACGAACGAGTTGATGGCGGGGTTCGGGCCGATGTAGGTGGCGTCGATGGCGCCGGCGTTCAGGGCCTCGATGGCGGCGGGCCCGGCGTTGAAGACCTGCGTGCTGAGCTTGGTATCGCCCAGCTCCTTGGCGATGTGGCCCTGGCTGACACCCACCAATGCGGGTGCATGTGTCACGTTGCCGAAATAGCCGAGCTTGAGCTCTGCTGCCGGGTTGCCTGCCGGTGCGGGGGAGGACGCTGCGGACGTGGCGGCGTTGTTGCCGGAGACGGCCGATGCCACGGCCACCCCGCCGCCCACCAGGGCCAGAATGCCGGCCACGATGCCGATCTTCAGGCCGAGCGGACGCTTCGGAGCGGAAGTCTGGCCGGCCACGATGCGGGTGGCCGCCGGTTGGTTCTGCGGAGTGTTATCCGGGGGAGTTGTCACGGTGTTTCCTTTGCTTGCGGAGATGTTGGCGATGCGATTGCGGAGATGTTGAAGATGAGATTACGGATGGCGCCCACGCCCCACAACGGCGCCGGACACGGTCGTTCACGCAACGACCCGCAGGCTCAACAGAACGTAGCGCGGGGTCAAAAAACGTCGCGGGGCGACTCCCACGGGCCAGCGCTCCGGGACGACGCTTCACGGCCCGGGAAGCCCGCCGCCCCACGTAGGCCGCCCCACGTAGACTGGCAGCATGCGGCTGGTAGCAAGTGATATTGACGGAACGATTCTTGGGCACGACGGAAAGATCAGCGACCGCACCGTCCGGGCCTTCCACGCCTGCAGGGACGCCGGCATCGAGCTCGTTTTTGTCACCGGCCGCCCGCCGCGCTGGCTCCACCCGCTGGAGGAACAGCTGGGCCACACCGGCACTGTCATCTGTTCCAACGGCGCCGTGGTGTGGGACCTCGAAGCGGACCGGCTGGTTTCCGCCCGGACGCTGGGCATTGACGCGGTGCTGGAACTGCGGCGGATCATCAAGGAACTGCGCCCAGCTGCGCTCTTCGCCGCGGAAACACTGACCGGATTCCATCTTGAGCCCGGTTTCATCGAGAACGGCACCAGCGAGTTGCTGGCCGAATTTACCCCCGCCCCGCTGGCCGAAACGCTGACCCCGGACGACGCCGTCGTGAAGTTCCTGGCGATTGTCAGGGATGGCACCGCGGACGACTTCCTGGCCGCGGTGCGGCCTGCCGTCGCCCATCTGGCGTCGGCCACGCACTCTGCGCCCACCGTGGCGATGCTGGAACTGTCCCTCCCCGGCGTCAACAAGGCCGTCACCCTGGCCGAATACGCCAACTCCCTGTCTATTGACGCGGCCGACGTCGTGGCGTTCGGGGACATGCCCAACGACGTCGAGATGCTGCGCTGGGCAGGCCACGGGTACGCCATGGCCAGCGGCCATCCGGACGCCATCAGCGCCGCCGGGCAGCAGGCACCCCACTTTGACGACGACGGCGTGGCCCAGGTTCTCGAGGCCAGGCTCGCGGCGCTGGGCGTAGAGCTGTCCTGATCCCCGGCTCTGTAGCCGGAAATTCACAGCTTCCGCTCACCTTCCGTTCACGTTTGCCGCCTACCGTGGGCTACGGATACACATCCGCGGCTAAAGGGGAAGTCATGGCAAGGAACGGCAACCAACGCGCGGCCGAAGCGCCGCTGCGCCCGGCAGAGCCGGCAGCGCACTGGAAGGCACTGAAAGAGGGCGACCGCGTGCGCGTCCGCCTCACCCAGGGATACGAAACCAGCGGTTTCGTGGACGCCATCACCTGGGACCACACCGCTGTGTGGGTGGATCTGGACAACGGCCACGGCCGCACACTGCTGCACTGCAGTGACGGCGTGGAGATTGTGCCGCAGGACACATAGCCCAGCGGCTCCGGTACGCTCGCAAACGTGACTGAGCCGTTTTTTGATGCTTCCGGCGGTGCTGCCCGTCCCTCGCATCCCATTGCCATGGCCCACCGCGGATTCTCGCGGGAGGGGCTGGAGAACTCGATGGCCGCCTTCCGGGCCGCCGCCGAACTTGGCTATGGGTACCTGGAGACGGATGTGCACACCACCTCCGATGGCGTGCTGCTGCTCTTCCACGACGACACCCTGGACCGGGTCACTGACGGCCGTGGCCGGATTTCCGAGCTGACCGCCGCCGAGGTTTCCACCGCGCGGATCGGCGGGCGCGAGCCCGTGCCGCTCTTCGATGACCTGCTGATGGCCTTCCCGGCCGCCCGGCTGAACCTGGACGTCAAAGACTGGAACTCCGTGCAAAGCCTTGCCGCCGGCATCGAACGGCACGCCGCACATGACCGGGTCCTGGTGGCCAGTTTTTCAGACCGCCGACGCCGGGCGGTGCTGAAGCTGCTGAGCCGTCCGGTGGCGTCGTCGGCAGGGATGGTGACGAACGCGCTGCTTGTCCTCTTCGGCCCGGTGCTTCCGGCCGCGTGGCTGCGATTTGTCCTGCGGGGTCCGTTGCGGGATATCCAGGCGCTGCAGGTTCCGGTCCGGTACGGGGTGATCCGCGTGGTGACGCCTGCCTATGTGCGGAGGGCGCACGCCCTGGGCCTGGTGGTCCATGTGTGGACCATCAACCACCCGGCCGAGATGCACCGGTTGCTGGACCTGGGTGTGGACGGGATCGTGACGGACCGCGCGGATCTGCTGAAGCAGGTCCTGCAGGAGCGAGGCGAGTGGCCCGGCAGCTGACTTGCGTTAGTCGGAGCCGCCGGGACCGTGCGTGCCGTGATCGGCTGCGGCGGCGAGGCGGCGGAGCCCGTCGGGGTCAAGCGGCGTATTCCATGCCGCCCAATCCTTCGGCTGCACCGAGGGCCGGCCCAGCAGGTAGCCCTGGCCGGCGCTGAAGCCCAACTCGGTGAGGACCATCAGTTCCTCGGTGGTTTCAACACCTTCGGCCACCAGAATACTGCCGATCTGCTCCGCGAAGTCCACCAGGCAAGCGGCCAGGGCGTGCTGGGACTTATCCGTGTCCACGCCGCTGATCACGTTCCTGCCCAGCTTGATGAAGTCGGGCCGCAGATGGAGCATCCGGCTGAGGGCGCCCGCGCCGGGGTGTGAGTCATCGATTGCAATGCGCAGCCCGCGTTCCCGGAGCGGCGTAATTGCGGAAACGAAATGCGAGTATTCCTCGTCCGGAATTCCGTCCGTCAATTCGAGCACAATGCGGTCTATTGGCAGCTCGATGTGGTCGAACAATTCGGGCAGCCGGGGATCCAGGCATGACGTGGGGGAGATGTTCAGGGCGACGTAGACGTGCGGGGGGAGTTTTGCGGCAGCGGCGGCTGCGGCTGCGAGTGCCGAGAATTCCAGGTTGGCGCCCAATCCAACGGCGGCCGCCTCGGCGAACCAGAGTTCCGCGCTGGCGCCGTCGTCGCTGACAAAGCGGGACAACGCCTCTACGCCCACAACGGCCTTGGACTCGAGGCCGTAGATGGGCTGGAACGCGGTCATCAGCATCTGGTTTTCCAGCAGCGCGCTGATCCGCGACAGGCTGCGCAGGGAATCCAGCTGCTCGGCCACGTGTGGCGGCATGGCGCTGGGAGGCTGCGGGAAGCGCGCGGTGTCGGGCGTATCCGCGTCTGTGGTGTCTTGTTGCCGGCGTTCCAGAAGATATTCCAGCAGGGCCCGTTCCGGCATACCGGGGTTTTCCCCCAAGCGGTTGCTAAGGCGCTGACGTATTGCCGCCCCGGCAGGATCGGAATCCGCCAAAACCGCCGCAATAACTCCCCAAGCTTGTACCCGAACCGTCATTAGCAACGCCCCCAGTTGACGAAGTAATGGCTCCTTGGCCCCTTTATTTTCAAATTTCCAGATGCCTTCGGAATTCGTTACTTCTGATTAATGCCGATCTTCCTGGCCTCGAAGAATCGGATACCGCAACTTGATCGTATATCGGGATGATCCAAAAGCGCAGCCCTTAATCAATCAACCTCTATTACTTTCGGAAGAAGTTTCGGCCAACAGCGCAGGAATCCGCTCGGGCGGGACGGGCTTGCTGAAGAAGTAGCCCTGCGCGCTGAGGCACCCGAGGTTCCGGAGGTGCTCGGCCTGTTCCGCCGTTTCCACGCCTTCCCACACAGCTTCGAGCCCGCAGGCGCGCACCAACTGCAGGACTGCAGCCACCAGTGCCGGCTGGCTGGGGTCTGTGCCCAGGCCCTCGATCAGGGACCGGTCCACTTTTACCCGGTCCACGGGGAGCCGGCGCAGGTAGCTGATGGAGGAGTATCCGGTACCGAAGTCGTCGATCTCGATCCCTACCCCCAGCCCGCGCAGCCCGCCCAGGGAATACCGGTCCAGTTCGTTGCCCCTGACGATGGCCGCTTCGGTCAGCTCCAGGACAACCTGCTCGGGACGGACGCCTGTCTCCTTGAGCACGGCGCGGACGTCCTCGATGAACTGCAGGCTCTGCAGATCCGTTGCCGAGATGTTGACCCGGACGGAAAACCGGCTGTCCACCACGTCGGCATCAATCCAGGTGCGTAGCTGGCCTACAGCGGTGCTGAGCACCCACAGGCCCAGTTCGGAGATCAGGCCGGCATCTTCTGCCAGCGGGATGAACTCGTCCGGCATGATGCGGCCGCGGGTGGGGTGGTCCCAGCGGATCAGGGCTTCCACCCCTTCAATGCGGCCGGTGCCCAGTTCAACCACGGGCTGGTAGTGCAGCACCAGGCCGTTGCCCTTGATGGCGGCCCGGAGATCCTCCAGGAGTTGGCTGCGGAGCCTGCGGATGAGCAGGAGCCCGGGTTCGAAGACGTGAAGCCGGTTCTGGCCCTCGGCTTTGGAGGCGTACATGGCCACATCGGCCTCCATCAGCAGGTCCTCGGCCCTCCGCCCGGCCGCCCCGACGCTGAGTCCTACGCTCGCCCCGCAGCGGACGGTCCGGTCAGGCAGGTCAATGGGTTCCTTGATGGCGGCCAGGATGCGCTGGCCTACGACGGTGGCCTGGTCGGCGCCCGTGGCCGGCATAACGATGGCGAACTCGTCCCCGCCCAGCCGGGCAACCACGTCGCTGGTCCGGACGGCGCTGCGGATGCGTTGCGCCACGGTGATCAGGACCTGATCGCCGGCACTGTGGCCGAGGGTGTCATTGATGGATTTGAAGGCATCAAGGTCAAGGAGGAGGATGACAGGCTGGCTGAGGGGATCGCCGTCGTGGTCCTGGGCGGACTTCAGCGCGGACAGAAGCGCCGAGCGGTTGGCGAGGCCCGTGAGGGGATCCTGCATGGCCATCATCTGCATTTCGCGGTGGGCTTCGTGCAGCAGCTGTGTGCGGACCTCAACACGCTGCTCAAGCTCTTCGTAGATGATCTGCAGGTCCTCGGCCAGGAGGTTGGTGCCCATGATGATGGCGTCGAGCTCGTCCCGGGCCGGCGATACTTCTATCCGCGACTGGAGGTCTCCGGAGGCGAGCCGGACGATGCCATCGAGCAGCTGGGAGAGCCTGGGGTCATCGTCAGCGAACATCTGGTGCCTCCTTTCCGGGTTCAGGTTCCGTGGGACGCGTGGGCTCCAAGGCGGAGGTTCACGGTGACAGTGGTGCCAACGCCCAGCTCCGAGGTTACGTCAATGCGGCCGCCGTGGCGTTGGACGATGTCCTGCGTGATGGCGAGCCCAAGCCCGGTGCCCGGAACCGCCCCGGACATCGCGTTCGAGGCGCGGTAGAAGCGGGTGAAGATGTGGGCTATCTCGTCGCTGGAGATCCCTATCCCGCTGTCCGAGACGCTGACCGTCGCCCAGCGGGTGCCGTCTGCATCTGCCCGCGTCAGGCTGACGACGTCGATCTGTCCGCCGCTGGGGGTGAACTTGATGGCGTTGGAGACCAGATTCGTGAAAACCTGCTGCAGCTGAACCTCATCGGCAAGGATTTCCTGATCCTCCGAGGCGTGGGCCATCACAATGGCGACGTTCTGCACTGTCGCGAGCGGCCTGAGCGCGGCGGTGACGATCTCCAGAGTCCGAGCCAGCCGGACAGGGGTCAGGTGCAGCGGGCTTTGTTCATGCCCGTTGCGGGAAACGCTCAGCATGTCTTCGATCAGCAACCGCAGCCGTTCCGTGTTCCTGACCACGATGTCCAGCATCTGGTGGACCTCGCTGGACACGGGATCGGACGTATTCTCCTGGATCATGTCCAGGTACGCCATGATCGATGTCAGCGGCGTGCGGAGCTCATGGTTGACCGTGGCCAGGAAGTCGGTTTTGGCTTTGTCCAGCTGCTGGAGTTGCTTGACCACCTGCTGCTGGCTGGTGATCAGGTGGCTTTGGATCAGGCCGTGGGCGGTATTGCCTGCCACGTGCTGGATCAGTGCCAGCTCGGCCCGCGACCATTCCCTGGGCGAGTTAAGCAGGGCGATCCAAATAATTCCCAGGGACGAGCTGCCGTCCCCCATTGGGACGGCCACGGATGCCGCGGCGCGCAGCTTCGCGAGTTCGGCCGGCAGTTGGACGTCGCCGGTGCCCAGCGGTGCGAATGCTCCGTCAGCCGTCAGGGCCTCAGCCCGCGACCACAGTGCGTCAGCCGTCCTGCGCACCGGGTCTTCGTCCGTGAACAATCCTTCGGGCAGCGGAGCCAGGCCGGGCCGCTGCCACTGGGCGGTGATGGGTGGCACCCTGTCGTCGTCGAATGTGGTCAGCCAGACGCGGTCCGCGCCGAACGTCTCGCCGAACCCCCTGACCACAAAGTCGGCGATCTGTTGCGGATGGTTGGTTCCGCGGACCGCCGCGGATACCTGCCGCAGCCTTTCGCGGAGCGTCTCCGCTTCCTGCCGCGCTTCGTTCCGGCGGGAGACCAGGTTGATCAGGGCTGTGGCGCGGTGGACGAGTTCCTTGGCAGCAGGCGGCTTGGCGATGGAGTCCCGTACGCCGGCATGCTCCACTGACTTGACCTCTGCCGGACTGTCAAGATCCACGAGGACCAGCACAGGGGCGGTCGCGTCGACGTCGGAGAGTGAACTGTCCAGGATCAGGACGGAGGGCTCGCGCTGGTCCAGAAGCGCCGACAGGCTGGCCGCGTCGCCGGCAGTTTTGACCGTGAAGCCCGCCGCTTCCAGTGCCGCCCTGGTGAATTCCCGGCGCCCGGCGTCGGGGTCCGCAACGACAGCCAGGTATGGCACGGTTGCGAAATGTGGTGTGACCGCTGGCAAGCTGTCCCCCTTCGCTCCTGAGTGAGCACACGTTTGCTCCTGACTGAGTACATTGTAGGGTGACGGAGCACACCTGTTCCTATAAGAATGCGCGGAGGGTAATCGTGACGAGTCAGCCTGCAGAAGCGGACGAGGCGGACCTGACGCTGGATGAACGGGGTGTTATCCAGCTGAAGTGGCCGCGGGGTGTGTCCATCACGGAACCCGACGCCGAGGCGGCCATGCAGAAGGTCAATGACCTGTGCGGGGCCCGCCGGCTCCCCATGCTGGTGGATATGGCCACCACGGCCCAGGTCAGCCGGGGAGCCCGTACGGTTTTTGGCCGCCCCTGCCAGGCCTCCCGCATTGCGCTGCTGGGGGCGTCGCCCGTGGACAAAGTACTGGCCAACTTCATCCTGGGCATCAGCAAACTGCCCTGCCCCACCCGGTTCTTTACGTCCCGCGACGACGCCATGGCCTGGCTGCTGAAGGAGCCCTCGGCCACCGCCTGAACGGACCCGCCCGGCCAAACCGCTGCGAAATGTTCGGCGTCCTATATTTGTACAATGCCATCCCCAGCGAAACCGGTGCTCGCCGCCTTGCGGAAGTACTTGATCCTGCCCAAACTGATCAGGCTTTCCTGGTCGGCTCCCAAAAACAGGACCGTGGCCTGGGACAGGTATTGGGCCGGAATCGCCCGGACAGGCGCCCACAGTGACGTGCTGTGGGACTCCGGCACGGACCAGGAGCTGCGGGGCTACCGGGACATCCTGCAGCGGCACTTCGATCCCAGCCTTCCCGTGGTGGATGTGGGGTGCGGGCACGGCGCCTTCAGCCGCGCGCTGACTGCTTTTTCACCGCAGGTGCTGGGCGTTGACGTGTCTGCGCACGCGGTGGCCCGTGCCCGGGACGAATCGGCCGGCGTTGAGGGTGTCAGCTACCTGGTGCGTGACATGACCGAGCTGGGGGCGGCTTCCGGGCTGGTGGGATCCACGGATGCCAACGTCTTTGTCCGTGGCGTGCTGCATGTCCTGACCGAGGCCGATCAGGCCGCGCTGATGGAAAATCTGAGGCAGCTCGTGGGCGCCCGCGGCGCAGTCTTCCTGGCGGAGACTAACTTCCATGGCAACCCGGTGGAATACGTCGTGCATCTGGGTGCGTCGCTGCGGAGCATCCCGGCCCCGCTGGAGCTCGCGATCCGGACACTGCCCATGCCGGGCCACTTCGGACCGCAGGAGCTCGCCCGTGTGATGCCCAGGGACCGGTGGACGCTGGTGGAGGACGGGGCCGCGACCATCGAGACCAACCCGCTGATGGACGCCGGGGGGAACAGCCGCATACCGGGTTACTTTGCGGTGCTCAAGGCCAAGGATCCCGACGCCGGCAGGTAGGGGGCGTCCTATGATGTCCGCATGCCGGATTTGGCAAGCGCTTTCCCGAAGTTGGCTGGCATGATGGACCGCATGCGCATTCTCATCGCTCCGGACAAGTTCAAGGGCTCGCTCACCGCTGCGGAGGCCGCCGCCGCCATCGCCGAAGGTGCGCTGCGCGTCTACCCGGACGCGATCGCCAACCAGTTTCCAATCGCCGACGGCGGTGAAGGAACCCTGGAGGCTGCCGTTTCGGCCGGCTACGAGGAGCGGCTCAACGCCGTCGTGGGTCCCATCCTCGCCCCCGTGGGCGCCGCCTGGGCCATCCGGAAGAACGCCGACGGCGGTGCTACCGCCGTCATCGAGACGGCGCAGGCCTCCGGCCTGGCCGAGATGGAGCCCACCCCCGCCAACGCCCTGCGGGCCCACAGCTACGGCTGCGGGCAGCTGATCGCCGCGGCCCTCGACGCCGGAGCCACCGAGATTGTGCTGGGCCTGGGCGGATCGGCCATGACCGACGGCGGCAGCGGTGCCCTGCGTGCGCTGGGCCTCAAGCCCCTGGACGCCGCCGGCCACGTTGTTCCGCTGGGCGGCGGATCACTCGCCGACGTTGCAGCCCTCGACACCACCGGACTGGACCCGCGGCTGTCCGCCGCCTCGTTCAGGATCGCCGTGGACGTCCAGAACCCCCTCTATGGCGCCACAGGCGCGGCCTACGTCTTCGGGGCCCAGAAGGGCGCCGACGACGAGGCAATGGAACAGCTCGACGCCGGTCTCCGCAACTGGGCGTCTGTACTCCGGGAGGCCACTGGCCGGGACGTCAACATCCCGGGAGCCGGGGCGGCGGGCGGCTTCCCGGCGTCGTTCCTTGCCTTCACCAACGCCCGGCTGGAAGGCGGGTTCGCGCTCGTCGCCGGGCTCACCGGCCTCGCGCGCCAACTGGACAACGCCGACCTGGTGATCACCGGCGAGGGTTCCATGGACTCGCAGTCGCTGACCGGCAAGGCCCCCATCGCGCTCGCCGACGCAGCCCGGGAACGCGGGATCCCGGTGATCGTGGTGGCGGGGCGGATCATGGTGACGCCCGAGGACCTCGCGGCGCACGGCGTGGTAGCCGCCGCGCAGCTGCTGGATGTCGCGGCCAGCCCGGAAGACGCCGTCGCCAACGCGGCAAAACACCTGGCCTGGGCTACCAGCCAGGTTCTGGAAGGCGCCTGAAGCCAGCCCCCCGGCAATAAGCGGCCCCGACGGCAAGCGCCCCCGGGCGGCGCTGGGCTAACTGCTTGGGCGGCGGGTGCCTAGGCACGCGCCGCCCAGGCCCCGGTCGGAGCAAGGACAGGGAGTGTTCATGCAGCTTCAGCACCAGTCCGCGCTTCACCGGCCACGGCGCGGCCTTGCTGATGGTGGCATCGCGCGGATCCTGGTCCTGCGGCGCAGCCTTGCCCACGGGCTTGGATTCGGAGGACCCCTTCTGGAAAAGGAACACGGTCAGGATCACATACATGGCCATCTGCAGGAACTCGGATTCCCAGTTTTCAAACGTGGCCTCCAAAAAAATGTCCCGTAGACAGGTAGTCCAGAACCGTGACTCCCGGCTGCCCGTGGGCCGCCTGGTCGTCGCTGTACGCGGCAGCTCCGGAGAGGATCATGCCAGCAAAAAACGCCAGGAAAAGTCCGGCGTTGGCGAGCAGAAGCCCGTGTTCCTTGGCCCACGTGCGCATGTGCACTCCTTCGAATGAATCCCCCGCAGCTTGCTGGTTTGTTGGCCTGGCTATTGTTCGGCTGCGCGTCTATTGAGCCGTAGCGGGACGTAGATCAGCAGCACCAGGAGGACCGCTAGCAGGATTCCGCCGGCGGTCAGGCCGGCGGTGCGGCCGGCCGTCACATCAAAGACCAGAGCGGCTGTCCCGACACTGAGCATCCCCACGCCGGCCAAGGCAATTTTGGTAATGGTGTCTGCGCTGGAGACCAGGGTTTCCTTGAGCCTTTGGCGGAAGAGCCGGCGGTGGACGCTGACGGGCAGCAGGATAAAGGCGGTGGTCAGGGTCGCGATAACGACGTTGACGAGGTAGAGGCCCACCTGGAAATTGTCCAGGTCCTCGAACCGCTGCTGGAACGGCAGCGTCAGGAGAAAACCGGCCAGGATCTGGACGCCGGTCTGAAGCATCCGGAGTTCCTGCAGCAACTCAGACCAGTTCCGGTCAAGCTGCTCCTCGCGGGTTTCATTCCGGCCGGTGCTGGCGGTGAAGTCCTCCGCATCCGACATGTTTCTCCTTGCTCCAGGGCTAGCGTGTGCTCCAAAACTAGGCTGAAGTTGCGCCAAGGGCAACGTTTGATAAGTTTACTTATTATTTGCCGATTCAAATGATGAGGGCACGTCAGATTCACATCCACAACAAGGAGGAACCATGAGCCAGGACAACCAGGGCACGGAACCGGACGAGGAAGTGGGCGGCTACGGCACGCCGACGGCGGAACAGGAGCTGGGCGGCGCGGAGACGAATGCTCCCGTGGTCGAGCCGGGCGAACCGCCCGTCCCGCGCGATGCCGTCGTGCCTTCCGCCGAGGCGGAGATCAACGACGCCAACGCCGATTCGCAGGGTTCTGGACCCTTCTCGTCGGAATCCGGACAGGATGCTGCCGGCCTGCCGGACGGCAGCGGAACCGACCGCGCCAAGAACAAATCACCGAACGACGACGGCGACGAAAGTTTCGGCGCCGGGTAAGCACTGTTCTGTGCCCGGACTGCGGTTTTTATGTGGGTGGACCGCGCCCAGGGGGCCTTCACCGGACGTATCCTAGAAGCAGGTTTTGCAGTGGGCCACGCGTTTCGAACCTAGGCGTGGAACATGGCCGCGGAGACACCGGGGGAGCCGGGCTGGGAATCGCTTCCCGACCCCCAGGATGTGGTGTTCGACAGCACGGATGTTGAAGACTTCCTTGCTGCGGTTACCCGCGAGTTCATGCGCGACATCGAAGGCGATTCCCGCGGGATCAGCTGGGCTGCCACCTTCTTCCGCCGCGGATCGGCCCGAACCGCCGCCGCCGGCACCCCCGCGGCCCGCGCCGCAGACGAAGAACAGTGCTCGTTTGCAGACGGACCCGTGCTTGAGGCCGTGCGCACGGGGGATTTTGTGCACCTGGCCGACGTCGCCCGCGACCGGCGATGGCCGGGCTATGCCAGTGCTGCCGCGGACCACGGCGTCAGATCGCTGCTGTCAATGCCGATTGCGGCCGCCGCCGGCTGGAGCGCCGCACTAAGCCTCTACGCGTCCACTCCCCACGCCTTCACCAGCGAGGACATCATCAGGACGCGCCGGTATGCGCGGCAGGTTGCCCGGTCGCTGTGGATGGTGGTACGGGTGGCGGAGCGGGCCGAAGCCGGCGCGCAACTGGCGGTAGCCCAAAGCTCCATGGTGCTTATGGACCTGGCAGTGAGCGCCCTCAAATCCGATTACGGACTCGGCCATGAGGCGGCCCTGCAGTACCTCCGGACCGTCGCGCGGCACACCCGCCAGGGGCTTCGTGAGACCGCCTTGAGTATTGTGGCTGCCTCGCGCCTGGACCCGGCCGGACGTGGCCAGGAAAACGCCCCTTTCCGGGGACTCGCTGGACTTGAAACCCCCTCCCTCAGCGAGGGACCCTACAAAACAGGGAGCACGGCATGAACGTCTGGAAACAGGACATTGCAGCCAAGAACACCGCTGTGGAACCGGCGCCCCACCCGTGGCACCGCCTCGTGGCACTGGGCGATTCCTTTACCGAGGGGATCGGGGATCCCGAGCCGCGCAGCGAGGGTGGTTTTCGCGGCTGGGCGGACCGCGTGGCCGAGGAGCTCAGTGGAAACCAGCCTGATTTCGCCTACGCCAACCTTGCCGTCCGGGGCTTGCTGGTACAGCAGATCCTCGACCACCAGCTTGCCGCGGCGGTCGCCCTGAAACCTGACCTGATCACGCTCTCCGCCGGCGGTAACGACATTGTTTTCCGGCGCAGCGATCCTGACCGGCTCGCAGAAAAAATCGACGACGGTGTGGCACAACTGGCTAGGTCCGGCGCCACAGTGGTTCTCTTTGCCGGGCCGGACTGGGGTGCGACGCCGGTCTTCAGCCAGATCCGCGGCAAAGTGGCCATCTTCAATGAGAACCTCCACGCGGTGGCGGCCCGCCATGACGCGGTCATGGTTGACCTGTGGTTCCTGCGCGAACTGTCGAACCCGGGCATGTGGGATCCGGACCGGCTGCACTTCTCACCACTGGGGCACCACACCATCGCCGCGGCCGTGCTGAAGGCACTGGGTGTCCCGCACACGCTGGAGCCCCTGGCGCCCAAGCCGCCGCTGCCCCGCAGCTGGAAGGAAGCCAGGACCGAGGACCTCATCTGGGCACGGGAATACCTGGTTCCGTGGGTGATCCGGCAACTGAAGCACCCCGCAGCAGGGGAACTGACCGCCAAGCGTCCCGAGCCGCGGCCGGTCTTCGGCGTCGGAACCCCGCCCGGACCATTCATCGGCGGTCACGCGGCCTGACGCAACAGCCTGACCCAACAGCCGGACGCGGGTGCGGACGGGTCAGCGCTTCTTGTGCGCGCGTTTCGCTGCTGCGTTGACGGCTGCCTTGACGGCGGGAGGCAGGCCCGCCTGATCCGTTTCCGGTTCGGCCACCGAGCCGCGTGCCTTCGCGATGGCTTTCATGCCGTGGTAAATCACCAGGGCGGCGGCGGAGCCCAGGGCGATGCCCGTGAACGTCAGCTCCCCGATGGTCCACGTGTAGTCGGCAATGCCGATGATCAGGGCGACGGCGGCGGTGGTCAGGTTCACGGGGTTGGAGAAGTTCACCTTGTTCTGCACCCAGATCTTGACGCCCAGGATGCCGATCATGCCGTACAGCATGGTGGCCGCTCCGCCCAGCACGCCCTGCGGGACCGTGGCAATCAGTTCGCCGAATTTCGGCGAGAAGCTCAGCGCAATGGCGAAGACGCCGGCAACCCAGTACGCCGCCGTCGAATACACCTTGGTGGCCGCCATAACGCCGATGTTCTCCGCGTACGTGGTGGTGCCAGAGCCGCCGCCGATGCCAGCGAGGACCGTGGCGGCACCGTCGGCCATCAGCGCGCGGCCGGAGACGCCGTCGAGGTTTTGGCCGGTCATGGCCGCCACGGACTTTACGTGCCCGATGTTCTCCGCAACGAGGACCAGCACCACGGGGACAAAGAGGCCAAGCACGCCCACGTGGAATTCGGGGGTCTGGAAGTGCGGCAGGCCGACCCAGGCGGCGGCCTCCATTTTTTCGTAGCTCACTTCGCCGCGCAGCATGGCCACGAGGTACCCCACCACCACGCCCACCAGGATGCTGAGCCGGCCGACAATTCCGCGGAAAAGAACGCTGACCAGGATGATGGTGGCCAGCGTGATCACGGCGGTGACGGGGGCGGCGTCGAAGTTCGTTTTCGCCGCGGGGGCAAGGTTCAGGCCGATCAGTGCCACGATGGCGCCGGTGACGATGGGCGGCATCAGCCGGTTGATCCAGCCCGCGCCGAACTTCTGCACGATCGCGCCGATCAGGGCGAGTGCGACGCCGGCGAGCACCACTCCGCCCAGCGCGCCGGGCACGCCGAACTGCTGCTGGGACGCCATGATGGGCGCGATGAACGCGAAACTGGAACCGAGGTAGCTGGGAACGCGGCCCTTGGTGATCACCAGGAACAGCAGCGTGCCGATGCCGGAGAAGAAGAGGGTGGTGGCCGGCGGCATGCCGGTGATGATGGGCACCAGGAAGGTGGCTCCGAACATGGCCACGACGTGCTGCATGCCCACGCCGATGGTCAGGGGCCAGGCCAGCCGCTCATCCGGAGCAACCACATGGCCGGGCTTAATCGATTTGCCGGTACCGTGGAGCTTCCATTTCATTCCGAGCATGCTCATGGTCGGGGCCTTTCAAGGGGGTGCCGCTGGGGCTGGGATCTTCCGGTGCAACAATACCGCGCGGCCCGGTCCGGGTTCAGCAAGCGCTGTCGAGTGCCTTCCGCGCGATCCTCAATACTTCCCAGGCCAGCTCATTGCTGGGCGCGTACGGGGTGAGGTTTAGCGGTCCAGGTGGATACGCGAGATTAATGGTCAACTGGCGCCTGGCGTCCGGGGTTGTCAGGGCCATCGTTCCGTATCCTGCCGTGTCGCCCGCGTGGCCGTAGTAGAAGCCGCCTTCGCAGGCGTCGCCCCACCGGTCGAGGCCCAGCCCGTAGCCCTCGGGCGCCAGCAGCATCTCCTTGACGGTGTCGGGCTTCAGGAGCCGCCCGTCCATGAGCCCAGCGTAGAACGTGTTCACGTCGCCGACAGTCGAGACGAGGCCGGCCGCGGTGTTGCCGATGAGCCCGGCCAGGTACGCAGTGTCCAGCCGAACGCCGTCGACAGTGATGTAGCCATGGACCATGTTTGCGGGTTCCGGACCGGGGCCGGTCATATGCGTGCCGGTCAGCCTGAGGGGGTCGATAATGTCTGACCGGAAGATCTGGGCGATGGGCTGGCCGCGCAGGCGCTGCACGATGAGGCCAAGGGCAACGTAGTTCGCGTTGGCGTAAAGCATGCGGTCGCCGGGCGTCAGCACCCAGGGCACGCTCGCTGTCAGGGCAAGAATTTCTTCAGCCGTGATGGGCTGCGTCAGCGAATGCTGCAGCGTGCGCGACGTCAGCTGCGGGTCGTGATAGTTGGGCATTCCGCTGGTGTGGCGCAGGAGATGCTCCACCGTGACAGGGCCTGGCGGCTTCATCAGGGTGTCGAATTCGGGGAGGTGTCGTCCCACCGGGTCCTGGAGCTGGATGATGCCTTCCTCGACGAGCTTGAGGACCGAAACGGCGACCATGGACTTGGTGACACTGGCGACGTGGACCGGGTCGGTGACCTCGGCCGGCGTCGACGTTTCGAGGCTGCGGACCCCGCGAGCCGACGAAAATGTCTCGCCGTCGATCCGCGCCTCGATCAGGACTGCCGGGGCTCCGAGGTCCAGCATCCTCTTGCTGAATTCCGCCAGGATGGTCCGGTATGTCACGGACGCTCGGGTGACCTGCACAGGCGCCGGCGGTGCCGCTGTGCAGCCCGTCAGCACGACTGCCACGATGGCGGCCAGAACGGCGGAGAACCGGATCCGTGATGGGCGATTCCGAGGCTCCGACATGTCTTCACGTCCCTGCTGGGGTCGGGCGGCGCAGGGAGCACGATCAGGCAGGCTGCGCCTTTACCGCCCATGTTCCTCAGGCTTTCTGGAGGGGTCAAGCAGAAATCCCGCCTCCGCTGTGGTGAACGTCACCAGCCGTATTGGGAAGAGGTCCGGCCTGCTTGAAGTTACAACTAAGGAAAGCAGACCGCCGGCCCATCATTTGCGATGAGCGGCCCAGCGAAAGGTACGCCATGACTATTGCCCACGAAGAAGCGGTTATCGATTCGGCCGCCGTCGACGCCATTTTTGCCGAGGCCCGCACGGCCAACTCCTTCACCGGTGAGGTGACCGAGGACCAGGCCCGCGCCATCTACGAGCTCACCAAGTTCGGCCCCACGGCTTTCAACTCCCAGCCCCTCCGCGTGACTTACGTCCGCTCGGACAAGGCCCGCGCCACGCTGGTGGACACCCTGGCCAACGGCAACAAGGCCAAGACCGCCTCCGCGCCGCTGGTTGCCATCCTCAGCTACGACACCGCCTGGGCCGAGCAGTGGGACAACTTCCTCCCCGAATACAACGCTCCGAAGGCCATGTACGACGCCGCCCCGGACCTGGCTGCGTCCACCGGCAACAACAACGCGCATCTGCAGGCCGGCTACTTCATCCTGGCCGTCCGGTCCCTCGGCCTCGCCGCGGGCCCGATGACCGGAGCCGACTTCGGCGCCATCGACGCCGCGTTCTTCCCGGCCGGCGACCAGAAGAGCTTCCTGGTGGTCAACATCGGCCAGGCCGGCGCAGACGCCTGGGGCGCAGCGAAGCCCAAGTTCAGCTACGAGGATGTTGTCCGCACCGTCTAACGCTCTCTCACATAATGCGGTTTTAACACCGACGCTCTCTCACTTTCCTCAGGAAAGTGAGAGAGCGTCGGTCATTTAAGCGCACTTAGTGAGAGAGCGTTCGTGTTACCTGGCAGGCTAGGCGATGACGCCGTCCACCAGCGCCTTGGCTTCCGCCTGGACCTGTTTGAGGTGCTCTTCGCCCTTGAAGGACTCGGCGTAGATCTTGTAGACGTCCTCGGTTCCGGACGGGCGCGCGGCGAACCAGGCGTTCTCCGTGACCACCTTGAGCCCGCCGATCGACGCGCCGTTGCCGGGCGCCTCGGTCAGCTTGGCGGTGATGGTTTCGCCGGCGAGTTCCGTTGCAGTGACGTCCGACGGCGAGAGCTTGCCGAGTGCCGCCTTCTGCTCCCGCGTTGCTGCTGCATCAATACGCGCGTAGACGGGGGCGCCGAACTGGTCGGTCAGGCCCTTGTACAGCTGGGACGGTGACTTGCCCGTAACGGCGGTGATCTCGGAGGCCAGCAGCGCCAGCAGGATGCCGTCCTTGTCGGTGGTCCAGACGCTGCCGTCCAGCTTGTTAAAGGAAGCGCCGGCAGATTCCTCGCCGCCGAACGCGCCTTCGCCGGACAGCAGCCCCGGCACAAACCACTTGAAGCCCACGGGGACCTCAACCAGTTTGCGGCCCAGGCTTTCCGCCACCCGGTCGATGATCGAGGACGAAACCAGGGTCTTGCCCACCACCGAGTTGGGGTTCCAGCCGCTGCGGTTGCGGTAGAGGTAATCGATGGCGACGGCGAGGTAGTGGTTCGGGTTCATCAGGCCACCGTCGGGGGTCACGATCCCGTGCCGATCGGCGTCGGCGTCGTTGCCGGTGGCGACGTCGAACGCGGCTGAACTGCCGCCGTCGGACATCCTGTTGATCAGGGAAGCCATGGCGAACGGCGAGGAGCAGTCCATCCGGATCTTCTCGTCCCAGTCCAGGGTCATGAACGCCCACTGGGGATCCACGGTGGGGTTCACCACGGTCAGGTCCAGGTGGTGGCGCTCGCCGATCTCGCCCCAGTAATCCACTGCAGCCCCGCCCATGGGGTCGGCGCCGATGCGGACACCGGCCTCGCGGATGGCGTCCAGGTTCAACACGGACGGGAGGTCGTCAACGTAGCTGCTGAGGAAGTCGAACTTGCCGGTGCTATCCGCGGCGAGGGCGTCGGAGACGGGGACGCGCTTCACGCCCCGCAGGTCGTTTTCGAGGAGTTCGTTGGCGCGGTTGGCGATCCAGCCCGTGGCGTCGGAATCGGCCGGGCCGCCGTGCGGAGGGTTGTACTTGAAGCCGCCGTCTCCGGGCGGGTTGTGGCTGGGCGTGACCACAATGCCGTCCGCTTCCGGAGTGCCGGGCTGGCGGTTGTTGTTGTATTTGAGGATGGCGTGGCTCAGTGCCGGTGTGGGGGTGTAGCCGTGCCGCGCGTCGATCAGCACGTGTACGCCGTTGGCTGCGAGAACCTCCAGGGCGGAGTTCTGCGCCGGCTCGCTGAGGGCGTGGGTGTCCTTCGCCAGGAAAAGCGGGCCGGTGATGCCCTGCCCGGCGCGGTATTCCACGATTGCCTGCGTGATCGCGACGATATGTTTTTCGTTGAACGACGCCTTGAGGCTCGAGCCACGGTGCCCGGAAGTGCCGAACGCCACACGCTGGCCGGGATCACCCAGATCCGGCGTGATGTCGTAATACGCGTCGAGGAGCGCAGTGATGTCAACAAGGTCCTGGGGTTGGGCAACTGTGCCCGCGCGGCTAGCCATGGCACCAGCATGCCAGACGCGGGCGGGAGTCAAAACGCCGGGTCCATAATCCGGCCCCTATGACGCGGAAAAGTCCCCGCCAGACGCTTGGCAGCAAGTAGTTAAAGCAAGTACTGGCCCCAAAAGTACCTATATACCGGCTCCCCGCGGCGCTGCTACGTTCGGAAAACTGAGGAAAGAATGCCCGACGGCGGGGAGAGCCGCCGTCGGGCTCTGCAGTAAGTGTCTGGCACTGCAGTAAGTCGCACACTGCAGTGAGTTGGCATGCGGGAGCCAGGGGGTAGGTCATGGGGGCAGGAGAAGGCGCGGCCGAGCAGTCGAGGCTTGCTGCAGAACGGGTGCAGCGGCTGAAACGCCAACTCGATCACGCCGAACGAGCCACGAAGCCGTGGGACGCCGGTGCTATGGGCGAACGGCTCGTGGCGGACAGTTTGAGTCTGCTCATTCCGCACGGCTGGTACCTGCTGAACGACGTCCGCTGGCCCGGGCGGCCCAAAGCCATCCTTGACCATGTGCTGGTGGGTCCCGGCGGGGTGGTGGTGGTCGATGCCAAGAACTGGACCGGCGAGGTCAGCGTCGCCGCCGGGGTCCTGTGGCAGGGCCGGTTTGCCAGGACGCAGTCGGTTGACGGGGCATTGGCGCAGTGCGCCGCCGTCGCGTCCGTGCTGGCGCCGCCCCACCGGCGGTTCGTCCGCCCGTTGATCTGCCTCACCGGGCAGCCGGACCTCTTCGGCATCACCAATTCAGACGTCGCCGTGGCAGGAGCAGACCGCGTTGTTGCTGCCGTCCTTGCGCTGCCCCGGGTGCTGGACCAGCGGACCGTGGTGGGCCTGTATGCGCACCTCGGCGAGCAGCTCACGCAGGAATCTGCGGCGGAAAGTCCTGCGGTGAACTCGCTGACCGTGAAGCCTCTGACCGTGAAGTCACCGACCGTTAAGCCACCGACCGTGAAGTCACCGACTGTAGAGCCGGCGGGCGGAGGGCCGCCGGTGGCTGGGCCGCCGCGGTCCGGGCAGACAGGGGGCCAGAGCGGGCCCCGGCAGCCCGCCTATCGCACCCGCCGTGGGGCGCGCAGTGGGACGGGCAGCGGCGGCTCGGGACGCGCCAGGAAGTCGAAGGCGCAGCAGGACGCGGCCAGTGGAATGACCCGGCTGATGTTCCTGGCTGCCTTTGTGGTTTTTGCTGTCTACGTACTGCCGTATTGGGGACGGTAGGACTGGATGAGGGCGGCTGTAGGCCTGTAATGCAGGCGGCGGTAGGCTGGGAAGCGAAGACTTCGAATGGGGAAAATCATGACTGACCAGCCAACTCCGCGCCCTGATTCGCAAGGGTCCGGTGCGGGACCCGGCGATTCGCCGGCAGGCTACGAGCCGCCGCAGTTTGTGCCGCCCCATGGCCCAAGCATTCCGGCGCCGCCGCCGTATGACCAGAACCCGTACGGCCAGAATCAGTTTGGCCAGGACCAGTACAGCCAGAACCAGTACGCCCAGCCAGGCCACTACAACCAGCCAGACCAGTACAACCAGCCTGGCGATCCGTACAGCGCCACATATGCCCAGCCTGCAAGCCCCTACGGCCAGGGTTCCAGCCCTTACGGCCAACCGGCGTACGGACAACCCGCGTACTACGGTATGCCAGCCCAGGAGCCCAAGGGCCTGAGTATCGCCAGCATGGTGCTCGGCATTTCCTCGGTCATCCTTGGCTGGTTCATGATTCCGCAGATCGCTGCAATCATCACCGGCCATCTGGCCCTCCGCCGTGAACCCTCTGGCAAGGGCATGTCCATCACCGGGCTGGTCCTGGGCTACCTTTGCCTGCTGGGTTACGGAGCGTTCTGGCTGCTCCTGATTATCGGGCTGACATACGCTTCCAGCTACGGGTACTGATCCCGGGCTAAAGCAGGATGCCAGGCAGGGGAAAGGCCCCCGTCAGGGGGCCTTTCTTCAGGTGGGCCTGACTCGCAAAATCAGACCCTCTCGCGCCTGCGCTCAGCGGCCGGTTCCTGGGCTTCGTGGGTCCTCCGGCGACGCGGGAAGGCCCAGAAGGTGAAGTCCTGGGCCGTGTAATGCGGCTCCGGACGGTCCGGCGGTGTTTCCTGGCGCGCTTCGGGTTTCCGGTCGGCTTCTCTCTTGTTACGCCACCCGAAATCCTCCATCGATGAATAGCACATCACAGACCTCCTCATAGTGACTGCCCTTTAATCGTCCTCCGGATCGGCCCCGGAGTCGACACCCCGGAGCCGATCAAACTGGCATCAGAAGCCGAGCTGGGCCGCCACCTGGAGCAGGAGCAGTTCCGATCCCGCCCGCCCTACAAGCTGGATCCCCATCGGCAGGCCATGCGCAGGTTGCCCGCCGGTCCAGTGCACGGGAATGGTGATGGCAGGCAGGCCGCAGACATTCACCATAGAGGACCACGGGGCGAATTCGCACTGCCGGCGGTAGTCGCCGTCGGCGTCCCCGGGCCATTCTGCTGCCGGCCACGGTTCGTCGCCGTGCGTGGCGCCGGTAAACCAGCCCACGGGGCGCGGCGTCTGCGCCAGGGCCGGCATCAGCATCAGGTCCCAGCCGCCGTACTGCGTGATCGTGTCACGTTCGAATTGCCGCAGGAACGCCACCGATTCATTGAGTTTTGCGGCGCTGCGCTGCTGGGCCCGGCGTCTGAAGGTGCGGGTCAGCGGGGCCAGAAGTGCTTCGCGGTGCGGACTAATCCGGGCGGTTCCGACGCCGGCGGTCCATGCGGTGGTGAAGGCGTCCGGGTAGCGGTTGTCGTAGCGGATGGCGGCTTCGCTGACGGCGTGCCCGGCATGCTCCAGCATTTCGGTGCCAGCCTGCAGGGCGGCCAAGGCTTCGGGTTCGGGCGTGAACGGAAATGTGGCGAACCAGGGGCTGTCCAGGGTCAGGCCGATGCGCAGCGGGCGCGGCTCGTGTGCCACGGCGTCGAGATAACTGCTGTCACGGGACGGTGCCAGAGCATCCATCAGCAGGGCCGAGTCGGCTGCGCTGCGGGCCAGGGGCCCCGCTACAACCAGGCGGGCGGGGTCGCCTGAGCTCTCGCCCGACGGCACCACGCCGCGGCCGGGTTTGAGTCCCACGAGGCCGCAGGCGGCGGCCGGGATGCGGACCGAACCCCCGCCGTCGGTCCCTGGCGCGAACGGAAGCAGGCCAGCGGCCACCGCGGCAGCGCTGCCTCCCGAGGAGCCGCCGGAACTCCGGCTCGGGGCATGGGGATTGCGCGACGGCGGTGCGATGCGGTTTTCGCTGTAGGCCGTCAGCCCAAACTCCGGAACCTGCGTCTTGCCCAGTGAGACCACGCCAGCGGCCTTGAGGACTGCGGCGAGGGCGCCATCGGCGGGCGCCGGTTTGTGGTCAAGTGCAGCGCTTCCATGGGTGGTCACCACGCCGGCGACGTCGGTCAGGTCCTTGAATGCCGCCGGCATGCCGTGCAGAAGTGGCAGGGCGCCCGCGCTGCCTCCGGAGTCCCGCGCGGAGTCGTTCCCGGAGTCTTTTCGGAACTGGATGAACCGGGCATCGGCGGCGGCTGCGTCGGTCATCGCCTGATCCGCCGTGACCGTGACAAAGGCGCCCAGCAACGGGTTCTGCTCTGCGATCCGGGCCAGGAAATGGGCTGTGGCTTCCCGCGCTGAGAGCTCTCCCGCGCGGAGCGCATCCCGGAGCCGAACAGCCGGCAGTTCATGGATGTCAGCCAAGGAAGCGAGGCTCCAGGCGCCTCTCGGAAGCCGTGGTTCCATCCGCTCCACCGGCTTCCGCGGTGACGATGTAAGCGCCCTTGCCCCGTACCTCGGCAACCGCTTCCACAAGTTCCGTGCCGTGGTAGACCAGCCCCACGCCGTCGTCCGTGCAGTGCGTTTCCCCCAGCATTCCGTCAGCCACGAGCCGGTGCACCAGCGGTCGCCGCCTTTCCTCTGAGTCGTAATGGACGCCATTGGCGTACGGGAGGAAGGCCAAGCCATTGGTCACTGCACGCAGCTCCGGCCCAAACGAATCAGTGGTGCCGCCCTGGAACCAGCAGATTGATCCGGCCGAAACCCCCGCCAGCACAACTCCGTGCTGCCACGCGCGGTGGAGGATGCCGTCCAGCCCGTGGGCACGCCAGACGGCAAGCAGGTTCACCACGGAGCCGCCGTTCACCCACACCACGTCCTGTTCCAGCAGATGCGCCTCCGGGTCTGCGTGGTTTGGCATGGTGAAGAGGTTGAGGTGGCTGAAGTCGAAGCCCGCCAGCCGCGCGGCCTCATCCATTTCCGCATTGAACCCTCGTTGATCTCCGGCGGCCGTACCCACGTGGGTGACCCGCGGCGGCCGTCCGCTGGCTCCGGAAAGCTCCACGGCGTAGTGCAGCAGGCGGTCAAACTCCAGGCGTGTTCGAACACCCTGCCTGTAGCCTCCAGACGTGGCCAAAATGGTGGGCTGCTCAGCGGGCAAGGATCCTCCTACGGTCTTCAACAGCGTAACTTGTCCCTGGTTTCGGGATCGGCGCGATCGGCTGGCGCTAGGCTGGAAGGAGACCCGTGATTCTCCGAAAGAGGACTCTTATGAGCGATTTTGATACCGTGCCCGTCAACGGCGTCCCAGCCGACGCCGTGATCCTGGATGTCCGCGAAGACTACGAATGGGTAGCCGGACACGCCGAGGACGCTGTGCACATTCCCCTGGACCAGCTTCCGGCGCGGCTTGACGAACTGGACCCGGACCAGGACGTCTATGTCATCTGCCGCACTGGCGGACGGTCCTTCCGCGCCGCGCAATGGCTCACCGGACAGGGCTATACAGCCATCAACGTGGCCGGCGGAATGGACCAGTGGCTCGAGTCCGGCAAGCCACTCGTGTCCGACAACGGCCTCAAGCCGCTCATTCTGTAGTTCAGCCCGAACCTGCGTCCCGTCACCACAGAGGAATCTATGCCTGCGACACGTGCTACGTACACCTTCCTCGGGCCTGAGGGGACGTTCACCGAGGCGGCGCTGATGCAGGTTCCGGATGCCGCCGATGCCACCCGCATCCCGGCCTCCAACGTCAACGCTGCACTGGACATGGTCCGCGATGGCGCTGCGGACGCAGCGATGGTCCCTATCGAGAACTCGGTAGAAGGCGGGGTCACGGCCACCCTGGACGCCATCGCCAGTGGGCAGGAACTGCGAATCATCCGCGAAGTCCTGGTCCCCATCAGCTTTGTCCTGGTGGCCCGACCCGGTGTGGAGCTGGCGGATATTCGACGGATTTCCACGCACGGCCATGCCTGGGCACAGTGCCGTCTCTGGGTGGATGAGAATATTCCAGGTGCAGAATATGTTGCCGGCTCCTCCACAGCGGCGGCAGCCATGGGCCTCCTGGACGGCGACGCCCACTACGACGCCGCGATCTGTGCGCCCATTGTGGCCCAGGAGCAGCCAGGGCTGACAGTCCTGGCGGACAACATCGGCGACAATCCGGGAGCAGTGACGCGGTTCATCCTGGTGAGCAGGCCGGGCGCACTGCCCGAACGGACCGGTGCGGATAAGACCACGGTGGTAGTCCCGCTTCCGGAAGACCGCCCGGGTGCGCTGATGGAAATCCTGGACCAGTTCGCCACGAGGGGCGTGAACCTCAGCCGGATCGAATCCCGGCCTACGGGTCAGTACCTGGGACACTACTTCTTCAGCATCGACGCTGACGGGCACATCGCGGACGCCCGTGTGGCAGATGCTTTGGCCGGTCTTCACCGCATCAGCCCGGCCACCCGCTTCCTGGGCTCGTATGGACGGGCTGACGCCCAAAGCTCCAGCGTCGCGCAACACACCTCCGACGAGGCATTCCAGGCGGCGCATGAATGGGTGGGGCAGATTCTGCAGGGGGAATGAACGCCGCCTGACGCCGGCTACGGCTTCGCCCACAGCGTAGGCCAAGGTACTTCCGCGGGATAGTTACTGTGCGTATGCTTGCTTGATCCACTTGGGGGATGGCCCCTAATGAAGGGAACAGGTCATGAGCACCAGCAGCACAGACAACGACGGTCAGGGCATGATCGTTAATCCGAAGCCCACAGCCGACAACCAGGACTGGGACGGGGACGACGCTGACCGCGCCGACCGCCTGCGCTTCGAAGAGGAGCAGGCTATGATCCGTGAGCAGTCCGAGGCACGTGCCGCGAAGGCTGCTGCAGAGGCTAAAACTGCCAAGAAGGCAACTGCCTGAGGCCGGGCCGGCTCAGGCCGGTTGGCCCTTGACCCTTATCAGGAGCGAGCGCGGTTCCACCCGGACGGTGAGCTTGGTGGCCAGCCCGGATGTGTCGCCGTCGATTTGCGTGGGCATGGGCTCCGGGCACTTGATGACGATTCGGCCGGCCCGGTACATCGTCATGATGGGCAGGTTGCCCTTGTGTTTGAACAGGATTTTCGCGTACATGGCCAGCCAGCCGATGGCGCTGCGGGGGCTCATAACCACCACGTCCAGCATGCCGTCATCGATCATGGCTTCCGGGATGAAATCGATCCCGCCCGGGACCAGCCCACAGTTGGCAAAGAGGACGCTGCGGATGTTCCGGACCTGCTCAGGCTTGTCATCCAGCGCGACTGAGACCTTCCTTCGCCGCCCCGGCAGGTGACGCATTCCGGCTTCGGTATAAGCGAGCCAACCCACGGCTTTCTTTAGACCGGCATTGGTATCAGCGAGTATTTCGGCGTCCATGCCGATCCCGGCGATCACCAGGAACACGTGCTCGGAAGAGTGTCCCGTGCGGGAATTCTCGATGCCCATCCGCGCGGTATCGATGTAGCGCTGGCGGCCGAAAAGCGCTGTATGCACGTTTGCGTGAAGGTCGTTGACATCCAGATCCACGTTTCGCGCCAGGAGGTTGCCCGTCCCCAGCGGAATCAGGCCCATGGCCACATCCGTGTGCGCGAGGGACTCAGCCACCACCCGCACGGTGCCGTCGCCACCGCCCACCAGAACGACGTCGGCCTTGTAGTCCAGCGCCGACCGGGCCTGGGAATACCCCGGGTCCTCGGCGGTCGTCTCCAGGAAGAGGGGTTCGTCCCACCCCGCTGTCAGGCAGGCGCGCCGGATGGCTTCCTTCGCTTCGGGGGCACGTGCCTTGACGGGGTTGAGGATGACCACCACGCGTTGCTGAGTGAGTCCCGTTTCGTGCGCTTCTTCATGGACCGCGCTGCGGATGTGCAGGGCCTTGAGCTTCCGGACGCCCCACCAGCTGGAGACGGCGAAAGCCAGCGCCGCCGCGCTTAGGACGTAGAGAAGCCAGTCGTTCATGGTGCTTCAACAGTATCCCGGCCGGGGCGCCGCGATTCCCCCAGTCCGGCCGGGCAGTATTGGTCCCGCCGGATTCGATACTCTTGTCTGGTGATCGACGTAAAAGACCTCAGCGAAAACCCGGACAAGTTCCGTGCCAGCCAGCGCGCCCGCGGCGCAGACGAATCAGTGGTGGACGCGATCATGGCCGCAGACTCCGCCAGGCGTGCTGCCCTGATCCGGTTTGAAAACCTCCGCGCCGAGCAGAACGTCTTCGGCAAGAAGGTGGCGCAGGCCAAGGGCGATGAGAAGAAAGCCCTGCTCGCCGAGGTCAAGGAACTGGCCAACACTGTTAAGGCCGCATCGGCCGAAGCAGACGCTGCCCAGGCCAAGCAGGACGAACTGCTGCGCAGTATCCCGAACCTTATTGAGGCCGGCGTCCCCGAGGGCGGCGAGGACGACTACGTGGTGGTCAAAACCGTTGGAACGCCCCGCGAGTTCCCCGATTTTGAGCCGAAGGACCACTTGGAAATCGGTGAGCTGATCGGCGCCATTGACATGGAGCGCGGCGCGAAAGTTTCGGGCTCACGCTTCTACTTCCTGCGCGGAGTGGGTGCACGCCTGGAGATGGCGTTGCTGCAGATGGCCATGGACCAGGCCATCGAGGCCGGCTTCGTTCCCATGATCACCCCAACCTTGGTGCGCCCCGAAACCATGCAGGGCACAGGCTTTGATGTAAAGCACGACGCCGAGATCTACCGTCTCGCCGAGGACGACCTTTACCTGGTGGGCACCTCCGAGGTTGCCTTGGCCGGCTACCACGCGGACGAGATCCTGGACCTGGCGGCCGGCCCCATCCGGTTCGCAGGGCAGAGCTCCTGCTACCGCCGTGAGGCCGGCTCGCACGGCAAGGACACCCGCGGCATCATCCGTGTCCACCAGTTCAACAAGGTGGAGATGTTCGTTTACACCACGGTGGAGAAGGCCGCAGCCGAACACGAACGGCTCTTGGCCTGGGAAGAGGAGATGCTGGCCAAGTGCGAGCTCCCGTACCGCGTCATTGACACCGCCGCCGGCGACCTCGGCATGTCCGCGGCCCGCAAGTTCGACTGCGAAGCCTGGGTTCCGACGCAGGGCGCCTACCGTGAGCTGACCTCCACCTCGAACTGCACTACGTTCCAGGCGCGCCGCCTGAACATCCGCGAGCGTGTGGTCAACGACGAAGGCGTTGCCAAGGGCACCCGTGCCGTAGCCACCCTCAACGGCACGCTGGCCACCACCCGCTGGATCGTGGCCATCCTGGAGCACCACCAGAACGCCGACGGCTCGGTCAACGTCCCGGTCGCACTGCAGAAGTACCTCGGCGGCATGGAAGTCTTCCCCGTTCTCTAGCTTTCGCTCCGCGGCGCGGCACCATTCCTAGGCTTGTTCGCGGATCCGAACCTTGAAGGTCCGGTCCGCGAATAGGCCTGGGAATCTTCGTTCCGAGGCTTCCTCAATCGCCTGACTTGTCCACATAGGGCACGCTGCCTGCTGACAAGCGGCCCGGCGACGCGCGGAGCATGATATCCGTGGCGATATGACCGCCGAGGAAGCTGTGTAAGCGAAAAGCTCCGCGAAGGCCGGATCCGCGCGCTTGGATATGGGTTTGTTCGCTGGAGCTGGGCCGATGTGGATAACCCTGGCCGGCTGGGGCGCAAACTCCTGGCCGCGGGCGTGCGTCCACGGCACCGGAGCTACTTCGCGCATCTGTGCGTTCCAGGCTCGGATTTGCGAACAAGCCTGGGAATCCCGTGTCACGCGGCGGGGAATTGACCATCCGGCGGGGAATCTACGGCCGGCCGGGAGGCGGACAGCGTCCCGAAGGTTAATACTCACACCGGGGATAACCCTGTGAGTATTAACCGGGTGTTCATGCGCGCTGTGGCCTGCGTCCTAGCCGGTTTTAGGGGGTCTCTGGTCTACTGGATGTATGACTACATTGACTGAAACCACAGTCGCTGGCATCGATGACCAGCGGATCGCAAGCGAAAACAGCACCACCAAGTTCATGGTTGCCCTGGACGTGGACGGAACCCTGGTGGACCACGACGGCCACATGTCAGTGCCTGTCCGTGAGGCCGCCCAGGCCGTTGTCGCCGCAGGGCACGATGTCCTCATCGCCACCGGCCGCTCCCTGAACGCCACGCTGCCCATCATCGAGCAGATCGGCATCGACCGCGGCTACGCCGTCTGCTGCAACGGCGGCGTGACCCTCCGGCTGGATCCGGACCTGACTGACGGCTACGAAATCATCCACAAGGCCACCTTCGATCCGGCCCCGGCGCTCCGGGCATTGCGGCAGAAGCTGCCCACTGCGAAGTATGCGCTGGAGGACGAGGACGGCAATTTCCTGTCCACGGAACGATTCCAAGACGCCAGTTTCGGCGTCGAGGCCATCGGCGTCGACTTCCAGACTCTGCTCGAAGCCATCGCCGTCCGCCTTGTGGTGTTCAGCACCGAAAACACCCCGGAAGAGTTCACCGCAACCATCCAGGAGATCGGACTGGCCGGCGTCACCTATTCGGTCGGCTGGACGGCGTGGCTGGACATTGCCGCCGCCGGTGTGACGAAGGCCAGCGCGCTGGAACGGCTCCGTGGCCAGTTGGGGACTGAACCCCACCGGACCGTGGCTATAGGCGACGGCCGGAACGACATCGAAATGCTGGGCTGGGCCGGGCGGGGCGTCGCCATGGGCCAGGCCCCGGAGGAAGTGATCGCTGCCGCGGATGAGGTCACGCATTCCGTGTTCGACGACGGCGCCGCCCACGTGCTGCGCAGCCTCCTGCCGTAGGGCTGCCTCCGCCGCCGGAGCCTCGTTTGGAGTTTTTGTCCAGATAATGCTGCCAACCCCATTATCTGGACAAAAACCCGTGGGCGCTTGCCAAACGCTAGGCCCCCTCGAACCAGCCCCGGGAAGGGTTGCTCACGGCCGGTACCGAACGGTGCAGCTCAGGCTGGGCCGCCCAGCGCACGCCGTTTGCGAGAACCCGCTGGATCTGCGGGTGGTGGTAGACCGGGTATTCCTGGTCGCCGGGGCTGAAGTAGAAGATCCGGCCCTTGCCGCGGGTGAACGTGACCCCGGACCGGAACACCTCGCCGCCGGCGAACGAACTGATGAAGATCAGGTCGTCGGGGTCCGGGATGTCGAACAGCTCGCCGTACATCTCCTGCTCGGGGATGACGATGGGGCTGTCCACACCCTCGGCGATGGGATGCGACGGCTTGACGGTCCACACGAGCTCGCGTTCGCCCTCGTTCCGCCACGCCAGCGAGCAGCTGGTGCCCAGCAGCCGGGTGAATACTTTGGCGAAGTGCCCCGAGTGGAGCACAATGAGCCCCATTCCGCCCAGGACGTGCCCGTGGACGCGTTCGACGACGGCCTCGCTCACCTCGGCGTGGGCCATGTGGCCCCACCACAGCAGGACGTCGGTGTCGGCGAGGATGTCCTCGTCGAGGCCGTGCTCATCGTCGGTGGCCAGGACCGCCGTCGTGATCTCGGCGTCCGGGTAGTAGGAGCGCAGCCCGGCCGCGATGGCACCGTGGATGCCGTCAGGGTAGATCTCCCCGATGTGGGACGGCTCGTTGAGGGCCTCGTGGACGCCCTCGTTCCAGACCCGGATTCTCAGCTTGTTGTTCATTAGAGACGAACCTCCCTTTGCTCCTGCGCCGATTGGTAGCAGGCGTCGATGATTTGGGCCCGGTAGAGCGCCTGGGATCCGTCGTGCCGGCCCCAGCCGTCCGCACCGCCGCGCACCGCCGCCACGAAGTCGTCCACCACGGCCTGATGCGCCTTGCCTGGCAGGGTCTGCGGCATGTAGTCGGCGTTTTCGCCGTCCTTTTCCGTGAAGACCCTCAGCTTACCGACAGGTGCCAGCGGGGTGCCTTGGACCTTGAGCTCGGCTCCGCCGTCGGTCCCGTAGACCATGAAGTCCAGCACGTCGTCCGTCTCCCGGTAGCTGGCCCAGCCGGCCTCTATCAGCAGCGTTCCGCCGCCCTCAAGGCGCAGGAACGCGGACGCGAAGTCTTCCACCTCGAACGCGTGGCTGGTGGCCATCGCTGTGTAGCGGTCGTTGCCGCCCCGGCCCCGCGGACCCAGCTCTGAATGCGTGGTGGCGGACACGGCCACGACTTTCGGTTCGCTGAGCAGGTGCAGGGCGTAGTCGAGGGCGTGAACGCCGATGTCGGCAAGCGGCCCGCCGCCTGCGAGCTCGGGGTTGGTGAACCAGCTCCCCAGCATCGGGATGCCGGAGCGGCGCAGCCAGGAAGCCTTGGCGTAGTACGGGCGGCCCACGCCGCCGCCGTCGATCACTTCCTTGAGAGCCTGGATGTCACCGCGGCGGCGGTGGTTGAAGGCGATGTCCAGGACGCGTCCGGCCTTGCGGGCGGCGTCCACCATGGCCTGGCCTTCGACGGCGTTGCGTGCGATCGGCTTCTCGCTCAGAACGTGCAGGCCCCGCTCGAGGGCGGCGATGGCGATGGGTGCGTGCAGGAAGGTCGGCACTGCCACGCTGATCGCGTCCAGGCCACCGTGCTCCAGCATCTCTTCCCAGCCGGCGAAGGCGTTAGGAATGGAGTATTCGGCCTGCAGTGAGTCGCGGAGGTCCTGTTCCATCCCTGCCAGCGACACGATGCGGACGCCTTCCAGGGAATCGTAGGCCTTGAGGTGCTGCTGTCCCGCCCAGCCAATGCCGACGACGCCCACCCTCAGTTCCTGTACTCGTGGTTCTTCCAGGGCAGAAGCCTGCTGGCCGGGAGACTGCTCGTTGCTCACGGATATTTCCTTTTCTTGTATTGTTTGGGAACTTGATTGGTGAGGTTTTAGCCCTTGACGGCGCCGGCGGTCATGCCGGACACGATGCGCTTCTGGCACAGGAGTACCAGGATGACGAGCGGGACCGTGATGATCACCGACGCGGCACTGATGGTGCCCAGCGGCTGGTCAAACTCGCTGGTTCCGCTGAAGAACGCGATCGCTACCGGGACCGGACGGGCCTCCGGCGAGGTGGTCAGGGTGACGGCGAGCAGGAATTCGTTCCAGACCGAGATGAACACCAGGATCGCCGTGGTGGCAAGGCCCGGGACCGCCAGGGGCAGGATGACCTTGCGGAAGGCGGTGAACGGCGTGGCCCCGTCCATGTACGCCGATTCCTCGAGCTCACGCGGAATCTCCTTGAAGAAGGAGGTCAGCGTGTAGATCGCCAGCGGCAACGCAAACGTCAGCTTCGGGATGATGAGGCCCAGGAGCGTGTCGTACAGGCCGATTTCGCGCCAGATCGAGAACATCGGGGCCGCGATGGCGATGGCCGGGAAGGTGGTGACCGAGAGGATGAGGGTCAGGATCATGGCTTTGCGGCGCATCTTCAGCCTGGCCAGGGCGTAGGCGGCGAAGGAAGCGAACACCAACGCCACCGTGGTGGTGACGACGGCGATGATCACCGAGTTGCGCAGGGCAAGGAGGAACTCGGGGTTCTGGAACACCGCCAGGTAGTTCTCGAACGTGGGCTGGCTCGGGAACAGTTCGCCCTTGGACAGGCTCACGCCCTGCTTGAGGGACGTGTTGACCAGCCAATAAAACGGTATGAGCGAGAAACCCATAACGGCGAACACGAAGATCCACACGACCGGGTGCAGCTTCGCCTCACCGCGGAGCCTGCGCTTGGGTGACCTGCGCTTCGGTACCCGACCGGGGGCGGCGGGTGCCGCCGTCGTGCGCTGTGCAGTCAGGGTGCTCATTGTTCCTCCTTGGCGACTTCACGGATGTTGCCCCCGGCGAAGCGGATGTAGACCACCGAAACGGCCATGACGGTGAGGAAGGTCAGGATGGACAGCGCCGATCCTTCGCCCACCAGGCGGTTCTCGCGCAGCTGGGTGTAGGCGAGCATCGACATGGACTCGGTGCCGTTGGCGCCGCGGGTGAGCACAAACGGCAGGTCGAAGACGCGCAGGGCATCCATGGTGCGGAAGATCGCCGCCAGCACGATCGCGGGACGCAGCAGCGGCAAGGTGATGTTGACGAAGGCCTGCCACTTGCTGGCGCCGTCGAGTTCCGCCGCCTCGTAGGTCTCGGCCGAAATGACCTGCAGGCCGGCCAGGATGATGAGGGCCGCGAATGGCGTCGTCTTCCAGACGTCGGCAAGCACGATCACGGCCATCGCGTAGCCGTGCTCACCGAGCCAGACGACGTCGCCGTCGGGCAGGCCCAGCGTCGAGAGGACGTTGGTGACGAGTCCCAGGTTGGGCGCGAACATGGTTTCCCAGGTGATGGCGCTGACCACGGTCACCACCGCGTACGGCAGCAGGACCACGGTGCGCAGGAGTGCGCGGCCCTTGAAGGCGAGGTTGAGCAGCAGTGCCATCGCAGTGCCGAGCACCAGCTCGAGGGAAACCGAAAGTCCCGCGAAGAGGAAGGTCTGGCCGAAAGCGGCCCACCAGTGCGGCCCGCTGAGCGCCGTGATGTAGTTTTCCAGGCCGACGAAGCGGGACAGTCCGGCGGTGCGGACGCTGTACTGGTTCAGTGACAGCCAGAGCGCGTAGCCGATGGGGACCGCTGCCACCAGGGCCATGACGATCAGGGACGGTGCGGTCATCCGGAACGCAACGCGCCGCTCCGCCCGGTCGCGGCCGTTCCCGCCGCGGCTCTTCACCCCGCGACTGTTCAACCCGCGGACGGGGGACAGGGATTTGAGTGCCATGATCAGAAGCTCGCCTTTGCGGTCTTGATCTCTTCAGCCATGCTCTTCACCGCGTCCTCGGTGGAGGCGGCGCCGGAGAGCACGGCGTAGACGTTTTTGTAGATCGCCTGCGAGATCTGCGGGTAGACCGGGGAGATCGGGCGGGGCTTGGCGCCCTTGACGGAGGCGAGCAGTTCGGCAGCGAACGGCATTTTCGCCAGGACGGCGGCGTCGGAGTAGGCGGCTTCATTGACTGGGGCCTGCGAGAAGTCCATCGCCACGTGCTTCTGCCAGTCCGGGGTGGTGGCGAAGTCGATGAAGGACGCTGCCCCTGCCTGGTTGGTCGAGTGGGCCGAGATGGCCAGGTTCCAGCCGCCCAGGACGCCCGAGGCCTTGCCGCCCTCCCAGGCCGGAAGCGGAGCCACGCCGAAGCTGCCTGCCAGCGGGGTGGCGTTGAGCAGGCGGAATACGTGCGGCCAGTTGCGCTGGTACCCGTAGTTGCCGGACTCGTAGGCCAGCCGGGCCGGGTCCTCGTTGTAGGTCAGCACCGCACGTTCCGCCGAGCCGTCCTTGAGGCCTTGGCTCATGAAGTCGAACACCTCACGGGTCTCCGGTGAATCGATCTTGACCTCGCCTTTGCTGTCCAGTACCTCTCCGCCGGCGCTGTAGAGCATCTCCAGGAAGTTGACCGTGAGGCCCTCGTACTGCTTGCCCTGGTAGACGAAGCTGTTGCCGGGGGCCGCGGCTGCCTCAGCGTAGAGCTGCTGCCAGGTCTCCGGCTTAGCCACCTTGTCCTTCTGGTAGTACACGAGTCCCGCGTTGGTGAAGAACGGGGAAGCCCAGTACTTGTCCTCGTACTTGGCGGTCTCCACGGTGGAGGGGATGAGCCGGTCCTTGTTGGCCTCGACGAGCTTGGTCTGGTCCAGCAGCCAGCCCTGGGAGGCGAACTCGGACGTCCAGATGACGTCCGTGAGGAAGATATCGCATTCGGTGGACTTGCCTTCGAGCCGCTGCACGGCCTGCGCGCGGGCCTCGTCTGTAGTTGCTCCGATTTCGGTGTACTTGGCCGTGACCTTGCCGTTCGCCGTGGTGAAGGCCTCCGCCGTGCCTTTGTAGATCCCCGAGGCGTCCTTGCCGCCGCAGATGTTGATGCTGCCGGTGGCGCCAGCGGCCGACGCCGGATCGGCAGCCGCCGCGTTTTCCGCACCAGGGGTGGCGGCGCCGCCGCCGCACCCGCTCAGCAGCAGTCCCGCAGCCATGGCCGCAGCGGCGACGGCAACGGTGCGCGGACGCCGCCGGAAACTGCCGTGCAGGGCGGTGGTGCGCGCCACAGCCTGGGATGGTGTGGTGTCCTCCTGGAGCGGAGAAGAAGGTCGAATCAAGTCCACGAGTGGCTCCTTTGCCTGGCCGGCTTCTTTTCGAATTCTACTTTTGGAATCGATTCCAAATTGGAGCCAAAGCGCCCCGCCGGAATGCCTGGAATCGATTCCAAAGAAGTGTGACAGGCGCCACGTGAGGCTGTCAACCCCTGCTTAGTTCTTCGTCGAGTCCCGAACTACGAGCTCATGCGGGAGGAATATCCGGCCGCGGCGGTGAACCCCCGGCACTGTCATCCTCGCCAGGAGCTCTTCGAAAGCCAGACGGCCCATGTCATAAGCCGGCTGTCTGATCGTGGTCAGCTCCGGGACGCACATTTCCGCCTGCACTGAGTCATCAAAACCTGCCACGGCGATGTCGTCCGGCACGCGGAGCCCGGCGTCGGTGATTTCACGGACGCATCCGGCGGCGACGGTATCACTGCCGCAGAACACGGCGTCGGGAAGGGGGGCAGCCTTCAGCAGCTTCCTGGTGAGGCGGCGCCCGGTGTGGAAGTCGAACTCACCTTCCACGAACAGCGTCTGGGCCGGCGAGATGCCCGCTTCGGCGGCCGCCTGGCGGAAGCCTTCCTCGCGCAGCCGGCCGGAGCGGGCGGCTCTGTTGCCGATCATCGCCAAGCGGCGGCCGCCCGTTTCAATGAGGTGCGTGGTGATGTCGAAGGCGGCCTGCCGGTCGTCGATGGATACGCCGAACGCAGCCTCGGAGTCGGCGATCTCGCAGACCTGGACAACGCTCAGCTGCTCGGCCATTTCGTCGACATCCTCGTCCGGCATCGTCGGCGAAAACATAATCAGCCCGTCCACGGATCCGTTGCGGAGCATGTCCACCAGCTGCTGTTCCCGTTCCGGATCCCCGGCGGTCGGGGCGATGAGGCTGACATAGCCCGACGAGGCCGCGGCGTCGCCGACACCCCGGAAGGCTTCGCTGATGATGGGCGAGTTCAGGTTCTTGGCGAGGGCCAGAATGCGCATGGTCCGGTCCCGGCGCAGGTCGCGGGCAGAGGCGAGGGGGCGGTAATTGAGCTGCCGGATGGCCGCGGTGACCTTTTCCTTGCTCGACTCGCTGACGGCCGGACTCTTGTTCAAGACGCGGGACACGGTCCCTACGGACACCCCTGCTGTCTTGGCGACGTCCTGGACTGTCGCTCGCGCCATTCGGTTGTCCTTCCGCGACCAGTGCTGCTGGTCCTTGCCGCCATGCCCGTGCCGTGCCGTGCTGCGGCCGGTTTTTCCTCAGCATAGCCGCCCGCAGGCCCGGGTCGTGATCCACTGGGGCGCCCCCGGCCGGAACAGCGCGATCGCCGCGGCTGCATTGACCAGGGACCATTGCTTGCCATTTTCCGTGGTCACGATCCACTGTGCGGACGGCGTGGCTTTGGCCTGCTCGAGGCTTATGGTGGCCAGCGACGCGGCTCCCGACTGGCTCGCGTTCAGCACGCCGCCGTTGCCTGTGAGTACTCAGCCGTCCTTGTTCGTCAGGACCCAGCGGCGGTCGCTGGCGAACTCGTCATCACGGCTCACGGCGTTGAACGTCCACAGCTGCGGGCCGCCGCCGGCAGCGTCCGTGCCCAGCTCCTCGATCGAAGCGCCTCCGTTCGCACGCGCCGTCAGGTACTTGCGGCTGGTCTCGGCGGTGAGGTGGTAGGTGTGCCCGTCCAGAACTGGCGCGGCGTCCTCCGCAACCCCGCTGACGCCGTCGACGACGAACGTCACCACGGATGCGGCAGGAACCTCCAGCGTCGCGGACTTGGCCGCCGTGTTGACGGCGACCGGGGCACCCTTGACGAGCGCGTTGCGCTCGATGTCGTACAGGGTTGCCGGGCCAGAAGCCGCCCACCTCGCTCATCCACAGAGGCTTGTCAGTGGAGCTGGCCAGGTCGCGGACGCGGCGGCGGTCGTTGGTGCCGTACGTGTGGACATTCAGCTGTGGGATCGTTCCTGCTCGCAGCGGTGACGGCCGTTGTGCTCGCAGCGTTTATCGGCGACGGCGGTGCCGGATTCGGTGCCTTGGCCGGGCTGGCCGCGGGCGCGGCCTGGGTTGCGGCTTGCTTGGGCGTCAACTACCTCTTTGAACGCCGCAGCCTCATGCTGTTCGCCATCAATGCCAGCTACAACATCGTGACGTTCACGGCGATGGGGGCGATCATCGGCGCCATGCAGTAGCGGCGGCGTGAGTCAGCTGCGTTCAGCGCACCTCAAGGATGAGTGCCAGCAACCGTGCAGCAGCGGGGCGGGCAGCGTGTTCCTCGTTCCATTGGGACCGGGCCACTGCCTTGCTGACGGCCTGGGTGGTGATGCTGAGTTCCTGGGCCACCGCTTTCTGCTGTCCGCGGACGCCGGGGGTCATGAGGTCCAGCACGCGCCATTCAGCCCCGGATCTGTCCCGCACAATATGGCCCAAAAGCCGCAGCACGGACTCAGCTTCGTAGGCGATGTCCGCCAGCGGTCCTTCCACGGCAATCGGGATGCGTTCCTTGCTGTTCCGGAGCCGGTCCACCGCGCGCCGGGCATAGATCAGGCCGTGGCCGGAGGCGTCCTTGATCTGGTTGGGAAGCGGCTCGTTGACCGGCCCGACGCCGAGTCCCACGTACCAGGAACCGCAGCGCAGGGCGATCAGGACAGCCTCCACGGCCTGATGCGGGCAGTCCACAATGCCCTGGACTTCATCCTCCACCGACCGGTCGAAATCCAGGCGCGCGGGTATGTGCCGCAGGTCCTTCAGCAGCTGAGGGACGCGGTCGCCGTCGCGCCGGCTGTCGGTCTGGTTGATGGTCAACGTGAACATGTGAAACACAGACTACCGGTTAGTAGTTGGCCCGAGGCAAGTCTGCGAGGAGTCACTCAGGGCCAGGGTTGTGCAGCGTACCGATAGGTGTTGCGATGGAGGCTCGGCTGCCGACGGCGGCGCGCAGCTACGTGAGGATGGTCATGGCCGGCAGCATGGGGCAGGACAGTTTGGGGCAGGAAACACTGGACCTCGTGGACCGTTGGTGGCGGGCCGCGAACTACCTTTCCGTGGGGCAGATCTACCTGCGCTCAAATCCGCTGCTGCGGGAACCCCTTGCTGCGGACCACACCAAATCCAGGCTCCTGGGCCACTGGGGCACCACTCCCGGGCTGAACTTTGTGTACGCACACCTCAACCGTGTGATCCGCCGGGACCAACAGGAGATGCTCTTCGTTGCCGGCCCGGGCCATGGCGGTCCTGCTGTTGTGGCGAACGCCTGGCTTGAGGGCACGTACTCGGAAATCTACGGCCAGGTGGGCCCCGACGAGGCAGGAATGGCCGAACTCTTCCGCCAGTTTTCCTACCCCGGCGGCATTCCCAGCCACGCGGCGCCGGAAACCCCGGGTTCCATTAGCGAAGGCGGTGAGCTCGGGTACGCGCTGGCCCACGCCTACGGGTCCGTGTTCGACAATCCCCAGCTGATCACCGCCGTCGTGATCGGCGACGGCGAGGCCGAAACGGGGCCGCTCGCGGCGAGCTGGCACTCGCACAACTTCCTGGATCCGGCCGCGGATGGTGCAGTCCTGCCCATCCTGCACCTGAACGGCTACAAGATCGCCAACCCTACTATCCTGGCGCGCATGCCGCAGGAACAGCTGGAGCAGCTGCTACGCGGTTACGGCCACGAACCGTATTTCGTGACCGTCGAGGACCCGAACGACACGGAGCAGGCGCACCGGGACTTCGCGGCCGCCGTCGACACCTGCCTGACCGGGATCCGCGCCATCCAGGACTCCCGCCGGGGCGGGGCGGGCGGGACAGCGGACGACGGCGGCACTGCGGCCGGTGCCGCAGGAAGCGCCGCCACGCCGCACTGGCCCATGATTGTGCTGCGCTCGCCCAAGGGCTGGACGGGACCGCGGATAGTGGACGGACTCCAGGTGGAGGGCACTTGGCGGAGCCACCAGGTCCCGCTGGCGGAAGTCCGCACCAACGGCGCACACCTGAAACAGCTGGAGGAGTGGCTGAACTCCTACCGTCCGGAGGAGCTGTTCGACGCCGAGGGCAGGCTTAGGCCCGACGTAGCCACGAATGCGCCCACCGGAAACCTCCGGATGAGCGCCACCCCGCACGCCAACGGCGGACTCCTTCGCACACCGCTGAAGCTGCCCGCCTACGCAGCCCACGCCGTCGACGTTGCGGCGCCGGGAACCGAACGGATCAGCCCCATGATCACCCTGGGCTCGTGGATGCGGGACGTTATCTCGCTGAACATGGAGAACTTCCGCCTCTTCGGGCCGGATGAGACGGCATCTAACCGGCTTCAGGCCGTCTACGAAGTGACGGACAAGGTCTGGCAGTACCGGATTGACGACGTCGACGAGCACCTTGCGCGTTCGGGCCGGGTTCTGGAGGTGCTCAGCGAGCACCTGTGCCAGGGCTGGCTGGAAGGGTACCTCCTGTCCGGCCGGCACGGGGTGTTCAGCTGTTACGAGGCCTTCATCCACATTGTGGATTCCATGTTCAACCAGCACGCCAAGTGGCTCAAGGTCCACCGCAAGCTCCCGTGGCGCCAGCCCGTGGCGTCGCTGAACTACCTGCTCTCGTCCCATGTGTGGCAGCAGGACCACAACGGTTTTTCGCATCAGGATCCCGGCTTCATCGATCACGCGGTGAACAAGAAAGCCGAGGTCATCCGGGTGTACCTGCCGCCGGACGTGAACACGCTGCTCTCGGTCATGGAGCACTGCCTGGCATCCACCGATTACGTGAACATTGTGGTCAGCGGCAAGCAGCCGTCGCCCACCTGGCTGGGCCCGGCCGACGCAGCGAACCACTGCCGCCGCGGCCTGGGCATCTGGGAATTCGCGGGTTCGGAGGTGCCAGGGGAGGACCCGGACGTTGTTCTGGCCTGTGCCGGGGATGTGCCTACGGTGGAAACAGTGGCCGCGGCCGAACTGCTGAAGCGGGGCGTCCCGGGGCTGAAGGTCCGCGTGGTCAACGTTGTTGACCTGATGCGGCTCCAGGACGTAAGTGAGCACCCGCACGGCCTTCCGGCGTCGGACTTTGACGGCATCTTTACCCCGGACAAACCGATCATCTTCGCCTACCACGGCTATCCCTCGCTGATCCACCGGCTGGCCTACCGCCGCACCAACCAGGACGGCCTGCACGTCCGCGGCTACAAGGAGGAAGGGACCACCACCACGCCGTTCGACATGGCCATGCTCAACGGGATCGACCGCTTCCAGCTGGCCATCGACGCCATTGACCGCGTACCCGGCCTGGCCGAAAAGCACTCGCTGCTGCGGCAGGACCTTCAGGACCGGCGGATCCAGGCCCGCGGACACACCCGCACGCACGGCGAGGACCCGGAGGAGATCCGGAACTGGACGCTGATGGCCCAAAAGGAAAGCAGCTAGGCCAAGAGATCGGCCAGCTGGCCGGACGGAACGTGGATCCAGCCTTCGGTTAGAGCTGCGGCAGCATAAAGGTCCGGTGGACGGAGAGTCTGGGTCGCCGCCACGGCGCGGGCGGTCAAAGAGGCGATCACCGCGTCAAAAAGGTCGTCGGAGGCAGTCAGTCGGTCCTCGTTGCCGGCAAGGTCCAGCCATGGCGCCGCCGCGACCAGCTGCTCCAGAATCACGCCAAGACGCTCGGACTCAGAAGTGCCCCGGCCTTTGTAGCCACGGGCCTGGAGACCCCAGACTTTGAGGGACGCTGCAGGGTAGACCTCGGCTAAGCGGCCGGACCCGTCCCTGGCCTGCGGCCCGTGCTCAGCGGCGATCTTGGCCTGAATCACAGCACACCGCATGGCCGGGTGGGCGAGCCGGTCGGCGGAGACGCTTAGCGGAATCAGCCCGGTGTGCCCCGTGACGAAGCGGTCAGTTTCCCGGTAGGCCAGCAGTCGGCGTCCCTCGATGCCGTCGTGGTCCAGGACTGGATGCGCGTCAAAATTCAGGTGTCCTGTCAGGAACGGCAAGAAGGCGTCCGGCCAGCCAACTGGGCAGTCGATCGCGGTCATCGAACTGGCGCCGAACAGTTCCACAATTTCCCTGTCATGCACGTCGAGGGCGAGGTGCTCCAGACGCGCAATGCCAGCACCCCATTCCAAGACGGCGACGGCCGTCTTTTTGGTCGCCGCTGCCAGATCGACGCCCAGTGTCCTCATCGAGCCGCACGGTACTGCAGCGCGCCGGGAATCCCGCCAGTCTGACCAAGGCCGTCGCCGCGGGCAAATCCGGCCCACAGCCGGCGCATCTCGCGGCCCACGGCGTCGATCTCATCCCACGTTGCGCCCTTGAGGAGCCCGGCGGCGGCCCACGTCTGCTGGTTTCCGAAGAGCAGCGGCAAATCAACGGTGTGTGCGGCGCGGTAGGAGTTTCCCGGTGCACCCCAGGACAGCAGGTAGCTGTAGGCCTTGCCTCCCGCGCGGGCGTGGCGGCGGGCAAACTTGCGGGCGGATCGGCCGTAGACAGCCTCCGTCACCGCCCAGTTAATGGCCCGCACGGCGGCCGCGCCGAGGACCGGGACCTTGCCCAGCCGGCTGACCATCGGACTTCGGGGAAGGAACAGGCGGGCCTCGCCGGAGGTGTGCCCGATCAGCACTTCGATGCCCGGGGCCGTGGCGTTCCAGGCGGCCTCAACGCGTGATTCCGGCGGCAGCGGGGCGTGCCCGTACTGGGTGCCGAACGGCATGGCCGCCATCAGGCCAAACTTCCGGGCCACCTGAGACACGTGGTCTTCGATGGCCACAACGTCCAGCATCGGGGTGTCCTCCGTGACGGCTTCGGCGGCGATGCCCATGGCACGGCTCATCTTGTGCCGGCCGCGGGTGATCCCCAGCGGTGCACTCTGGATGATGGCCCGCTGGAACAGGGACGGTGCCTCGGGCGTCGCCATGAGGTGGGCTACGGAGTCGCCGCCTGCGGACTGCCCGAACGCTGTGACCCGCCCCGGATCCCCACCGAAGGCCGCGATGTTGCGCTGCACCCACCGGAACGCTTCCAGCTGGTCCAGCAGGCCGAGGTTCGCGGGCCGGCCGGTGCCGGTGGCCAGATACCCGAACAGGCCCAGCCTGTATGTAACGGACACCACAATGACCCGGTTCTCGGACACCAGGGACTTGGCGTCAAAGATCGCCAGGTCACCGGAGCCCGACGTGTAGGAGCCGCCGTGCAGCCATACCATGACCGGGACCTGCTCGCCGTCGGCAAGTCCGACCGGAACGGTGATCGACAGGCGCTGGCAGTCTTCACTTCCAGGGAGCTCGCCATACCGGGTGCCCAGGACGTCGTCCAGGAACGGAACGGGGCCCTGCGGGCAGGCGGGCGCGAGGGTGGTGGCGGCATAGCTGGCGGTCCAGTCGGACGCTGCAACCGGAGGTTGAAAGCGGCCTGCAGCGGCATAGGGAATGCCGGTGGCGCGAACCACCTCACCGTCCCGCCACCCTGTGATGGGCCCGCACGGCGGCTCAAAATGCGGCGGTTCAAAATACGGGGGATTCGAAGGCTCGGAACTCACCCTCCACCTTAAACCACAAACGTGGGCCCACGGCCGCAGGGTTCCCTGGCCGAGCTTGCGAGGGTAGGGCGCGGACGGGGAGGGTCACTTCCTGCCCAATTCCGGACGTGGAATGGGCGGGAAGTGACCCCGCGTTGCTGAGACCGCGCGGACTAGTGCGCTGCCGGCACGTAACGCTTGATGGAGGCTTCCAGCTCGGCCTCGGCGGCGGCGCGGTCGCCCCAGCCCTCAGCCTTGACCCACTTGCCCGGCTCCAGGTCCTTGTAACGGGTGAAGAAGTGCTCGATTTCCTTGATCAGGAATTCGCTGACATCGCTGATTTCCTGGATGTGGTCAAAGCGGGCGTCAACCGGGACGCACAGGACCTTGGCGTCGCCGCCGCCGTCGTCGGTCATGTTGAAAACGCCGATGGGGCGGGACTCAACGATGACGCCGGGGTGCAGATCGAAGTCCTGCAGGAGCACCAGTGCGTCCAGCGGGTCGCCGTCTTCGCCCAGGGTGTTCTCGAAGAAACCGTAGTGCGTGGGGTACTGCATGGAGGTGAAGAGGACGCGGTCCAGGCGGACGCGGCCGGTCTCGTGGTCAACTTCGTACTTGACTCGTGATCCCTTGGGGATCTCGATGGTCACGTCATGCTTCATGGAATGCTCCTCGGCAATTGCAGGGGGTTCGCGGCACAGGAGACGAACAACAAAAAGGAGTGTCCGTGCCGCCGACTACTATTGAGGATATAGCGAGAGGCCCAGGTTTCAGGAACTTGCGGGGAAATTTCAGGACTTGAGGACCAGCACCAGCATGAAGGAAACATCGCGTCCCGCAGGCATAAGGGCGGCGTTCAGGCGCACGGTCCAGCGCGGACTGCGTGCCTGGCCCACCGCGCTGCTCCTGGCCGTGATCGTAATGTTGGCCCTCCCCGCCGCATGGCTGGTTGCCCCTGCTTTCGTCAGCCCTCCTCCTGCGGCGACACCCGAAGTGCCCGCCTGGCAGCAGGCCCCCACCGCGCTTTCCGCCAGAATGGGCCTTTCTCCGCTCAGGGAGTCGGCGCCCGTGCCGCTGCCCTCCGCGGTCGCCGCTCAGTTGGGCGGATTGTTAAAGCCCGACGGCGACGGCAGCTTCACGGGGCTGGTCCAGGATGCGCTCACTGGCCAGGTCCTGTTTGACCGCGGCGGTTCGGAGAGCCGGATCCCCGCCTCCAATATGAAGCTGCTTACTGCCGTGGCCGCCCTCCGCGCAATGGGGCCGGACCACCGTTTCAACACCAAGGTCCTGGCCGGGCCCGCTGCCAACCAGGTGGTGCTCACCGGCGGTGGCGACGTCCTCCTGGGTGCCGGGGAATCCGCGCCCAACCAGGTGATGGGCCACGCGGGACTCGCCACCCTCGCCACCGCCACCGTGAACGCGCTCCAAACCGCAGGAACAACCGGCGAGCTGACGGTCCTGGTGGACGACTCCCTGTTCACCGGCCCAACGCTGAACCCCGCCTGGGCAGACGGGGACGTTGCCGCGGGCGAGGTTGCCCCGCTTTACCCGCTTGCGCTGAACTCGGCGCGCTTTGACCCGGCCGGGACCACCGGCCCCCGCCCGCAGGACTCAGCAATCACCGCCGCCGAGGCGTTTGCCGCGCAGCTCAAGACGGCGGGTGCCGCTGCGGGACTCACGGTAGCGGCCGGCGTCGAACGTTACACCGCACCCTCGGGCGATGCGCCCCGGGCAGAAGAGCCTGCGGTCCATGCCGAGGTCCAGTCCGCCACGGTCGGCCAGCAGGTGGACCTCATGCTGCAGACCTCGGACAACTACCTGGCGGAGGTCCTGGGCCGGATGGCCTCGGCGGCTGCGGGGGAGCCCGTCAGCAACGACGGCGCCACCGGAGCAGTCCGCGCACAGCTCGCGGATTTGGGCATCCCTACGGACACCATGCGGCTCGCGGACGTGTCCGGGCTGGCGCTGGGCAACCAGGTCTCTGCCCGCCAGTTCGCGGAAGTGGTGCGTGCCATCACCAGCGGGACCGACACGCGTTTGCGGGCCGCGTTGGATGGATTTCCGGTCGCGGGGCTGACCGGAACACTGGACACCCGCTACGTCAATGGCTCCACGGCCCGCGGCGCCGGCCTGGTGCGGGCCAAGACCGGGACCCTGAATTCGGTCATCGCCCTCAGCGGGTATGTGGTGGACGCCGACGGCCGGCTCCTGGTCTTCTCCTTCATCGGCAACGACCTGAAGCCTGGCGCCGCCGGGAACCGGGAAGCCCTGGACCGAGCCGCCACGGCGCTCGCCGCCTGCGGCTGCCGCTGACCTGCTCCTACCGCAACCGGGTTCCTACCGTAACCGCTGCCCTGCGCCGCAATAGTGTTGCCGGGCCCCCACTGTTCGTGCGGGTCCTGACCGCTGTTATGCGGGCCTGCTCTATTAGGAGCAATTACTTGCGGCGCGGCGGGCGGAAAAACAAGTACCGGCTACTCGTGACACTTGACGGAGGCCAGCCCTAGGCTCAACCACACGCGGACTTCGTGTGTTCGGCTACGCAAAGAACGTCCGCCGTCGAAACGGCATGAAGGGGGAGGCTGGTGTCCATTTCCGATCAAATTCCGTGATGCCGCCCCGACCCACTCCCGCCAGGACGCGGAAGGTATGACCTTGTGCTTGAGGCCGCGCGTTCGGCGGCTCGCCGCGCCCCATAGAGGGCGTCTTCGGATCGCCTCAGATCCGGCGCGGTTCCGACAGCGCTGCCCCTCGGTGGGCTCCGAAACGGGGCGCCCGTGGCAGTTGCTGAAAGCAATTAATTCCGACAGCGAAGGCCACAATCATGTTCCAGCCAAGTAGGCGAATATTAGCCCTCAGTTCCGCTTTCACGCTGCTCCTGACGATGTCGACTGTGGCGTCGTGCGCGGCGCCGGATGCCGGGCAGGCGCAGCCCAACTCCACCGGCACTTCGGCATCGCCGTCAGGGTCACCGACAGCGACAGCGACGTCGCAGGCGCCAGAGCTGTGCGGGCCAGGGTCTGCGGTCAACTTCGACAAGACCGCCTTCCCAGGCTCTCCGACGATCGATAACAAGTGGTTTCCGCTAAAGCCAGGCACCGTGTACACCACCACCGGCACGGTCGCCGCTGAAGATGACACCACCGAGCGGACGGTTACACACACCGTAACCGGCCTGACCAAGGTCATTGACGGTGTGAAAACCCTGGTGATGTGGGACCGCGATTACCAGGACGGGGCTCTGGTTGAATCGGAGTTGGCCTTCTTTGCCCAGGATAACGCTGGAGCGGTTTGGCTCTTCGGTGAGTATCCCGAGGAGTTCGAAAACGACAAATTTATTGGGGCGCCCAATACTTTCATCCACGGGATTTCGGGGAGCCAAGCCGGAATTGCAATGCAAGCGCAGCCACGGACCGGCACGCCGGAGTATGTGCAGGCTCACGCGGCTTCAGTGGGTTTCCTCGATTGCGCGCGTGCCTACGAGGACAACGTAGCGCTGTGCGTTCCCACCGACTGCTACGAAGGCGTGCTGGTGATTGATGAGCACAATCCGCTGGAACCGGATGTAGGCCACCAGCGTAAGTTCTATTCAGCCGGCACTGGGCTGGTAAGGGTGACAGCCGAGGGTGGCGTGAAACAGGAAACCCTGGACCTCGAAAAAATCGAACAGCTCTCCGACGCCCAACTGGCCGACGTCAATAAACAAGCACTTGAGCTCGACCAGCACGGATATGAGGTCAGTAAGGACGTTTACGCTAAGACGGCTCCTGCCGAAGATGCCACCAAGACTCCGTGACGCGAGTGAAGGACAGCGCAACCGGCCGATTTCTGGAACGAACCACAGGCGCAGGTCACCGGATGCCCCGAGCCGTTCGCCGGTCAGCGAACTTAAGGACCATCCGCCGTCCGCTGTGATGTGATGGGGACTATGGAGTCCACTGCGCGTGATTCGTCAGCCCCGGCATCATCCAGCCCGGCCCAGGCCCTGATCAACTGGGACCTGGCCGCGTCCACTGCGGCCCGGCTGGCCTCGGCGGGGCCAACCCTCAACTCGGCGGAAATCGGCGAAGCCGTGGACAGCCTGCGCCGCCTCGCGGACGCCTCCGTCCCGCACGTCCACGAAATCACGGGCCTCGAAGCCGCACGGGATCTCCGCGACTCCTCTGTCCTGGTGGTGGACCGGGCCAGCTGGGCCAAGGCAAACACACAGAGCTTCGCCGTGATGCTCAAACCCGCCATGGACAAAATGCTCGAAAGCCGCCGCGGCAACGTCAGTCCGGCGGCGGCAAGCGTCAGCGGCGCCATCACGGGCAGCCAGCTCGGCGCTGTCCTGGCGTTCCTGTCCAGCAAGGTCCTGGGCCAGTACGATCCGTTCGCCGCGTTGGCCGAGGGTTCCAAAGCGCCCGCCGCCGGCCGCCTGCTGCTTGTGGCGCCCAACATCGTGGCTGTGGAGCGCGAGCTCAACGTCGCACCGGACGATTTCAGGCTCTGGGTCTGCCTGCACGAACAGACTCACCGGGTGCAGTTCGCGGCCGCGCCCTGGCTCCGCCACCACATGCTTTCCGAGATCGACAACCTCAGCGGGCACCTGCTGGGCAACGTTGATTCGCTGATGGAGCGTGCCTCCGCCGCCGCACGTTCCCTCAAGGACCGGACCGCCACCGGCAATACTCCCGGCCGCGGCGCCATCCTGGACCTGCTGCAGAACCCCGAGGAAAAGGCGTCACTGTCGCACCTGACGGCCGTGATGAGCCTGCTGGAGGGCCACGCCAACGTTGTGATGGACGCCGTCGACGCCAGCATCGTCCCGTCCGTCAGGACCATCCGGCAGCGCTTCACCGACCGCGGCAAGGACCGCGGCGTGATGGAGAAATTCATTCGCAGCCTCCTGGGCCTGGACGCCAAGATGCGCCAGTATTCCGACGGCGCCAGGTTTGTCCGCGCCGTAGTGGACGTGGCCGGGATGGAGGGCTTTAACCGGGTATGGGAATCCGCGGACAACCTCCCGACTGAGCCCGAAATCCACGACGCCAAGCTGTGGGTCGACCGGATGGGCTTGTAGGTGCCGCACGCCCCAAACGTGCCGCACGCCCCAAACGTGCCGGACGCCCCAAAAGTGCCGGAAGCCCGCACGGCTTCAAGCGGACGACGACGGCCTGGCCGGCTCGCGCCCGTCGTCGGCAAGGCGCGCAAAATGGTCCAGAACGCCCTGGCGGACGCCGGCTATCCGGCCCATGTGCTGGTGGCCTGCAGCGGTGGCCCGGATTCGATGGCCCTCGCTGCGGTGGCGGCCTATTTCGCCCGCCGCGGCCACGTTGACGGGCACCCACTGACGGTTGGTGCCGTCGTGGTTGACCACCAGCTGCAGGAGGGCTCGGCCCAGGTGGCTGCGGCAACAGTCCAGACACTGAAGGAACTGGGTCTTTCCCCGGTGGACCTCCGGACCGTCACCGTCGCCAGCACCGGGATGGGCCCGGAGGCCGCCGCCCGGAATGCCCGCCATGCAGCGTTGGAGGCGGCGGCCCAGGAGCACGGAGCCGCGGCCATCCTGCTCGGCCACACCCTGGACGACCAGGCCGAACAGGTCCTGCTGGGTCTTGCCCGCGGCTCCGGCACGCGCTCGCTGGCCGGCATGCGGCCTGCCCGCGGCCTGTTGCTCCGGCCCTTCCTCGGCCTGCGCCGCGCAGACACCCTGGAGATCTGCGATGTCGAAGACCTCGAGCCCTGGCACGATCCCAGCAATGCAGACCCGTCATTTGCCCGCTCCCGGACCCGGGTGGAAGTGCTGCCGATGCTCGAGGAAAAACTCGGGCCCGGCGTGGCTGAATCCCTGGCCCGGACAGCGTCCATCCTGCAGTTGGACGCCGACTATCTGGAGGACGTGGCAGATCGCACATTTGCAGCCTTGGCCGAGCGGTCCGGACCGGAGGTCCGCCTCCCGGAGGAGGCCCTGGGGGAACTTTCCCCGGCCATCAGGTTCCGGGTCATCGCCAAGGCAGCGGCCGACGTCGGGGGCCAACAGCCCAGCCACCAGCGCCTTCTGGCAGCGGAAGCGCTGCTGCGCCGGCAGGGTTCTGCGGGTCCCGTGGAGCTGCCTGGCGGGGTGAGCGTGTACCGGCTGTCCCTCGCCGAGCTGGCCCAGCGGGACGCGGCGGAAACGCGGCCAGACGGTCCCGACGGCGCCGCCCCCGTTCCCCGTGAAGCGGCCCGCTGTGGGAAGCTAGTATTCCGGCCTCAAAAACCGCCCCAAGAATAGTCGCACCCCGCATCTACACAGGAGCCATTGGTGGATTCAAACGACGTCCAGGCAGACCTCAAGCACGTTCTCTACACCAAGGAACAGATCCAACAGCGGATCGCTGAGCTCGCTGCGCAGATCGACAAGGACTACGAAGGCCGCGAAATCCTTCTGGTCGGTGTACTCAAGGGCGCTGTGATGGTTATGGCCGACCTCGCCCGCGCGCTCCACAGCCACGTTTCGATGGACTGGATGGCAGTGTCCTCCTACGGCTCCGGCACCCAGTCCTCGGGTGTTGTCCGGATCCTCAAGGACCTGGACACGGACCTGATGGGCAAGGACGTCCTGATCGTCGAAGACATCATTGACTCCGGCCTGACCCTGTCCTGGCTCAAGACCAACCTGGAATCCCGCGGCACCGCTTCCGTGGAGATCTGCACCGCCTTCCGCAAGCCCACAGCCGCCAAGGTGGAGATCGACGTCAAGTACGTCGGCTACGACATCCCCAACGAGTTCGTAGTGGGCTACGGCCTGGACTACGCCGAGAAGTACCGCAACCTGGACTTCGTGGGCACGCTCGCCCCGCACGTTTACGAGTAGCCACTCTCGCCGAGATGGCATTTCACGGCAGTCGCACCAACGGAACACTGCCGTGAAATGCCATCTCGCTGCATTTAAGCGGTCGGGGGAGAGAAGCTGAGCAACAAGAACATTGGCATCAAGGACGTCGCAGTCGCCGCCGGAGTGTCCGTCACCACCGTCTCGCACGTGTTGAATGATGTCTCGTACGCGCGGATCAGCAGCGAGACCCGGGCGAGGGTGAAGTCTGCAGCGGCGCAGCTCGGCTACGGCCCCAACCGCCTGGCCCAGGCGCTCCGCACCCGGCGGACCGGAATGCTGGGCCTGGTCAGCGAGGACATCGCCACCACACCCCATGCAGGACGCATCATCGTGGGCGCGGACGAGGCCGCCCGTGCCCGCGGCTACAACCTGATGATCATCAATACGTCCGGATCCGCGAGCCCTGAATCCAGGGATGCCGACGTCGAGGCCCTCCTGGAGCGCCGGGTTGATGGCATCCTTTACGCCACCATGTACCACCGCCACGTGCAGGTGCCCATCAACCTTGGCAGCGTACCGGCGGTGCTGGTGGACTCCGTCAGCACCGGCGGCGGCATCACGGCCGTGGTGCCGGACGAGGAGGGCGGTGCCCGTGCCGCCGTCGGAATTCTCCTGGCGGCCGGCCATACCCGCCTCGGCTTCATCAACAACACCGACGACGTCCCTGCCACCCGGGACCGCCTCCGCGGCTTCCGGGCCACACTGAACGAGGCAGGGCTCGACGGCGACGCGGCACCTGTCGAGTCGGAGCTCTCCGAAGTGCAGGGAGGCTATGCGGCGGCCTGCCGGATGTTGGGGCGTGAAGACAGGCCCACCGGGCTGTTCTGCTACAACGACCGGATGGCCATGGGCGCCTACCGGGCCGCGGCGGAGCTAGGGCTGTCCATCCCCGGGGACCTGTCCGTGGTGGGCTTCGATGACCAGGAACTCATCGCGGCGAACCTGTACCCGGGCCTGACCACGGTGGCCCTGCCGCACTACGAAATGGGCGCCTGGGCGGCCGAGAACCTGATCGACGCCATCGAGGGCAAGACGGACCTTGCCCTCATGGCGCTCCACCCGACCATCCTGGACTGCCCGCCGGTGCGGCGCGATTCGGTGGCGGCGCCCGCGCGCTGACCCGTTGGCTGACCTGGGGAGTTCCGCTTTGCCTCCCACATCCCGCTACGCCCAGAGGGAACTTTTGCGCGGCACCGTGCGTGAATTACTCCGAACGGTGTATAGCTAGTAGCTGATGCAGCACCACACGCGCGTAGACTCACTCGCCGTGCAGCACTACCAGGAGGGACGGGGCCAGCCCCGAACAGATGAAAGCTAAGAGTTTCTTCAAGGGCCCGGGCATCTGGATCGTTGTTGTGATCGCCATGCTTCTCGTGGCTTTTGCAACACTGGCTCCCGGTGGTGCGGCGCGGATCGATACGGACAAGGGCCTTGAGCTCCTCGCCGACAGCGGCAAGGTTGAGCAGGCAAAGATCTTCGACGGCGAAAACCGCGTTGACCTGACCCTCAAGGACAACCTGGATGTCAACGGGCAGGACAAGGGCAAGAGCGTCCAGTTCTTCTTCGTCGACGCCCGCGCCATCGACGTCGTCAAGGCAGTCACCGCTGCCAACCCCGCGAACGGCTACACGGACCAGCCGATCGAAAGCAACTGGTTCTCCGGCCTGCTCTCGCTGCTCATCCCTGTCATCCTTCTCGGTGCGCTGTTCTGGTTCCTGATGACCCGGATGCAGGGCGGCGGCTCGAAGATCATGCAGTTCGGCAAGTCCAAGGCCAAGATGGTCAACAAGGACATGCCGCAAGTGACCTTCGTTGACGTAGCCGGCGCGGACGAGGCTGTGGAGGAGCTCCAGGAAATCAAGGAGTTCCTGCAGGAACCGGCCAAGTTCCAGGCCGTGGGCGCCAAGATCCCCAAGGGCGTGCTGCTGTACGGTGCTCCGGGAACCGGCAAGACTCTCCTGGCCCGTGCCGTCGCCGGTGAGGCCGGCGTGCCGTTCTTCTCCATCTCCGGCTCGGACTTCGTGGAAATGTTTGTCGGCGTGGGCGCGTCCCGTGTCCGCGACCTTTTTGAGCAGGCCAAGGCCAACTCTCCGGCCATTATCTTTGTCGACGAGATCGACGCCGTCGGCCGGCACCGCGGTGCCGGCATCGGCGGCGGCAATGACGAACGCGAGCAGACCCTCAACCAGTTGCTGGTTGAAATGGACGGCTTCGACGTCAAAACCAACGTCATCCTTATCGCTGCCACCAACCGCCCCGACGTCCTAGACCCGGCGCTGCTGCGTCCGGGCCGTTTTGACCGCCAGATCTCGGTGGACGCCCCGGACCTGATCGGCCGAGACCAGATCCTGCAGGTGCACGCCAAGGGCAAGCCGATGGCCCCGGGCGTTGACCTCAAGGCCGTGGCGAAGAAGACCCCGGGCTACACCGGTGCAGACCTCGCGAATGTCCTGAACGAGGCAGCCCTGCTGACCGCGCGCTCCAACGCCAACCTCATCGATGACCGCGCCCTGGACGAGGCGATCGACCGCGTTATGGCCGGCCCGCAGAAGCGCAGCCGTGTGATGAAGGAACACGAGCGCAAAATCACCGCGTACCACGAGGGCGGACACGCCCTGGTGGCGGCCGCGCTGCGGAACTCGGCGCCGGTCACCAAGATCACCATCCTGCCCCGCGGCCGTGCCCTGGGCTACACCATGGTGGTCCCGGAGAACGACAAGTACTCCATCACCCGCAACGAACTGCTGGACCAGATGGCGTACGCGATGGGCGGCCGCGTGGCGGAGGAGATCGTGTTCCACGATCCCTCCACGGGAGCCTCCAATGACATCGAAAAGGCCACCTCCACGGCCCGCAAGATGGTCACCGAGTTCGGCATGAGCGAGCGTGTCGGCGCAGTACGCCTGGGCCAGGGCGGCGGCGAACCCTTCCTGGGCCGCGACGCCGGGCACGAGCGCAACTACTCGGACCAGATCGCCTACGTGGTGGATGAGGAAGTGCGCCGCCTGATCGACCAGGCGCATGACGAGGCCTACGCCATCCTCACCGAAAACCGGGACGTCCTGGACCAGTTGGCCCTGGAACTCCTGGAACGGGAGACCCTCAACCAGGCCGAGATCGCGCACATTTTTACGGACATCCGCAAGCGTGACTTCCGCGAGGTGTGGCTGTCCAAGGAGACCCGTCCGGTCCAGCAGGCCGGCCCCGTGGAATCCCGCCTGGAGAAATCTGAGCGCGAAGCCCAGGAAGAAGCAAAACAGGCCCGCCTAGAGGAACCGCTGGACGCGCAGCCGCCGCACGCGCAGGGTGTCCCGGAAGACGCCGCGTTCCAGGTCGGCATCCCCGACTCGGGGCCTGACGCCACGCACGGCTAAGCTTTCTTCTGTGACTCACTTCGACGACGACGACGCTCCCGCCTCCGCCGGACACCCGGCGGAGGACGGCTCCCACCACAAAAAGCACGAGAAAGTGGACCGGCCACGGATCGAGGCGGCAGTCCGTGAAATCCTCCTGGCCATCGGGGAGGACCCGGACCGCAGCGGCCTCGTAGACACCCCCCGACGGGTGGCCAAGGCCTACGCGGAGGTGTTCTCGGGACTGCACCACGATCCCGCGGATGTCCTTTCCACCACCTTCGACCTGGACCACGAAGAACTGGTCCTGGTCAAGGACATACCGTTCTACTCAACGTGCGAGCACCACCTAGTGCCGTTCCACGGGGTTGCCCACGTCGGCTACATTCCCTCCCATGACGGCAAAGTGACCGGGCTCAGCAAGCTGGCACGCCTCGTGGACATCTACGCCCGGCGCCCCCAGGTGCAGGAGCGGCTCACCACCCAGATCGTCGAAGCAATGGTCAGCCACCTCAAGCCGCGTGGCGCGATTGTCGTTGTCGAATGCGAACACATGTGCATGTCCATGCGCGGTGTCCGCAAGCCCGGAGCTAAGACCGTCACCAGCGCGGTCCGCGGGCAGCTTCATGACCCGGCCACCCGTGCCGAAGCCATGAGCCTCATCCTCGGAAGGTAAGTAAGACCATGGACTCACTCGCTGCAGCCCCGGGAACCGGGCCCGCAACATCTCCGCTGCCCATCCTGCGGAAACCGCGCCCGGCCGCGAAATTCGCGGACCTGCCCACCGGCCGCACCCTGGTCATGGGCATCCTGAATGTCACCCCGGACTCCTTCAGCGACGGCGGAAAGCACTCGACGGCGGACACTGCCATCGCGGCGGGCCTGCGGATGTTCTACGCCGGAGCGGACATCATCGACGTCGGCGGCGAATCGACGCGCCCCGGCGCGGAGGACGTCAGCCCGGAGGAAGAACTGCGCCGGGTGATCCCCGTCATCGAAGCCCTGGTCAAAGCGGGCGCCCTGGTCAGCATCGACACCACCCACGCCGCCACTGCCGCCGCTGCCCTGAAGGCCGGCGCCGCCATCATCAACGATGTTTCCGGGCTGACCATCGAACCTGAGATGGCCGAACTCGTTGCGTCCTCCGGTGTGCCCTATGTGCTCACGCACCGCCGCGGCGACGCCCGCACCATGGACTCCCTCGCCCAATACCAGGACGTGGCCGGCGAAGTGGTGGCTGAACTGGCCGGCGTCCGCGACAAGCTCTACGCAGCCGGGGTGAGCAGAGAGCAGATCATCATTGACCCGGGCCTGGGGTTCGCCAAGAACGACGCCCAGAACTGGGAGCTCCTGCAGCACCTGGACCAGCTGGAAAGCCTGGGGCACAAAGTCCTGGTGGCCGCTTCCCGCAAGCGTTTCCTGGGCACACTCCTCACGGTCGCCGGCAAGTCCGCCGCCCCGGAGGAACGCGGCGCCGCCACAGCCGCCATCACCGCGATCAGCGCATTCCGGGGGGCCTGGGCCGTCCGCGTGCATGACGTCGCTCCAAGCCTTGACGCCGTCAAGGTGGCCGCGCGGATGGCCGCCGCCCCTACCACCACCTAGGCCGGGCACCCATGGACAGGATCACGCTGAGCGGTGTCACCGCCGTCGGCCATCACGGAGTCTTCGATTTCGAGCGCCGTGAAGGCCAGCCGTTTGTGGTGGATGCCGTGCTGCACCTGGACTTCGCCAAAGCGGCAGTATCTGACGACGTCCGGGACACCGCCCACTACGGCGAGGTGGCTGAGCGGATCAAGGACTGGATCACGGGGGAGCCGCTGAACCTGATCGAGGCCCTGGCCGTCCGGATCGCCGATGGCCTGCTCGCCGAATTCACCATCCAGGCCGTGGACATCACAGTGCACAAGCCCAAGGCACCCATCGAGGTGCCCTTCGGCGATGTGGCTGTCAGCGTGCACCGGGAGAGGCCATGAGCGGCGGGTACACCAAGGCCGTCCTGGCCCTCGGCAGCAACCTGGGCGAGCGGAACGACACCTTGTCCGAGGCCGTTGCCGACCTGGTGGACCCGCCGGAGGTCCGCCTGCAGGCCGTATCCCCCGTGGTGCAGACCAAAGCCGTGGGCGGCCCGGCCGGCCAGCCCGACTTCCTGAACATGATCATCACCGTGGAAACCACACTGTCCCCGGTGGAGCTGCTGAAGCACTGCCAGGCCGTGGAAAACAAGCACCTCCGGGTGCGTGAAGTGCGCTGGGGGGCGCGGACGCTCGACGTCGACATCATCACCTACGGCGACCTCATCAGTGACGACCCGGTGCTGACCCTGCCGCACCCGCGCGCGGCCGGACGCGCCTTTGTGCTGTATCCGTGGTCGCTGATCGAGCCGGCGGCCACCCTGGGCGGGGAACGCATCAGCGAGCTGGCTGCCCGCGCCCCCGACTTTGACGACCTTGCCCCGTTCGACGGTTTCGGCGATTACGACGGCGCCCCCACAGCCGGGGCGGTCGAGTAACCGGTGAAGCCCATCAACCCTGTCCGCCTGCTGCTGATCGGCCTGGTCCTGACCGTGGCGGGCTGGTCCACCACCGTGGTGACCACACGCTACAGCATGGCCACACCGGTTCTTCCGGCTACCGCGCTGGCCACCATGGGCGTGATTGTCGCCATCACCCTGGTGCTTGGCATCCGTGTGCTCCGGTGGCGCAACAGCACCAAACGCAAAAAGGCATTGGACCCGATCCTGGCCGCCAGGACCCTGGTGCTGGCCCAGGCGTGCGCTTACGCGGGCACCGTCCTGCTGGGCTGGCATGTTGGCATCTTCCTGGACCAGCTGCGGATCTGGAACCTGCGCAGCGACCAGGGCATCACCTGGGTGGCAGTCGCGATCGCTGCCGGCGGTCTGGTGATGATCGTCGTCGGCCTGCTGGTGGAGCGGTTCTGCAAGATCCCGCCCGAAGACACCGATGCAACGCCCGGTGAGGGGAAACCCGGCCGCGGCGTACGCGGCGAAGCCGCAGGGGAAGGCGAATATGCGTACAGAGGCGATTGATCCGCCGGGCATTACCTGGCAGCGGGTATCCCCGAAATACGTCACGGTGCGGCTGGTGCAGTGGGCCATCGGGAACCTGGTCACGGTGGTTGTCCTGAGCCTGCCCCTCGTTCTTGTCCTGCTCGGCTGGTGGCGGTGGCCCCCGCTGTGGCTGGCTATCACCGTCCCGGCGGTAACTCTGGTTCTGGCCATCTGGCGGCTGCTGCTGATTCCGCGCCAGGTGCGCGCCATCGGTTACGCCGAGCGCGACGATGACCTGCTGATCCGGGGCGGCATCTTTTTCCAACGGACCATGACGGTTCCCTATGGCCGCATGCAATATGTGGACATCGGCGTTGGCCCGGTGGAACGCGGGCTGGGACTCTGCACGCTCAAACTCCACACCGCCTCGCCTGGAACCAACGCCACCATCCCCGGCCTGCCCGCTGCGGAAGGGGCACGCCTGCGCGAGCAGCTCGCCGCCCGCGGTGAAGCGAGGCTGGCGGGGCTGTGACGTCAAACGTTCCGGAGGCCGGGGCACCGAGTGCGGTTCCGGTGGCGCCCGACGGCGAGTGGCTGCGTGTGCACCCGGCGTCCCCATTTGTGCGCGGCTGGGTGGCCCTGGCGGCCATCGGTTTCTTCTTCGGGCGGGACTTTTTCGAACGGTTGCTGCAGGGCCGTCCTCTGTTCGAGGAGGACTTCGCCGGCCGGGCGCCCTGGCTGGTGGCCGGCGGCGGCATCGTCCTTGTGGTGACCGTGCTGGGCTTCATCCTGACCTGGTACTTCACCAAGTACCAGGTCGCCGAAGGGTACGTCCGGGTCAACTCCGGCTTCCTCTTCCGCCAGCAGCGCCAGGCCCGGCTGGACCGCGTCCAGGCCATCGACATCGTGCAGCCCCTCCTGGCCAGGATCTTCGGCCTGGCCGAACTCAAGTTCGAGGTGGCCGACGCCGGTGAATCGGCCGTCAAACTGGCGTACCTGCGGATGGACGACGCCCGCCAGCTCCGGGCCACCATCCTGGCGCGGGCCGCAGGCGTGGTCCCGGACCCGGCCCGGCCGCAGGAGGCCGCACCCGAGGCGCCCGAATATCCGGTGCTGTCCGTGCCGCCGTCGCGCCTTATCGGTTCCCTGCTGCTCAGCGAGCAGAGCTTTTTTGTGGTGGTGGGCGGCATCGCCGCCGTGATCCTGTCCGCCGTGACGGACAACCGGGGCTTCTTTTTCTACCTGATCCCGGCGGTGCTGGGCCTCGCCGCCAGCTACTGGGGCTTCTTTAACAAGGGCTACAACTTCACCGCCGCCATTTCGCCGGACGGGATCCGGCTCCGCTACGGGCTGTTGGACACGCAGGCGCAGACGCTGCCCCCGGGCCGGGTCCAGGCGCTGAAAGTGGCCCAGTCCCCACTTTGGAGGATCTTCGGCTGGTACCGGATCCAGGTCAACGTGGCCGGGTACGGCGCAGTCGGGAGCAACGGCGAGACAGCGTCCCGGACCACGCTGCTGCCCGTGGGTAAACTGGCCGACGTGATGTCCATGCTCGCACTCGTCCTGCCGGATCCCGGCACACCTGAACCCGGACGCATCTTCGCTGCCGGGCTCTCGGGGCTGGATTCCGACGGCGGATTTGTCACCACGCCGCACCGCGGCAGGTTCCTCGCGCCGCTGGGCTGGCGCCGCAATGGATTCGCCACCACTGACACCGCCCTGCTGATCCGCTCGGGCCGGTGGTGGCGGGAACTGGTGGTGGTCCCGCACCAGCGCACCCAGTCAATGGCACTGCACCAGGGTCCGCTCGCACGGCGGTTCCGTGTGGCGGACCTTGTCCTGCACACCACGGCGGGGCCGGTCTCGCCACGGCTCACCCAGGCCGGACTTGACGAGGCCCGGGGCCTTTTTGATGCCCAGTCCGCCCGCGCGCGGCTCGCCCGCAAGCGGCAGACCAGCGAACAATGGCTGGCAACTGTGGCGCCCGCTCCGGTGGCGCCCGCCCCGGTGGTTGAGCCTGTCGAAACCCCTAGCCCGGTGGTTGAGCCCGCCCCGGTGGTTGAGCCCGCCGAAACCAGTCCCCAACAGGAAGGCCCGCAACGTGGCTAAGCCCGGGCGCCTTGGCGTCGGAATCATCGGTGCCGGGAAAGTGGGCGCCGTCCTCGGTGCGGCGTTGCGCTCGGCCGAACACGCCGTCGTCGGCGTTTCCGCGGTGTCCGAGGCCAGCCGTGAACGGGCGGAGACGCTGCTGCCCGGCGTGCCCATCCTGGAGATCCAGGAGATTGTGGAACGGTCTGAACTCGTGCTCCTGGCCGTGCCCGACGACGCCTTGGCCGGACTGGTGGACGGGCTCGCCAGACTCGGGGCGTGGCAGCCAGGACAGATCGTGGCGCATACCTCAGGAAGGTTCGGCGTGGGGGTGCTTCGCCCGGTGCGCGCCGCCGGAGCCATCCCCCTTGCACTGCACCCCGCCATGACGTTCACGGGCATGAGCCTGGACCTGACACGACTGCTGGATTGCACCTTTGGCGTGACCGCTGATGCAGCGATGCTGCCCATTGCCCAGGCGCTGGTGGTGGAGATGGGTGCCGAACCCGTGGCCATCGCCGAGGGGGACCGGACGCTTTATCACACGGCCCTCGCCCATGGCTCGAACCATATGGTCACCCTGGTGGCGCAGGCTTCGCAGCTGCTCCGCGACGTTGGCGTCGACGCGCCGGAGCGGATGCTGGGGCCTTTGCTGCGGGCCACGCTGGAGAACGCGCTCGCCTCCGGCGAATCGGCGCTGACCGGTCCGGTGGCCCGCGGCGATGTGGGGACAGTGGCGGCCCACGCCGAGGCGTTGCGGGAGTACGACGCCGGTGCGCACGGCGATGTGCTGGAGGCTTACTTCGCCATGGCCCGCGCCACGGCACGGCGGGCCAGCAGCCGGGGGCTGCTCAAAGAGGATCAAGTGGGGGCCCTCCGCGCGGCCCTGGAAGAGGGAAACTGACATGGCCACGCAACTGGTGACAACGGCCGCGGAGCTCAGGGAGGCGAGTGCCCGGCTGCTCGCGCAGAAGGCGGGCAGGTCCCAGGGCCTGGTGCCCACTATGGGCGCGCTGCACGAAGGCCACGCCCGGCTGGCGCGCACCGCCGTCGAACAGAACGACGTAGTGGTGGCGTCCATCTTTGTGAACCCGCTCCAGTTCGGCGATGCGGTGGATCTGGACCGGTACCCGCGCACGCTCGACGCCGATCTTGCCCTGCTTGAGGAACAGGGCGTGGACCTCGTGTTTGCGCCTCCGGTGGAAGAGGTCTATCCCGGCGGCGAGCCGCTGGTCCGCGTGACCGCCGGCTCCCTGGGGGAAAAGTGGGAAGGCGCTTCACGGCCGGGCCATTTCGACGGCGCCCTCACCGTGGTTGCCAAGCTGCTGCACTACTGCATCCCCGGTTCAGGGCTTCCGCCGGCCGGTGCTTTTGCCTCCGGCGTCGGGGGACTGCCGGCCTACCGGGCCTATTTCGGGCAAAAGGACGCCCAGCAGCTGGCGCTGGTGCGCCGTATGGTGGCGGACCTGAACTTTCCCGTCGAAATTGTTGCCGTGCCCACCGTCCGGTCCGCGGATGGGCTGGCCCTGTCCAGCCGCAACCGGTTCCTCTCCGCAGAGGAGCGCGAGGCCGCCCTGGTGTTGTCACGGGCGCTGCGGCTCCTGGCGGAGCGGGCAACAGCCCACCAGCCGCTTGATCTGGAATCGGCCCGGGCCATGGTTGAATCGCAGTCATTGGTGGGCCTGGACTACTTCGACGTCGTGGATCCGCTCACGCTTGAGCCGCTGGCCGAGAACTGCCGGAACGTCCCGTTCCGCGGCGAAGGCCTGGCTCTCATCGCCGCCAAGGTGGGGCCGGTCCGGCTGATCGACAACGTGCCGCTCAGCAGCTGATAAGCAGGGTCCGCTTCCGGGGCACGCAAGGCCTCGGATCCCTGTCCGTCTGTCTCGGCATCGGCTATGCTGAATTTGTTGCCCCAGACCCTGGCATCGCCTTATTTCGGCGTACTCCAGGAGGACAAATTTCACCCAGGGCACCCATACATCTTCCGCAGTTATCCTCGGCCTTCTGTGCTGCCCGGCTCTTGTCTGCCCGGCGCAGCCGCATGCACGGCAAGCGGGACGCTCGCGTGCATTCCCCCATCCCCGTGGCCTACCGGCCACGCTCAAGTCAGGAGCGAATCCAATGATCCGCACAATCGATGACGGGCTGTCCTATTTGGTCAAAGTGAAACACGCGTCCGTCCTGGACGACTATTTGAATTCGGCCGTTGACCTGGCCCGCCAGTATGCCTCCAGCACTGGCCTGTGCGGGATTCTGGTAACCCGCCACGCGCACGACACCTATACCGTTGCGGTCAGCGAGGCTGTACCTTTCGGAGAGACCCGTGAGCGCCACGATCCCTAAGGTGGAGGAGGCGATGGCCAACCACATCGCAGCTGACGGATTCACTCCGATCGGATGGCAAGCCTACGAAATCATGTACTCGATCCTGGAGGACCCGGCACCGGATCTGGCCGAGGTCAAATGGCGCCTTCGCAGGTGTATGGCCGCCCACCCGGGCGAACCGGAACGGGCGTTGCGTGACCACCTGATGGTCACCTCAGAGATGGCCAATGCCAACGGCCAGGGAGGGCCGGACTGAGGCCCGGTCTTGGACGACGGGCGGGTTCGCCGCAATCTGTATCCTTGAAGTGACAACTCCGCCGTTCCGGTTCAGCCTGCAGCCGGATCTTTCACCGCGGGATGATTCAGGGATCAGAGGCTCACCATGGACATTGCACCCGATATGGTTGCCAGTGACCAGAACGTGTGTGCTCCATATCTGGAGAAGCTGCCCATTACGGGTGCTGCGGTGTCCCTCTTCGGCGGCTCTGCCGCGGAGACCCTGGTCTCCGCCAGCGACGAACTCGCCGCCCGCCTGGACGAACTGCAGTTCAACCTTGGCGAAGGCCCGCGGTGGCGGGCCCACAAGACCCGCTTGCCCGTGCTGATCCCCGACGCACAGTCCACCGCCGACGACGAATGGCCCATGTTCCGGCAGGCGATCGCTGGGACGGACGCAGCCGCGCTGTTCGTTTTTCCACTCACAGTGGGCGCGATGGACCTCGGTGTTGTTGAGCTGTATCACGCCGTTTGTGGAAACCTGAATCGGTCGGACCAGTCGATGGCGGCCGTACTTGCCGGGCAGACTTCCTGGTACCTCCTGCGCAAGATCCTGAGCCTCAGCTCACCGGATACGGACCCGGCCCTGGAGCCGGCGCTTATGTCGCGCCGCGAGATTCACCAGGCCACCGGGATGGTCCTGGCGCAGTCCGGCGCTACGGCAGCGGAATCCTTGCTTTTGTTGCGGGCCTACGCTTTTGCCAATGACCTCACGTTGGGGGAGACAGCCGCCGCTGTGCTCGAAAGAAGGCTCAGCTTCGACACCGACAAGGGTGGGGCCAGCGGACCTGCCCTGCAGTAAAATAGGGCCATGGTAATCAGTACCCGCGCCGAGCGCGCCAGTGCGGCGTTCGTCAAGCTCACTGACACGCTGGTGGCCGACTACGACGTCGTGGATCTTCTGCATATCCTGGTTGAGGAATCCGTGGGTCTTCTTGACGTCGCAGCCGCGGGTCTGCTGCTTGCCGATCCCAGCGGAGAACTGCAGGTTGTCGCATCCACCAGCGAGCAGAGCCAACTCGTCGAGGTGCTCCAGCTTCAGGCCGGAGCCGGTCCCTGCGTTGAGTGCTACGTGACCGGGGCAGTAGTCTCAGTGGACGACATTGCGGGGCTTACCAAGTGGCTGGGCTTCCGCCAAGCCGCGCTGTCGCAGGGCTTCCGCTCTGTGCATGCGGTGCCCATGCGCATTCACGGCAGGATTATCGGGGCCATGGGTCTGTTCGGCGCCCAGGAGGGTTTCCTGACTGCAGAGGATGCCGCGATCGGCCAGGCGCTTGCCGACGTCGCCACCATCAGCCTTATGCAGGAACGCACCATCAGGGAAGCGGTACTGGTCAACGAGCAGCTGCAGCTGGCCTTGAACACCCGGGTGCTGATTGAGCAGGCCAAGGGCGTCATTGCGCACACTGCCGGAGTGGATATGGACGCAGCATTCAACCTGCTCCGGAACCATGCACGCGCCAACAGCCAGAGCCTGCATGCGACCGCCGGGCGCATTGTGGACCGCAGCCTCACGTTGTAAGGCCGGCCGTTACTGCGTTGATTCACCCCGCGGGTCGCGGTTGAGCATCAGCTGCTGCAGGAGGGCACGTTCGGGCTTGCCGGGGTTCTGGGCGACGCAGCGGCGCAACCGGGCCCGGGCAAGTTCCTCGCCGGGAGACGTTCCGCGGAGCACTTCATCAATGATTTCCTGGGCCTGCCACCGCAGGGATTCGCGGGCGAAGTGCCGGACTTCGGCGGACGCAGCGGTACTTTCTATCCACGGGTCGGTGTCGGCACACGGGATAAAATCGTACGTTCGCTCTGCTGACATCGGGGCCTCCTTGCACCAAGCCGACGGGGCCTTTCGGGGGTCCCCTCGGCGTCATAGCACTGCGTCTGGGAAAGACATTACAGCGAGTAAGACCGGTCTGTCTGCACCTGGGAGTAAACTATTCCTACGATGATTTCCAATGCAGACCACACTGCAGAACCCGCGCTGTCTCCTGCGGATTTACCCGCCGAGGCGGCAGTTCTTCGCGCCGACTCCCGGGGCCGGATCCTGGCTGTGGCTTATGAACTGTTTTCCCGCCGCGGTGTGCGGGACGTAGGCGTAAATGAACTGATCGACCGCTCCGGCGTGGCCAAGGCAACGTTCTACCGGCATTTCCCGTCCAAGGACGCGCTGGTTCTGGCGTTCCTGGAGCAGCGGGACCAGTTATGGACGGTCGATTCCATCGTTGGCCAGGCCAAACTGCGCGGCACTACCCCCACTGAACAGCTCCTGGCCATCTTCGACGTCTTCGGCGACTGGTTCCTGCGCGACGACTTCGAGGCCTGCTCCTTCATCAACATCCTGCTGGAAATGGGCCCGGCCCATCCCCTGGGCCAGGCCAGCATCGACTACCTGGCCAGGATCAGGGGCCATGTGCAGGACCTCGCGGAGCAGGCAGGGTTGGACCGCCCCGAGGATTTCGCCCGCTCCTGGCACATCCTTATGAAGGGGTCCATCGTCTCAGCCACCGAAGGGGACACCCAAGCGGCAAAGCGGGCCCAGCAGATGGCCGGCTGGCTGATCGAGCACCACCGCAGCTGACCACCCCGGCGGTCACTTAAGCCCCGGCGCGAACGGTCACTTAAGCCCCCTGCCCGCGAATGCTCCGTTCCCTCGATGCCGAGCGCCGGATTACAAGGAGTCAGCAGGAGCTCGGTTAACCCGCGGGAAAGAGCGTCCCGACGACTGCCCGCGTCAGATCGTGGATTATTTCGGTGCGTTCGGACTCGTCGGTGCTATCGGCGCCTTCCGTGAAGATCACCAGCGCATACGTTGTCCCGCCGTGTTCCAAGAGGGCTGCGTCATGGAGGTTTCCTCCAAGCTGGCCGTATTTGTGGTAGACGGTAATGCCGGGCCCCGAGGCGGCGGCGATAAGTTCCTCGTTGTTGGTTTCCTGCATGTACCCCAGCAACTGCGCGGTGTCATTGGGGTTAAGCAGCTGTCCGGAGTAAAGCTTCGTCAGGACCGGGGCCACTTCCCCGGGAGTCAGCCGGTTGTCTTCGGGATCGTAGGCGATGCCAATCGAGGCTGCGTACTGGATCAGCCGCTGGTAGCCGATCCTACCCATCAACAGGAGCCAGGAATCATTGTTGCTGCTGTTGATCATGGACTTGAGCTGGAAAGCAGCAGTGTAGTTCCCCAGCGTCTCATCGAGTCGCGCTTCACCGGCCGCCACAAGCCTGAGATAGGCCGCTGCGGTGATGAGCTTGGCAGTGCTGGCCGCAGTATAGGCCGCCGTGTCGCCAAAAGTGCGGACCGGTCCGCCCGCTGTATCCGCGACGGCCACGCCAACGCGGAAGCCGGAGACCCTGCTGATAATCCTCGCGACGCTTCCGTCCTCGGTGCCTGCACCAACCGCGGCCATGGCGCCAACCTCGGCGCCTGCACCAACCTCGGCCATGGCGCCAACCGGCCCGGTCCCGGCGAAGGCCGCATTCACGGTTCCAGTGACGCCCTCAGAGCGGACCACGGCCGAAGTGACGGCAGCCAGCAAAACCATCAAAGCGGCAGCCACCGAAAGAACCAGGGACAACGGGCTTCGGCCAGCGCCGTGGTAGTGGCGCCCTGCCGGATATGCGGGGGAGTACGCGTCCAACCGGGGCTCCTGCCTGACCGCCTGCGCGGTCGAACACCACTAGAGGCCCCAGCCCCGACTCATAACTCAGTGCGCTGATTAAACCACACCGGCCAGCCAAAACGACCGCTCAGAAAAATCCGTGCCGAAGAAAAATCCTGGTCGCCGGAATTACTCCGGCCGGTAGAGTGTTTGAATCTGCAGCGACGATGCTCGCGAGCCACTTCATTCTTACTCCCTGGGGGAACACCCATGTCTACAGAAGTCTCTTCGAACGCCTCCGGGCGGCCCGGGCCGGTTGCGGCGCCGAAGTCCTCCGTGCCGGAGAAGATGTCCCGCGAGTCGGTGACCATCATCGCCACCTTGCTCGTGGCGACCTTTGTGGTGATCCTGAACGAGACCATCATGAACGTTGCCCTGCAGCGGCTCATGGTTGACCTTGGCGTGGATGCGCCCACCGTTCAGTGGCTCTCCACCGGCTTTATGCTCACGATGGCCGTGGTCATCCCCACTACCGGGTTCATCCTGCAAAGCCTGTCCACGCGGGCCGTTTTTATGCTGGCTATGGGCCTGTTCGCCGGCGGCACCGCCCTGGCGGCAGTGGCTCCCGGCTTTGAGATCCTGCTCCTGGCCCGCATCGTCCAGGCGGGCGGCACTGCCATCATGCTGCCGCTGCTGATGACCACCATCCTCACGCTCGTCCCGATCGCCAAGCGCGGCGCCGTCATGGGCAACGTCAGCATCGCCATCTCCGTGGCGCCCGCGATGGGGCCCACCGTCTCCGGGCTGATCCTGGAGCACTTCACCTGGCGCTTTATGTTCGTCTTTGTCCTGCCGGTCGCCCTGGCCGCGTTGGCCATCGGCGCCAAGTACCTGACGAACGTGGGCGAAACCGAGAAGTCCAAGCTCGACTTCCTCTCCGTACTCCTCACTGTTCCTGCCTTCGGCGGCCTGGTGTACGGTCTCAGCCAGATCGGCGGCGGCCCCGGCGGCCAAAGCGGTCCGAGCACGGTGGCCATCGCCGCGCTGGTCATCGGCGTCGCCAGCCTGACGGTCTTTGTGCTCCGCCAGCTCCGGCTGCAGAAGGCCGAAGCCCCGCTGCTGGACCTCCGCGCCTTCAACTTCAGGATGTTCACGGTCTCCGTACTGCTGATGGTGGTGGCCATGATGGCGCTCTTCGGCGGCGTGATCCTGCTGCCGCTCTACCTGCAGGAAATCCGCGGCCTGGGGTCGCTGGAGACCGGGCTAGCGCTGCTTCCCGGTGGCCTGGCGATGGGCCTGCTGGGCCCGTTCATCGGCCGGCTGTTCGACAAAGTGGGCCCGCTGCCGCTCACCGTTAGTGGTTCCGTGCTCATGGTGCTGGCCCTGTGGCAGTTTTCAATGCTCGACGCCGGCACTCCGGTCTGGTGGATCGTCACCCTCCACGTGGGGCTCAGTTTCGGCCTGGCGCTGCTGTTTACGCCGGCATTTACCACCGGTCTGAACCCGCTGCCGCCGCATCTCTACTCGCATGGCTCGGCGATCATGAGCACGGCCCAGCAGGTAGCCGGTGCCGCCGGCACGGCGCTGCTGGTGTCCATCTTCGCCGTGGTCTCGGCCGCGTCCGGGCTCGTTGCCGGCATGAGCGCAGCGTTCCTGACGGCAACCGTCATAGCCCTCGCCGCCGTCGTGCTTTCCGCGATGATGCGCAAAACAGAAGGCGCCGCCCCGGGCCACGCCGCACACTAACAAATACCTCCGCCACCCATTAAGCGCGAACGGACACTTGAGGCCCTGTTTTCCAAGGAAAGCAGGGCCTCAACTGTACGTTCGCGCAGGAGTGGTGGGGCTTAAGTGTCCGTTCGCGCCGGGGCGGCGACGGCGCTAGCCGGCGAAGAAGTCGCTCAGCTCGGTGATGAGCTTGTCCGGTGCGCGGAGGACGCCGTCGTGGCCGGCCCCCTGCAGGATGGTGTAGCTGGAGCCGGACAGGACATCATGGATCTGGCCGCAGGCCACACCGAAGTACGCGGGGCTCTTTTCGCCCACAATAATCAGCGTTTCCAGGGGCAGTTCCAGGAACGGCTCGGCCGGCATGTCCGCTGCGATGATGGCCTTGATTTCCCGGACGCCAGTGCGCATCAGTTCACGCTGCTGCTTGCCTTCGGAAGTGCCCGCGGTGAGTTTGTTGGCCAGGGTCAGCATGGACAGCGGCATGCGGGATGAGAACGCTCCGCCCGCCTCAAGGCCGCGCTGCAGCACGGCCAGGGCGCGGTCGTCGTCCCCGGCGGCCGTGGCGCGTTCGTATTCAGCAGTCCAGTCGGCCTTCACGCTGTGGTTCACGGACACGGCAGGGTCATACACGGCCAGCCGCTCCACCGGAAGGGTCCGGGCGGCGTGCAGGGCCACCGCGCCGCCGAAGCTGTGGCCAAAGACGTCCGTGCTGGACGTGTGTTTCATAACGGCGGCCAGGTCCCGGATGTCCGCGTCCAGCGTGTAATCCTCGGCCTGCGGCGAGGACGAACCGCGGCCGCGGCGGTTGAACGTGTGCACGGGGCGGCCCAACGCGGCGCTGAGTTTCTGGGCGAACTTTGTGTAGTCGGCCGCGGTCACCATGGAGGCCGGGACCACAACCACGCCGGAACCGGCGGACGCCAGTCCAGCACCCGTGGAGAAGAGCTCCAGCGTGCCGCCGTCGGGGGTCTTGATGTTCTTGCTCGTCATGATCCGAGCCTAGCCGAGCAACCTGCGGAAAGCCTTAGCCCTTGAAGTATTCGGCGATGTCCGTGACAAGTTCCTTTACTGCGGCAGGAATGGAGCCGTGGAAGCCCTTGGGTGAGAGTTCGAACGTGCTCCCCGGGACGGCCGCATGAAGGCGCTGGGCTGTGACCTTGTAGTAGCTCGGGCTCCTGCCGCCCACCATAAAGTGCGTGTTGGCGGGAAGGACCGCGAAGTTCCTGACGTGCTCGGCTTCGTCGTACGCGGCGCGCAGTTCACCGACGCCGGTGGGCATCAGTTCCTTGAACATCCTGTTCACTTTGGTGCGGGACACCACGGCCATCAGCCCGGCCAGGACCGGCTCGGGGATCTTTGACAGTGCAGTGCCCGGCTGCATGCCTTTTTTCATCCGGGCCATGGCATGCCCCACCTTGCCCGCGTTCACTGCTTCTTCGAAATCGTCCAGCCACGACATGTCGATGCTGCCGTCGATGTTGACCGCAGCATCGTAGACCGCCAGCTTGTCCAATTCGTAGGGGGTGCCCGCGAACTCCTGGACGGCGTTCAGCGCCACCGACCCGCCCAGGCTGTGGCCCAGGACGTTGCGGGCGCCCGTCGCATCCATGACAGTACGGACATCGGCAATCTCCGTGGCCATGGAATAGTCGGTCGGCTGCTCGCTGGAGTTGCCCCTGCCGCGCCGGTCATAGACATCCACGGCCCACCCGTCGCCCAGCCCGTCGGCCAATGCCATCGAGAACGGCCGGTAGATCAGGGCGGTGAGGAACGCCCCGCCGATGACCACCACCCGGCGCTCACCCGGCGCATCCTCGGTTCCGTAGCTGTACAAAGCCAGCCTGCCGCCGTCGTGCGTGGGGACTTCCTGCTCTTTCACGCTACCCATCCTAGGCGCGCCCCCAGGAACCCCACCGGCAAAGCGACCTACCGGCGCCTCCCCAGCGTCCGGGCCTGGCCGTCGCTGCCGTTGATGAACCGGGCCATCCGCACGGCCAGGCCCTTGCCTGGGCGGATGGGTCCTTCGTGCAGCTGGCCGGGGACCACCTGGAAGTTGATGGATGGCACGGCGGCCGCCAGTTGGCGGCCTGTCTCGGCAAAGTAGGCCGGACTCCAGCCTCCGCTGAGCATCAGGACGGGGGTGGTGAGGGCGGTGAAATTCTCCAGTTCGGCGTCGGCGTCCAGTACGGCCCGCATTTCGGTGACGGCCGTGGGCAGCAGCTGCCGCATCTCCGCGCCCAGGTTGGTCCTGGCCGAGAGGATGCTCAGCATCCGCAGCGCGCCCAGCGGGAGGTAGGACAGCGGACCGGCCGTGGCCAGGCCCTGGACCAGGTGCGCCCAGGCGTGGTTGAGCTGGCCCGCCGTGACGGCATCCTCAAGCTCCGGACGCCAGCGGTGGCTCAGGTTTCCGGACAGCGACACCGCGGCGTCATAGGTCACCAGCCGGCCCACGGGCAGGGTCCGGGCCGCCTGCAGCGCCACGAAACCGCCGTAACTGTGGGCCACCAGGTCCGTGGAGCCCGTCCGCCCCATGACCGCCGCAAGGTCGCTGACCTCCGTCTGCACCGAATAATCCGCCGGCTGCGGGGCTGACCCCGCCCGGCCGCGCCGGTTGTAGCAGTGCACCGGCCGGCCCAGCAGGACGCTGAGCTTCCGGGCAAAAGGCCGGTAGAGGGCGTCGGTGACCAAAGTGCCGTGGATGAGTACGACGCCGGGAGGTCCCGCCGTCGTCGGGTGCAGCCCCGCGGGGGTGCGGAAGGAGTGCACGTCGAGGCGCCCGCCGTCCTCCGCTTCAACATTCCACGTCTCCACAGCCCGAGTCTATGCCTGGCGTCTGCCGGGAGCCGGCGGCGCGAACTCCCGGTAAACTTGGGGATTGTGACTTCCCAAAACACCCCCACCCCAAAAAATGCCCCAGAACCGATCGACGCCAGCGAGCAGATGCGCATCCGCATGGACAAGCGTGCAAAGCTGATCGAGCGCGGCACCGAGGCATATCCGGTGGGTGTGGAACGCACGCATTCGCTCACGGAGATCCGCGAAAAGTACGCGCACCTTGAGGCTGACGACACCACGGGCGACGTTGTAGGTGTCACCGGCCGCGTGGTTTTTGTGCGTAATACCGGCAAGCTCTGCTTCGCCACGCTCCAGGAAGGCGGCGTTGACGGCAAGGGCACCCGGCTCCAGGCGATGCTCAGCCTGGCCAACGTGGGCGAGGAAGCGCTCGCTGACTGGAAAGCGCTGGTGGACCTCGGCGACCACGTGTTCATCAAGGGCGAAGTGATTTCCTCCCGCCGCGGCGAGCTGTCCGTGATGGCCGAGTCCTGGTCCATGGCCTCCAAAGCGCTCCGTCCGTTGCCGGTGCTGCACGCGGAACTGAACGAGGAAACCCGCGTCCGCCAGCGCTACGTGGACCTGATGGTGCGCGACGAAGCCCGCGAAATGGTCTACACGCGCGCCGCGATTACCCGTTCCATCCGCGAGAGCCTCCACCGCCACAGCTACGTCGAAGTGGAAACCCCCATCCTGCAACTGGTCCACGGCGGCGCCCTGGCCCGCCCGTTCGAGACGCACATGAACGCGTTCGACCAGAAAATGACCCTCCGCATTGCCACCGAGCTTTACCTCAAGCGTGCTGTCGTGGGCGGGATCGACCGCGTCTACGACATGGGCCGCGTCTTCCGCAACGAGGGCGTGGACTCCACCCACAGCCCCGAATTCACCACCCTGGAGTGCTACGAAGCCTGGGCGGACCAGTTCGTCATGGCCGAGCGCATCAAGGAGATCATCCTCGACGCCGCTGACGCCGTGGGTGTGGGTCGAACCCTCCAGACCGAAGCCGGGGAAATCAACCTCGACGGCGACTGGGCCTGGGTTTCGGTTTACCCCGGACTGTCCGACGCCGTTGGCCAGGAAGTCACGCCGGACACTTCGCTGGAGGTGCTGCGCCAAATCGCAGAAAAGCACGAGGTCAAGGTGGACCCGAAGTGGGACGCCGAGAAACTGGCCGTGGAACTGTTCGGCGAAATTGTGGAGCCCACACTGCTGAACCCCACGTTTGTGTACGACTACCCGCCGTCTGCCCAGCCGCTGGCCCGCCCGCACCGGGAGGACGGCCGGCTGATCGAAGCTTGGGACCTCATCATCGGCGGCATGGAACGCGGCACGGCCTTCTCCGAGCTGATCGACCCCGTCATCCAGCGTGAGCGGCTGACCGAACAGTCGCGGCACGCTGCTGCGGGCGATGTCGAGGCCATGCAGCTGGACGAGGACTTCCTGCGGGCCCTCGAATACGGCGCGCCGCCCATGGGCGGCATCGGTCTGGGTATTGACCGGCTGGTTATGTTGTTCACCGGCGCCGGTATCCGCGAAACCATCCTTTTCCCGCTTCTGAAGCCCGAAGGCCACTAATCATGGAATATGTAGCCGTACTGCTGCCGTCGCTCGTGGTTGGCCTGCTTTTCTGGTTCGCCATGAAATCCATCTTCAATGCCGATAAGTCCGAGCGTAAGGCCGAAGCGCGGGCCCAGGCCGAGGCGGAATCGCGTTCCGCGGCGCCATTGAACGAACAGAACCCGGAAACGGACAAATAGCTCGAAAGAGCTTTCAGCGGGTTCCTGTGGATTTCCACAGGAACCATCCGACGCTTTGACGCGTTGCCATAAAGAGGTTCATACTTTTAATAGGAACATCCTCATTTTCTGACAACCGAACCCTTTCCAAGAGGAAGACATATTTAATGGCACAGAAAGTAAACATCATCCTCGTCGATGATCTGGATGGGGGATCTGCGGACGAGAACGTCCGTTTTGGCCTCGATGGGGTCAGCTACGAAATCGATCTGTCCTCGGCGAACGCGGCCGAGCTCCGTTCTGCCTTGGAGCGCTTTGTTGCCGCCGGGCGCAAGACCTCGGCCGGCAGAGCCACCCGCACCAAAGCGGTGGTAGGCCCCCGTACCAACGACTCCGCGCAGATCCGTCAATGGGCGCGGGATAACGGCTACACGGTTAACAGCCGCGGCCGAATTCAGGCTGAAATCCAGGAAGCCTACCAAAAGGCAAATTCCTGACCTGCGCCTCTCCGACGGCGTATTATGCCCTGTCTTCACCTTCGGGTGGGGGCAGGGTTTTTTGATGCCAATTGTGAATGCGCAAAGACGGACTTGAGTATGCGCAAAATCCTTGCTGGCTAACGGCCTCCGGGCGTACCGTTGGGCTAATCGTCGCGCAATTTCCTTGGGATGAGCCGGCGATTCGGTTTGAGCCTTCGGTCTGGGACGCCCGCTCGAATTAGCCCACTCGAATGTATACGCGGCGGGAGCCTGGAATGTCTGGAATTAGCGGGTCTCGGCGATTTACGGCAGTCCTGGCGACGCTGATTCTGCTGCTGGCTGTGCCTCTCGGCGCTCCGGCATTCGCGGATGATGAAGTGCGCCTAAGCGTCGTCCTGGATTCGACGGAGCTCCTGGCCAGCATCAATGCGAGTCCGGGCTCCGCAATTGCCACCGACGTCACCTTTGAGGTCTTCAACGCCATTGATGGCGGCCTTGTGCTTGCGATCCCGCAAACGGCAAGTTCGGGCGTGGCAAGCACGTCGTTCGATCTGACGGATGGAACTTACAAGATCAGGGCCACCGCCGCAGGGTTCCTTGAAAGCTGGTACACAGCATCTTCAGGCCGCGATGACGGCGCTTTCGCGGAATTGCTTGGCTACCAGGACAGGGACACGTTCGCAACGGCGGATGAGATTGTGGTGGGCTCCGTTACCGGCACCTCAAGCTGGAATTCCGAGAGTTGGACGGTGCTGCATCGCACATCGTCTTCCATCTCCGGGGCTGTGGCAAAGGACTTTTCGGTGGCGGAAGAATCCATGCTGGCAAACGTGAGTGTTGAGCTCCACGACGAGGCCGCGACTGATCCTGACACCCAGCCGGCCTCCACAACGCACACCGACCTGAACGGCTACTATACTTTCCTGGACGTGGCACCTGGAGCCTACAAAGTTCGCTTCCAACACGAGGGAGTGGAGCGCTGGTGGCCCGAAACGCCTAACCGGGCCGAGGCTGAGCCCATCAACCTAACCGGCGCCAATAACTTCAACCTCGCCTACGCAATTTTCCTGGCCACTCCGGCAGTAATTGATCCGATACATATCCTGGCCCTCGCCGGTGAGCCTGCCGTCGGCGCCACCCTGACAGCGTCACCTGACGGCGTCGGAGTTGGTTGGGCCAACGAGGATTGCCTGCAGCGGTACAGCTGGTTTGTTGGCGCTGAAGAGGTTTCGGGCGCCTTTGGCCCAACGTTTGTGGTGCCCCTCGCCGCCGGCGGGAAATCAGTGACCGCGCGCTTGGACATCGCCGGCGTCGGCTGTACCTACACGACGATGGAGAGCAACGCCGTGGGGCCGGTGGACCCGAGCCTCACCATCTTTGGAACGGACGTCGTCGTGGCGCCCGTGGATAACGACGGAAGGACCGATGTAGCCCTGAAGTTCGCTGACGTGGGAACGCCCGGCATCACCACTGTCACGCGGCTCGGGTCCGGAGATGCCTACCCCGACGGCGGATTCTCCTCGCTCACGAACCCTCCGCTGTACTACGACATCGAAACCACCGCGGTCTTCAGCCCAGCGCTCGGGGTCCTGGTCTGCATCACTTTCGACACCTCTGCCATGACAGAAGAGCAGGCCGCAGGACAGCATCTGTACCACTACGTGGGTGGGGCCTGGGCTGACATCACTGATACCGCACTCAGCGGAACTGGCAAGGTGTGCGGCCGGACCACTTCCTTCTCACCATTCGCCGTCGGCCAGCCGCATTGGCCGTTCCGTGGGTTCCTGCAGCCGGTGGATAACGGCGGCGCCTTGAACTCGATGAAGGCGGGCGCCGCGGTTCCCATTAAGTTCGGGCTTGGCGGGAACCGGGGGCTGGGCATCCTGGCGGCGGGAGCGCCGTCGTCGTCCGTCATTGCGTGCCCGGGTGGCACGGCACTGGATGACATCGAACAGACTGTCGCGGCAGGAAGCAGTTCGCTGAGCTACGCGGCCGGCTCCGATACGTACACGTACGTGTGGAAAACCCAGAAGGCCTGGGCGGGAACGTGCCGGCAGTTCACTCTGGGATTGAATGACGGAACAACTCACACGGCGCTGTTCGACTTCCGGAAATAGCACGCTGGTGCAGTCTCACGGCTGACGCAAGGCTGCCCAGCCAACACTGAGCGCGACCAGCGCGGCCAGAGACAGCCAGGTGCGGTGGATGTTCCACCGGGCCCACCGGCGTTCGAACGATTTTCTGGCGGCCGCGGCATCTCCAGACGCGGCCGCCAGGTCCAGAGCGTTATTCAAGGGGATATTCGCGGCGAAGGTGATGACCAGGGTGGCCGTGTAGCAGGCCAGCGAAACAGAGAGGGGGAGTGCGCTAGCAAGCCCGTCGGCCCACGAAAAGGCTGCCGAGCCCGCCAATGCGAGGAAGGCACCGACGAAGCTAAGCGCGAACACCGGATTCTGGATGGCGGCGTTGATCCCGGACATGGTACCGACAAATGTCCCATCATCGGTGGCGCGCAGCCCCGGCATCACCGAGCAGGCGTAGGAGTAGTAGAGCCCGCCGATCCCGGCGAGGGCTACGGTCGCGGCGGTCATGAGCACGGTGATGACTTCGATGACGTTCTCCTAGCTTGAGGTTCTTGCATTGATCCAAGCGGTGCAGGGTGACGGGAGGTTGAACACGTCATGTTTCCCCTGTGGCGAACACGCTCCCCAAGAGTGGGTCTGCCACGTAGCATCAAAGTACGTCGTAGCTAGGAGTGTGGCGAAAATGTTTGAGCGATTTACGGACCGTGCCCGTCGCGTAGTTGTGCTTGCCCAAGAAGAGGCACGCATGCTGAACCACAATTACATTGGTACCGAACACATCCTCTTGGGTCTGATCCACGAAGGTGAGGGCGTTGCCGCCAAAGCTCTTGAGTCCTTGAGCATTTCGCTCGACGGCGTGCGCGAGCAGGTACAGGAGATCATCGGCCAGGGCCAGCAGGCCCCGTCCGGCCACATCCCCTTCACCCCGCGCGCCAAGAAGGTGCTGGAACTTTCCCTGCGGGAAGCCTTGCAGCTGGGCCACAACTACATCGGCACGGAGCACATCCTGCTGGGCCTTATCCGTGAGGGTGAAGGTGTTGCCGCCCAGGTGCTGGTCAAGCTCGGCGCAGACCTCAACCGGGTCCGCCAGCAGGTCATCCAGCTCCTCTCCGGCTACCAGGGCAAGGAAACCACCGGCGCAGGCGTCGGACCGGGCCAGCCCGAGGGCACGCCAGCCGGCTCCGTAGTCCTGGACCAGTTCGGACGCAACCTCACCCAGGCTGCGCGCGAGAACAAGCTGGACCCGGTGATCGGACGCGAATCCGAAATGGAACGCGTTATGCAGGTCCTTTCGCGCCGCACCAAGAACAACCCCGTCCTGATCGGTGAGCCCGGCGTCGGCAAGACCGCCGTCGTCGAAGGCCTCGCCCAGGCGATTGTCCGCGGCGATGTCCCGGAAACCATCAAGGACAAGCAGCTGTACACCCTGGACCTCGGTTCCCTGGTGGCCGGCTCCCGGTACCGCGGTGACTTCGAAGAGCGCCTGAAGAAGGTCCTCAAGGAAATCCGTACCCGCGGCGACATCATCCTCTTCATCGACGAAATCCACACGCTTGTGGGTGCCGGCGCTGCTGAAGGTGCTATCGATGCTGCGTCCATCCTGAAGCCCATGCTGGCCCGCGGTGAACTGCAGACCATCGGTGCAACCACCCTGGATGAGTACCGCAAGCACATCGAGAAGGACGCCGCGCTCGAGCGCCGCTTCCAGCCGATCCAGGTCAAGGAGCCCTCCGTCGCGCACGCGATCGAGATCCTCAAGGGCCTGCGTGACCGCTACGAGGCGCACCACCGCGTCACCATCACCGACGGCGCCCTCGCCTCGGCGGCGAATCTTTCCGAACGCTACATCTCGGACCGCTTCCTGCCGGACAAGGCGATCGACCTGATCGACGAGGCCGGCGCCCGGCTGCGTATCCGGCGGATGACCGCCCCGCCGGAGCTGAAGGCCATGGACGAGCGTATCGCCAAGCTCAAGATGGAGAAGGAATCAGCCATCGACGCGCAGGACTTCGAAGGCGCCGCTTCGCTCCGCGACAAGGAGCAGAAGCTCATCACCGAGCGCTCCGAGAAGGAACGCCACTGGAAGTCCGGCGGCATGGACGATATCTCCGAGGTGGATGAGGATCTCATCGCCGAAGTGTTGGCCAACTCCACCGGCATCCCGGTCTTCAAGCTGACCGAGGAAGAGTCCTCGCGCCTGCTGAAGATGGAAGACGAACTGCACAAGCGTGTGGTGGGCCAGAACGAGGCCATCAGGTCCCTGTCGCAGGCGATCCGTCGCACCCGTGCCGGCCTGAAGGACCCGAAGCGTCCGGGCGGCTCGTTCATCTTCGCCGGCCCTACCGGCGTCGGCAAGACCGAGCTGGCCAAGGCCCTGGCCGAATTCCTGTTCGGTGACGAGGACGCCCTCATCACGCTGGACATGTCCGAGTACTCGGAGAAGCACACGGTGTCGCGGCTCTTCGGTGCCCCTCCGGGCTACGTCGGCTACGAAGAGGGTGGCCAGCTCACCGAGAAGGTCCGCCGTCGTCCGTTCTCCGTGGTCCTGTTCGACGAAGTGGAGAAGGCGCACGCTGACCTCTTCAACTCACTCCTGCAGATCCTGGAAGACGGCCGCCTGACCGACTCCCAGGGCCGCGTGGTGGACTTCAAGAACACCGTGATTATCATGACCACCAACCTGGGCACCCGGGACATCTCCAAGAGCGTTGCCACCGGCTTCCAGTCCGGCACGGACACGCAGACCGGCTACAACCGGATGCGCGCCCGTGTGACGGAAGAGCTCAAGCAGCACTTCCGTCCGGAGTTCCTGAACCGTGTGGATGACGTTGTGGTGTTCCCGCAGCTCACCCAGGACGAGATCATCGAGATCGTGGACATGTTTGTTGGCCGCCTGGAGAAGCGCCTCAAGGACAAGGACATGGGCATCGAGCTCACCACCGCGGCCAAGGTGCTCCTGGCGACCCGCGGCTACGATCCCGCCATGGGTGCCCGGCCGCTGCGCCGCACCATCCAGCGCGAGATCGAGGACCAGCTCTCCGAGAAGATCCTGTTCGGCGAGCTCCACGCCGGCGACATCGTTGTAGTGGACGTGGATGGCGAAGGCGACGACGCCAAGTTCACGTTCGCCGGCAACGCCAAGCCGCGCATCCCGGAGATCGCCCCCAGCGTCTAAGGCAAGACAGCCAGGCCCCGCCACTCCCCACAAGGAAGCGGCGGGGCCTTCGCCTTGCCCTTTTCGAGCCAGTGGTGAGTCCGGCGACTTGGCGAGCGGCCAGCGAAGCGAGCGTGCCGGGGTCATTTGTGTAGCTTGCGTCAGAGCGACGAAGGAGCAGCAAGCGGCAAATGGCGCCGGTACGGGAGCGCCCCAAGCCCGTACCGGAGCGCCACAGGCCGGCCTGTCGCCACCGTAGGATTGTGGAGTGACCGACTCTGACTCCTTCCATATCCGTTCTGCACGTACCAGTGACGTGGCCGCCATCAAGAGACTGGTGGCGCCGCTGGCGGAGCAACGGATCCTCATGGCGAAAGAGACGGTTGCCTATTACGAGAGCCTCCAGGAATTCCGGATCGCAGAAGCCGACGACGGCGAAGTCATCGGCTGCGGGGCCCTACACGTTATGTGGGAGGACCTCGCCGAAGTCCGCACGCTGGCCGCATCGGACGCGTGGCGCGGCAAAGGCGTAGGGCACGTGCTGGTTGAAAGCCTGCTGGACGAGGCCCGTGAACTGGGTGTGGCCCGGGTCTTCTGCCTTACGTTCGAGGTGGATTTTTTCAAGCGCCACGGCTTCGAGGTCATGGCCGACCAGACAGCCGTGGACCCGGTGGTCTACTCCGAGCTGCTGCGCTCCCATGACGAAGGCGTTGCCGAGTTCCTGGACCTGGCGCGGGTCAAGCCCAACACCCTGGGCAATACCCGCATGATCAAGACCCTGTAGACACCCCCAATCACCCTGCCGCGGGCAATAGCGGCAAGAAGTCACCCTGTGACATAAATAGCTTTATGTCGAATCGATGGATAAACTGTCAGGGTTGCAGTGTGGGGCCTGCCGTAAGGGACAGTCATTGGGGGCTGTCCCTTACCGCTTCCGCCGCATCGCCGCATCGCCGCGGGCTACCGGACTTCAGGCGGCGGTAGTAGGGTCAAAGTGCATCCTCCAGGAAGCACCCACACCCCAGGAGTTCTGCCATGAAAAAGCTCATCAATGATCCCCGTTCCGTGGTTGACGAATCCGTCGAGGGATTCGGTCTGGCCCACGCGGGACTCGTCACCGTCACCGCCGATCCGAAGTACGTCACGCGCAAAGACGCGCCGGTGGCGGGGAAGGTCGGACTCGTTTCCGGCGGGGGAAGCGGCCACGAGCCACTCCACGCCGGGTTTGTCGGGCTGGGAATGCTCGACGCCGCCGTGCCGGGGGCGGTGTTCACCTCGCCGACGCCGGACCAGATTCTTCCGGCGACGCTCGCCGTTAACTCGGGTGCCGGCGTCGTCCATATCGTGAAGAACTACACCGGCGACGTCCTGAACTTTGAGACCGCAGCGGAGCTGGCGCAGGCCGAAGGTGTGGACATCCGCACGGTCCTGGTCAATGACGACGTCGCGGTGGAGGACTCCCTGTATACCGCAGGCCGCCGCGGAGTGGGCGGCACCGTTCTGGTGGAGAAAATCGCCGGCGCCGCGGCTGAGCGGGGCGATAGCCTCGATGCCGTGGCCGCGATCGGTGACCGCGTCAACAGCAACGTCCGCACCATGGGGGTTGCGCTGTCCGCGTGCACAGTACCGCATGCGGGAACGCCCAGTTTCGACCTGGCGGATGATGAGATCGAGATCGGCATCGGCATCCATGGCGAGCCCGGCCGGCACAAAATACCGATGGAGAACGCTGACGGCATCACCGACCGCCTGCTGGACCCGGTCCTCAGCGACCTGGGCATCACCGGGGGAGAGAAAGTCCTGCTGTTCGTCAACGGCATGGGCGGCACCCCCCTGAGCGAGCTGTACATCGTCTACCGCCGCGCTGCCCAGGTGATCGCACAACGTGGAGCCGCCGTCGAACGCTCGCTGGTAGGGAACTACATCACGTCCTTGGAAATGCAGGGCTGCTCCATCTCGGTGCTCCGGCTGGACGATGAACTGACGCAGCTGTGGGACGCTCCGGTACTCACTGCAGCCCTGCGTTGGGGCGTGTAACCGTGGTGCTGGACGTGACGTGGGCCGTCAGATGGCTGACTCTCTGCGCCCAGGCCATGGCGGAAAACCGGGTGTGGCTAATCGAACTCGACCGTGCGATCGGGGACTCGGACCACGGCGAGAACATGGACCGCGGCTTCCAGGCCGTGCTGGAGAAACTGGCCGAAGCGCGGCCGGAGACCCCCGGCGCCGCCCTGAAACTGACTGCGATGACCTTGATGTCCAAGGTGGGTGGCGCCGCAGGTCCCTTGTACGGAACCGCGTTCCTGCGCGCCTCCACCGCGTTGGGCGACGCCGCCGAGATTGATCCGGGGCGCCTTGCCGATGCGCTTGTGGCTGCCCGTGACGGGATCGTGGCCAGGGGCAAGGCCGAGTCCGGCGACAAGACCATGGTTGATGCCTGGACCCCCGCCGCGGAGGCGGCGCAGGCCGCTGCGGCGGACGGCGCAGGCACCGTCCTTGGAGTTCTGGTCGCAGCCGCTGAGGCGGCTGAGGCCGGCGCCGTGGCCACCGAGCCCCTGGTCGCCCGCAAGGGCCGCGCCAGTTATCTGGGGGAGCGGAGCGCGGGCCACCGCGATCCGGGGGCCGCCTCCAGCGCCCTTATTCTGCGGGCCGCCGTGGGGGCCGCAGCATGACGGTGCGCCTGGTGGTGGTGTCCCATAGCGAAAAAATAGCCGACGGCGCCGTGGAGCTTGCCGCCCAGATGGCGCCCGACGTCGTCATCCTCGCCGCCGGGGGCACCGCCGACGGCAGGATCGGAACGAGCCTGGAAAAAGTCATGTCTGCCCTGGACAAGGCGGCCGGCGGCTATGGCGTGGTGGTCCTGACGGACCTGGGATCTGCAGTGATGACGGCGGAATCGGCACTGGAGCTCGTGGAGGAGCCGGCCGGTGTGCTCCTGGCGGACGCGCCCCTGGTGGAAGGCCTCGTGGCTGCTGCCGTGGCCGCACAGGGCGGCGCCGACGTCAAGGCAGTCAAACGTGCCGCCGAAGCGGTCTACGGATTGGGCCCGGAAGTGGCGGCTGCTTCGCGGGTGCTCGCCGAAAGCACCGTGGCTGAAGGGTCCGTCACCGGTTCAGGGCCGGACTTCACCGGCGACTTCGAACTGGTGAATGAGGCCGGCATGCACGCCCGTCCGGCCGCCAAGATCGCGGGCGGTCTGGCGTCCCTCAACGCCGAGGTCACGGTCAACGGGGTGGATGGCGCGTCAATGACATCCCTGATGACCCTGGCGGCAGGCAAGGGATCCTTGCTCCATATCGAGGCTTGGGGGCCCGACGCCGAGCGTGCCCTGAACTACGTCGGCGGCCTGGTGCAGGCAGGCTTCGGCGAGCCGTAGGCCGTGGCCTGAGTTGCCTATTTGACTTGGCTGTTGCGGCCCAGACTAAAGGACCGCTTGTCCACGAGCAGGTACGTGCCGGCTCCCATCAGCAGGAATCCGCCGACGCCGACCGCGATGATCTGCGTGCTGACCCCGGCTATGAGCAACACCAGCCCGAGCAGGCATGCGATGGCACCGAGGTAGATACGGCGCCCAAACCTGAGGCCCACGGAGCCGGTCGAGAGTTCCTCGGCGAGCCTCGGATCCTCTGCGGTCAGGCCAGATTCCAGCTCCTCGAGCTGTTTCCGCTCCCTATCTGAAAGTGGCATCCTTACCCCTTCCCGGCGGGGAACCTGTGCTAAATCCAACGTTGCCGATGCTGGTAATACAGACCGTAGAAGTGTCCTGAGTGGAAGTCAAGGGCGGGGTTTGGCGGGGCTTATTTGTCGCCAGCGAGGGCGGTCAAACGGCTTGCCGCAGTCCCTCGGCGTCGAGAATCACCGAAGCCGTGACGAACCTCCCGCAATGCTCACCGTAGGGATTGGCGCCGCGGGGCCGGAAATCCAGGGTGCGCACAGGGAGGGCCGATCCGCCGGGAGAAGTACCCGTGGCCGTCAGCGCCATCGGGGCTTCCGTGAGGGACTCGAGCATCAGCATCCCGATCATGGTCCCGTCCGGGGAAGCGGTGGCGGAGCAGGCGCCGTCTGGTGTGCAGCCCTGGTCAATCGAGGCAGTGCCGGGAGAAAGTTCGACGGGGGCTTCCTTGCAGACGCCGTCCTGGCAGGCCTTGAGCCGCAACGATCCCACGTGCGCCACGTACTCCCGGGCCACGGTCACCGAGACCACTGACGCCTGGGCAATCATCGGGCACGGCGGCGGGACGGGGTAGTAGTAGTAGCAACCGGAGGTGAGAACCGCCGTCGTCATCAATGCCAGAAGTACACCGGGCTTGCCCATACTTCAGCGTAAATCCGGAGCCGGAAGCCGGCACTGCTACCAGGAAATTGATGCAAACATTGTTATGGCTGTTGCGCCGAAGATCACCATAATGAGACCCGTCGCCATCCGGCCCTTGGCAACAACAAAGACCGGCAGCGTGGCTTCGGCGGGATTGGCCGGGTTGTAGACCACCGGGATGTGGGTGCCGATGATCGCCTGGTCCTGGCTGTAGATATCGGACTGCCCCAGCCAGCGCTTTCCGCCGGCGTCCGCGAATTCATACGACGGCGCAAACCGGTTCCGGCCGTTGCTCGCGGGTCCGTCCGTGCCGTGGAGGTTTCCCGTGACGGTGGCCGAAGCCTTCTGCCACCCCGCCATGGAACGTTTCCGGCGGAGGGACGCGGCCAGGGACAGCCCCATCAGGATCAGGCCCGCGGCAAGGAAAAGCCCGGGCAGGACGATGAACAGCATTTTTAGGGAGTCCACGGCTCAGCCCAGCGGAAAAGCGCCGGCGACCCAGAACAGCAGCAGGGCGAAGAATGCGAAGACCGGCATCAGGCACCCGATCACCATTTTGGATTCGGACGCCACCTGGAACGACTGGTTGGGATTCGCGGGGTTGTAGGCCACTTCCAGGGGCGATCCCGGTACCTGCTGGTTGGCGTACGAGACCTCGGATTCGCCCGCATACAGGGTCCCGTTGGGGTCGGCGAACTGGTAGGTGGGGTAGAAGCGCCGGCTCCGCGTTGAGCCGCCTCCGCCATGTGTCCAGCCCGCCACGTTGCCGGTGACGGTCGCTTGGACCTTTGGCCAGCTGGCGATCAGTTTTTCCTGCCGCTTCGTTTTCCGCAGTGAACGGACCAGCGCAAAAATGACGCCCGCAACAAACAGCGCCCAGATGACGTACAACACGATTCTCATGAATTTCCCCCGGTTTGAGTCACCAGAAAGTATGCCATCCGTGCGCGGGCCACCCTAAAGGGACCTCAGGCTGGCAGCCGGTATCCGCCCTGGTGCAGCTCGGCCAGCCCGTCGCCAAGGAGGCCGGCAATGGCCCGTTCGAGCTGTTCCGGCGCCGAGTTCAGCTGGTGCAGCGCGGACAGCGGCACGCCGATTCCGTCCGCCGCGAAGCCCAGGTCAGCAGGCTCCCGCTGGAACATTTCCGCTGGCACCGGTGCGTCCGCAAGCCGGAGCACAGCCATCACGGCACCCCGGACCTGCCGGTCAGTTCCGTGCCACGCCTGACCTTTGGGAACGTACGACGGCGGCGGCTCGCCGGCTGCCAGCCACGCACACGAGTCCCGCACCGGGCAGTCCGCGCACTTGGGCGCCCGCGCCGTGCAGACCAGCGCCCCCAGTTCCATCACCGCAGCATTCCAGTGCACGGAGGTCCCGACGTCGTCCGGCAGCAGTTCCGCCGCGAGCCGCATCTCCGCAGCGTTCAGCGATGGTGAGGGGAGTGCGACGCCGGATACCAGGCGCGCGTGCACACGCCGGATGTTCGTGTCCACCACAGTCTCCCGGCGTCCGAAGGCAAAGGCGGCAACGGCCGCGGCCGTGTAGCTGCCAACCCCGGGCAGGGCCAGCAGCTCGGTGTAGTTGCCGGGGACCCTGCCGCCGTGGTCGCTGACGATGGCAGCGGCGGCTGCGTGCAGGCGGAGTGCCCGGCGGGGGTAGCCGAGCCTGCCCCAGGAGCGGACGGCTTCCCCTGCAGGCTCGCCGGCGAGGGCGGCGGGGGTGGGCCAGCGCTCGAGCCATTCCCGCCAGACAGGCAGCACCCGCACCACGGGGGTCTGCTGCAGCATTATCTCGCTGACCAGGACTCCCCACGGTGAGCAGAGGTGTTCTCGCCAGGGCAGGTCCCTCGCCGTCTCGGCGAACCAGCCGGTGATCCTGCGGTGCAGGGCGGTGAGCTGGTCGGGGCGGAGGTCATCCGTGCCGGACGAACCGTCCACGGGGGCGCCGTCCGTGCGCATGGCTGGGGAAAGGGTTGTAGCGTCGATCCCAACACTGTAGTGGATTCCCGGGAGCCCGCGCGAAGATGCCGCGGACAAACTGTGACCTAGCGTTGGACGGGGGACCGGCGTGGTGGGACGGCAGAATCCGGTGGGTTCTCTAGCCTAGAAGGATGGGCAGGCAAGGCAATTCATCACCGCGCAAGACGGCATCCGCATCCGGTTCCCGGGGCGGTTCCGGCGCTACCCGGCAGCCGAGCGCAGCCGTGTACCGCCGCCGCCGGCTGTTTGTGGGAACCGCCCTGCTGATGGCGGTGGCGCTCACGTTCGGTGGCTTTGCCGTGGCAGGCGCCTTCAGCGGCACGCAGCAGGCATCCTCCACCGACGGCGCCAGCGAATCCGCCGCCGCCCCCGGTGCCTCGCCGTCGGAAACTGCGGGCAGCGAACCCACTCCCACACCCACGCCTTCCTGCAACCAAAACCTGGTGACGGTGTCCGCTTCGACCGACAAAGCCGCCTACGGCCCCGAGGAGAACCCGCTGCTCACCCTGAAGGTGACCAACGGCGGAACCATGCCGTGCGAGGTGAACATCGGAACGTCCCAGATGGAGTTCCTGGTGACCAGCGGCGCGGACAGGATCTTCTCGTCCAAGGACTGCCAGGCCGAAAGCGAAGACCTGGTGAAGACGATTGCCCCGGGCGCCAGCGAAACGGCGAACTTCCCGTGGAGCCGGAACCGCACGCTGGAAGGCTGCAGCCCCATCGAGGCCAAACCCGGAGCAGGCGGGGCGTACTACATCTTCACGGCCAAGCTCGGCTCGAGGGCCAGCCCCAAGGCCGTGTTCCAGCTCAGCTGATCCGCCCTATCCTGAGCCCACGACGGTGGGGATTAGAGGAAGCGGTCCAGCAGGCTGGCTTCGGCCATCCGGCTCAGGCCTTCGCGGACGGTCCGGGCGCGCTGGTCGCCGATGCCGTCAACGGTCATGAGGTCGTCGATGGTGGCCGCCATCAGGAACTGCAGGCCGCCGAAGTGGTCCACCAGGCGGTCGGCAACAGCCTTGGGGACTGCCTTGAGGCCGGACAGCAGCCGGTAACCGCGGGGCTGAACCACGGCGTCGAGGTTTGCCTCGCCGCCGGCAAAACCCACGATCCCGGAGATCTTGCCCAGGTCGATCAGCTCCGTGGGGCCGAGGTTCACCAGCGCGCTGACCGCCCGTTCGATGTCCTCCGCGGACGCGTCCGGTCCGGCGTAGTCGCGGATGATGACGTCGCTGCCGGGGCCGCGGCCCACTGTCAGCTCATCGAGCTGGAGGGAAAGCAGGCGCCCGTCCTCGCCAAGTTCCAGGACGTACTGCGAGATTTCCTCGGAGATCCGGCGGACCATTTCCTGGCGCTGCAGGGTGACCGCGACGTCGCGGACGGTCACCATGGCCTCGATCTCCAGGGCGGACAGGGAACTGGTCACCTGGTCCAGCCGCGAACGGTACCGTTCCAGCGTGGCGAGGGCCTGGTTGGCGCGGGCCAGGACCTTCTCGGATCCCTCCAGCACGTGCCGGAGCCCGTTCACGTACAGGGCGATGATCTGCATGGACTGGCTGACGGAAATCACCGGAACGCCGGTCTGGATGGCCACACGTTCCGCCGTGCGGTGCCGCGTGCCGGATTCCTGCGTTTCGATGCTTGAGTCCGGGACCAGCTGGACCGCGGCGCGCAGAATGTTGCCGGCGTCCTTGTCGCAGATGATGGCGCCGTCCATCTTGGCCAGTTCACGGAGCCTTGTGGGGGAGAAGTCGATGCCGATGTCGAACCCGCCGGAGCAGATGGAATCGATGGTTCGGTCCGAGCCCAGCACAATCAGCGCACCGGTCCGCCCCCGGAGGATGCGTTCCAGACCATCGCGCAGCGGCGTGCCTGGAGCCACTCTGCCCAGAGTCGCCTTGAGCGATTCTTCGGGGCTCCGAGCCATAGGTGTTCCCTTCCAAGGTGCGGACTGCCGCCCGCAGGTACGCCGGTTTTACACTCAGCCGGCAGGATCAAAAGTACTCAGTTTCCCGCAAGCTCAATGATAGAGGTAAGAAGCGGCAACAACCGCACGGACAAGCCCCAAAGTGCCTCGTTAGGGGGTGCCGCGAAGTGCCTCAGGAACGCGTACGACGGCGGCTGGCCGGGTGGGCATTTCTGGCCTGTTTGGGTGCATGGCGGGCTCTGCACCCCCACCACATCAGAATGAGGCAACGAGGCGGGCGAGCGGCGGGGGTGCAAGCCCAGCTGGCAATGCGTCGACGAGCAGGGGCGCGTACCGGATCTTGTTACCGCTGCGTCCACCGAAGAACCGGCGCAACTGCGCCGTTATCGGCCGCTCTCGCTGTGATGGCTGGCGTTGAAGGATCCGGAACGACGCGAGCTCGTCCTGAGCCGCGATGACGTCGAGCACGGCATCGACCCCAAGGCACCGGATGAGTTCGTCCTCCAAGTCGGCGTGACAGACGTGGAACCCAAGCTCGGCCAGCGAACCGGACCCGATGCCTGCCCGGGCGAGCGCTCGAGCGATGCCACGAGACTCCCCTGCATCACACAAGCCGAGCAACCGGTGGCCTGCGCCGTCCGGGCCGTAGCGGTCGAGGAAGTGGACGATGCTGGTCGCGCCTCCCATCGGCACGACTGTCACCCGCTCGGCTGTCAGATCATGGCCAACGCGAAGGGCCAGCGTCTCGACCGCCATCCGGTCACTCTCGCCCTCGACCAACACCGTCGTCGCCTGCATAGATCCAGTATGGCGAAGGCCGGCCCGGGCGACTCGCACGCCGCCTGATCCGGCGGGGTCTGGACCGGCGTTACTCCAGACCGGCCAGGGCGCTTTTCTGGGTGAAACATCCTTCCTCAATGTCGTTTCAGGATCGACGGATGAACTCATCACCACTTCCAGGCGTATCCTGTCCCCGCGCCCATAAACTGAGAGCCTCAGACAAATCAGCGTGAAAGACTCACACGGTGAATGACGAGTCAGAAGGTGCCCTGCACCATATCGAACTGTGGGTGCCGGATCTTACTAGGGCCACGATTGAGTGGGGCTGGATCTTGTCTACCTTGGGGTACGCGACCCATCAGACTTGGCCCCATGGATTCAGTTGGCTGAAAGGCTCTACGTACATAGTTCTTGAAGAATCGCCGGACTTGAGTGGCCGGCATCACCAACGAACAGCGCCTGGTTTGAATCACCTGGCATTCATAGTGGCCAGCCGGCTACGTGTGGACACGCTGGCTAACGCCGGTGCTGAGTACGGCTGGACGCAGTTGTTCCGGGAGAAGTATCCATATGCAGGAGGCAGCGGGCATTACGCCGCCTACCTCGAGAATTCAGACGGCTTCGAAATAGAGCTCGTGGCCACTCAATAGGACCACTCGCCAGCCATGTCTTTATCGATGTCCAGCTATGGCCCCTCATTTTCGGCGTCTATTCCAAACGCCGGCTCCCGGTCTTGCGAAAGCACAGCTGCCCGGGACGGCCTAAGCGTCCGAACCGTTGGCTGCCCGGAGGGAGAGAATCGCCCTCGCGGCGAAAGCGATGCCCGCGAGAAGAAGTACGACGGCCGAAACGATGAGGTACCAGACCCCGTTGGAGCCCAGTGCCGTGGATACGCCGATGAGAGAGAAAATAACTGCCCCCAGCGACCAAATGAGCGTGGCTCGCTTGGTGTTATTCATGGCCTCGGCCTAAAGCCCGCCGCTGCGATAAACTTGGAACTTGGCTGTCACAGAGCCATGCTTCCCCTTGAGGCCTGCCGAGCGCCTTGGGGTGACCCCACCGCAGCGAAAGTAGCACCGTGTCCCAAGATGTCCTTAGCCCCGCCCGGGTCAACGAGATTCACAAACAGGCGGCCCGGCGTCGGACCTTTGCTGTCATTTCGCACCCCGACGCCGGCAAGTCCACGCTCACCGAGGCCCTGGCCCTGCACGCGAAGGTGATCGGCACCGCCGGCGCCTCCAGCGGCAAGGCCAACCGCAAGGAAACGGTCTCGGACTGGATGCAGATGGAGAAGGACCGCGGCATCTCCATCAGCTCCGCCGCCCTGCAGTTCTCCTACCGGGACACCGTCATCAACCTGCTGGACACCCCCGGCCACGCGGACTTCTCCGAGGACACCTACCGCGTCCTGGCCGCCGTCGACTGCGCAGTGATGCTCGTGGACGCCGCCAAGGGCCTGGAAACGCAGACCATGAAGCTGTTCGAGGTCTGCAAGGCGCGCAACTTGCCCATCATCACCGTGATCAACAAGTGGGACCGGCCCGGCCTGGACGCCCTGGCGCTGATGGACGAGCTCACCGAGCGCACGGGCCTGCAGCCCATGCCGCTGACCTGGGCCGTGGGCATCTCCGGTGACTTCCGCGGTGTCTGGGACCTCCGCCAGGACCGCTTCGCCCGCTTCCAGCGCAACAATTCCGGCGCCAACATCGCGCTGACCGAGTACTTCACGCCGGAAGAGGCCGAGGAGACGCAGGGCAGCAACTGGACCGACGCCGTGGACGAAGCCGGGCTGGTCATCGAGTCCAACCTCGAATTCGACGTCGAAGCCTTCCACGCAGGCACCGCCACCCCCATCCTGTTCAGTTCCGCCGCCCTGAACTTCGGCGTGAAGGAACTGCTGGACGCCCTGGTTGACTTCGCGCCGCACGCCGCACCCCGGCCCGACGTTGAGGGCAGCCCGCGCCCCGTTGAATCATCCTTCTCCGGCTTTGTCTTCAAGGTCCAGGCCGGCATGAACAAGGCCCACCGCGACCACGTCGCCTTCATCCGCGTCTGCTCCGGCGTCTTTGAACGCGGCATGGTGGTCACCCAGACCCGCACCGGAAAGTCCTTCGCCACCAAGTACGCCCAGCAGGTGTTCGGCCGCGAACGCGAGGTCATCGACGAGGCCTACCCCGGCGACGTCGTGGGCCTGGTGAACGCCTCCACACTTCGCGTGGGCGACAGCCTCTTCCTCGAAGGCGCGGTGGAGTACCCGGCCATCCCGCTGTTCGCCCCGGAACACTTCCAGGTGGCCCGGTCCAAGGACCCCAGCAAGTTCAAGCAGTTCCGCCGCGGCATTGAGCAGCTCGAGCACGAGGGCGTCATCCAGGTGCTCCGCTCCGACGTCCGCGGCGACCAGGCGCCGGTGCTTGCCGCCGTCGGCCCCATGCAGTTCGAGGTGGTGGAGGACCGCATGGCGCATGACTTCAGCGCGCCCATGCGGCTCGAACGCCTGCCGTACTCCATCGCCAGGATTTCGACGGCGGACGCCATGCCCGCGCTGGCCAACGTGCCCGGCGCCGAGGTGCTGTTGAGGTCCGACGGCGAATACCTCGCCCTGTTCAACGACGTCTGGGCCCTGCGCCGGATCGAGAAGAACCACCCCGATCTGACCCTCGTGCCCATCGGCACCCACAACCCCGCAAAGTAGCGACCAATGCCTGCAGACCAACCCCGCGCGCTGATCACCGGCGCCGGCACCATCAACCCGCTCGGCTCCTCTGTGGCGGAAACCTGGACCGGCCTCCTGGCGGGACAGTCCGGCATCGCCGCACTGGACGAGGACTGGGCGGAACAACTGCCCGTGCGCATCGCCGGACAGGTCACCGCGGATCTCTCGGAGCATCTCACCACCCGCGAGCTGAAGCGGATGGACCGGTGCGGGCAACTGGCGCTGGTGGCTGCCCGGGAAGCCTGGCAGCAGGCCGGGGCGCCCGACGTCGACCCCGAACGGTTCGCCGTGGTGATCGGCTCTGCCTATGGCGGCCTGGGCTCCACCCTCGAACAGGACCGTGCGCTCGCCAGCGGCGGCCCGCGCCGGGTCTCGCCGCATACCCTCACCCGCCTTATGGTCAACGGCCCCGCGGCCTGGGTCTCCATTGACCTCGGCGCCCGCGGCGGAGCCCGGACCCCGGTCAGCGCCTGTGCGTCGGGCGCGGAAGCAATTGTCCAAGGCGCCGAAATGATCCGCTCCGGCGCGGCCGACGTCGTGATTGCCGGCGGCGTGGACGCTTCCGTCAACGACCTGGTGATCACCGGTTTCTCCCAGATCCGGGCACTCTCCACGCGCAACGGCGAACCCCAGCTCGCCTCCCGCCCGTTCGACGGCGGCCGCGACGGCTTTGTCCTCGCCGAAGGCGCCGGCATTGTGGTGCTTGAGAGTGAGACCCACGCCCGGGCGCGCGGTGCCGCCATCCTCGGCGCAGTGGCCGGCGGGGCGGTAACCTCCGACGCCAACGACATCGTGGCCGCGGACCCGGCCATGCAGCGGCGGGTCATGCAGAAGGCCCTGGAGTCGGCCGGAATGCAGGCTTCGGAGATCGGCTTCGTCCATGCGCACGCCACCTCCACCCCAGTAGGGGACCGGCTTGAAGCCCAGGCCATCAACGCCATTTTCGGTGCCGACGTGCCCGTGACCTCCACCAAAGGCCACACCGGCCACCTCCTGGGCGGCGCCGGTGCGCTCGCGGCGGTTGTGGTGGTCCAGGCCCTGCAAACCGGACAGCTCCCCGGAACCGCGAACGTCGAGGCGCTGGACCCCGAAGTGAACCTGAACATCGTCACTGAAAATGCCCACACGCTGGCGGCCGGCTCCGCCCCCGCCGGCCTGGTGAACGCTTTTGGCTTCGGCGGACACAGCGTTGCCCTGGTGATCACGGCCAGCTAACCGGTTAGCCGGTTGCGCGGTGGTCCGTGAAATTCCTGCGGGGCTGCGCCGCGACACCGCGGGTCATTTTCTTGATCTGTTCAGGCCTGAGCCCCGTCAGGGATGCCAGCTGAAATTCGTCCAGAATCTGCCGCTTGCTTGCCTCGGCAAGCAGGTGCAGGCGCTCCGTTACGACTGCTGCCTTCGAGTCCTCCAAGGCGGTCAGTTTCCGCAGCAGGTGTGAGATCGCACTGAGGTGCTCGGCCGCCGCCAGCCCTGTCGGTTGCAGATCGTCGAAGGCGCGGCCGGTCCGCCGCACGGCCAAGGCGGACAGATGGGTGATCCGGGCCAGGTCGGCGACGGGAGTACCGTCCCGGAGGGCCTGCGCCACAAGTTGGTTGAGGCTTGCCCCGAGAGCCCGGATCCGGCTCGACCGGAAGCGGATGGCGCCCTGCTTGTCCGTGAGCAGCCGGCTGAACTCCACCCGTTGCTGGTCCGCCGCTTGCCGGCGTTGATCGCCTCGGTAGCGGTAATGTCCCCGGGCTGATGAGCGCACCGGTCGCCGGAGTGCCCCGCCGTCCCTTGCCGTTGCTGGTTGGTGGCGGGCCATCGGTTCCTCTCCCTTGAACAGTACGCACAACGCTAGGCGTGTCCGCGGCTCCCGGGAAATACCTAAATCCGGTGCGGCAATAAGTGAATCGTGTGGTGTCGGGGCCATAAGGCTTCCTTATCCGTCCACGCAGAATACGTCTTATCCACAGCCGCCTGCAGTCCATAGGCTCGAATGACACAAGTCCCCTCACTGATGAACCATTGGAAGAGAACATGTCTGATTTCGTGCCTGCATCGCGTGTTTCACGCATCAAATCGTCTCCAAGCGTGGCCGCTGCCGCCCGCGTCCGGGAGCTCAAAGCAGAGGGCCGCAGCATTCTTGACCTCACCGTGGGGGAGCCGGACTTCGATACGCCGGAACACATCAAGGCCGCAGCCGTGCAGGCAATAGCGGACGGCGAAACCAAATACACCTCCGTGACCGGGACGCCCGCATTGCAGAAGGCCATCCTGCAGACCCTGGAGCTGAACACCGGCCTGCACTACTCCGCCAACGAAATAACCATCGGCGGCGGGGCCAAGCAGGTCATCTTCACCGCGTTTATGGCCTCCCTGGACGACGGCGACGAGGTCATCATTCCCGCCCCCTACTGGGTCTCCTACCCGGACATGGTCCTGGCCAATGACGGCCGGCCCGTGATCGTCCCCTGCGGCGAGGACTCGGGGTTCAAGCTCACCCCCGACGCCTTGCGCGCTGCCATCACCGACCGGACCAAGTGGCTGATCCTCAACACCCCCTCCAACCCCACCGGGGCCGTCTACTCACGCACCGAACTGCGCGCGCTCGCGGACGTCCTGGCCGCCTTCCCCCACGTCCTTGTCCTGACCGACGAAATCTACGACCAGATCTACTTCGGTGCAGGCAAGCTGACAGGCCTCGTGGAAGCGGCTCCCGAACTGAAGGGCCGCGTCCTGGTGGTGAACGGCGTCTCGAAGGCGTACGCGATGACGGGCTGGAGGCTCGGCTACGGAGCCGGTCCGGCCGGCCTGATCGGGGCCATCAACAAGCTGCAGTCACAGATCTCCTCGTGCCCGTCGTCGGTCAGCCAGGCTGCGGCCGCGGCCGCACTCACGGGAGACCAGTCCTTCATCCGCACCAGCGGCGAGGTCTACCGCAGCCGCCGGGACGCCGCCGTCGCAGGCTTGAACGCGATCTCCGGGCTGTCATGCTCGACGCCGGAGGGGGCCTTCTACGCGTACGTGAACTGCGGCGGGGTACTTGGGAAGACGACGCCGGACGGCCCCGTCATCCGCGATGACCAGGACTTTGTGCTCTACCTCCTCGACCACGCATCCGTCGCTGCGATTCCGGGCTCCGCCTATGGGCTCGGGCCGTACTTCCGGATCTCGTATGCAACCAGCCTGGCCGTCATCGAAGAGGCTGTGGCCGCCATCGACAAAGCCGTCCAGGCCCTCAGCTGATCAATCCCCAAACCGAAGGACACAACATGATCCACGTCAAGACTAACGTTGACAGGCCGACGGCGGACGCCGTCCTCAGGCTGTCCAAGTTCTCCTCTGCCACAATCCACGAAGCCCAGGGCAGGAAGGGTGCGCTCAGCTCGAAGATCAAGCCGATTGACCGCAGCATGTCCTTCTGTGGACCCGCCACAACGGTCCGCTGCGCACCCCGCGACAACCTGATGCTGCAGGTTGCCATCCATTATGCGGAGCCGGGCGACGTTGTCCTGGTTGCCGCGGGCGAGTTCGAAGAGGCCGGGACGTTTGGCGACGTCCTGGGCAACGCCATGAAGGCCAAGGGCCTTGCCGCCATGGTGACCGACTCAGGGGTCCGGGACACCCAGGACCTGATCGAACTGGGCCTGCCGGTGTTCTCCGGCAGCGTCAGCATCAAGGGAACGGTCAAGGAAACCATCGGCCCCATCAACCACCCTGTGGTTTTTGGCGACGAGATCATCTACCCCGGTGACATCCTGCGCGGCGACGCCGACGGCGTGGTTGTGGTGCGCAAGGACGAAGTGGAAGAAGTCATCCGGCTCTCCCAGGAACGGGACGACGCCGAGCGCGAACTTATCGGCCTGTACAAGGCCGGCGGCACCACCATCGAGCTGTGCAACCTCACCGAGGTACTCAAGGCCAAGGGCCTGCTGGTCGAAGAGGCCTAGCAGCATCTCCTCCGCGCCTGGCAGTGCAGCCGCAGGCCTGACAGTGCCGCCGCAGAGTCGACCGCCGGGTTGATTCTGCGTGGTGCTGTCTGTCTGTCCGTCTTGGCTGTCCGTCTTGGCTGTCCGTCTTGGCTGTCCGTCTTGGCTGTCCGTCTTGTCTGTGTGTCGGGCAGCCTGTCAGGCGCTCAGGTGCGGGCGTGGAGGAACCGTTCCAATCGGCCCTCACCGAGGGATATCCCGAGGTGCACAATGTCCGGCTGGCAGCCGGGGGCATCACGCGGGGCGGAGTAGGGCGCGTGCCCGTTCCTGCGCGCTTCCGGTTTTGGTTCTTTTGGCCAGTGTGGTGGTTCCCAGTCCTGGTGTTCGCTCTTGTAGTGCCGGCCAGTGGGCGATATCCAGCCAGGTGGTTCGTTCTTTGTGGCTGGTGTGGGCCGCCAGGCGCTGGTGTGTCTCAGGCGGTGATGCCGGTGGCAAGGCTGTCCCAAATTCGAGACGCCGGTGGTTCCGCCCTTGTCCCAGGCGAGGATGTGGTCTGCTTCGTTGTCCAGTGAATGGTTGGAACATCCAGGGAAGGGGCACTTGCCGTCGCGTAGCCGGAGCCAGTTCCGCATGGCCTTGGTGAGACGGTAGTTGGCCCGGCCGATCTCCAGGGGTGCCCCGTCGCGGGGGTCAACCAGGACCCGGTAGAACGAATCGGCCCCGTTCGCCACGAGGTCCCGGGCCATCGAGGCCGGGATCGGGCCGTAGCCGTCAAGCATCGCCGGTTCCTCGGTGGCGCCGAGCAGGGAAAACACCGGGACCGTCACCATCACGAGGGCCCGGGGTGGCGGAACCTGCCCGGGATCATGTTCTGCGCGGTTCCCGCTGCTGAGGAGGGCGGCGGCGAAGATGTCGGCCCGGAGCTGTGTGAGGGTCAGGGGCTCGTCCGGGCCCTGCAGACCGCGGGCGACGGCGGTGGTCCGGTTCCAGATTGCTGCCGCCTGGTCCGCGGGGAGGTAGGCCGAGAGCCATGCCATCCCGTCCTGATCCGGGGCGTACTCGACCCGGCGGTCCAGGACACCTTTGGCGTGCCGCTTCTCGATGCTCTCGGTGTGGTGGCGTTCCCGCCAGGTGCGGGCCCTGTGACGGAACCGGGACGCCGGCATTTCCCCTGCGGGACAACCACCGGCCGCGTTCGGCGCAGCCGGGTCCAGAAAGTGGGCCTCCAGAGCCGCGGCACCGGCCGGGTCAAGGGTTGCGGCTTCATCCACCATGGCCCGCGCGTGCTGCCACGAAATGGTGCCCGCTTGCAGGGCGGACAGCGTCAGCGGCAAGGCGGTCGTCAGCAGTTGGGACTGGTTCAGCAGCGCTCCCGCAGCCCGTTCGCCGATGGTCAGGACGCAGGCGACCTCCGCGGTCACCGCCATCTCCTGCGCCGAACCTTCTCCCGGTGAGGCGCCGGGCGGCGCTACAGATTCCGCCGTTTTAGCGAATTTCGCGGCGGTCTGGGCTTTCAGGGCAGCCATCCGCGCATCCGAGGCCGCCGCCCCGGCCAGAACGGCCAGGCAATCTTCGGCCAACCCATGCCGCGGATCGCCCCGATAAAACGCATCGGAGCCTGATTCAGCCACAACGGCAGTAAGCGCAGCAATGGCGGCATTGATGTCCTTGAATGCCTTCGCCACTGCTGGGTTTCCCATGTCTAAATCATCCAGCGGGGGTCTGACATTTTCCGCGGCTGGCCCAGGCTTACCCTGCCTTCACGGTCGTCGACGCCACAGGTGTCCGGTTACGCATGGTGTCGATCCTGCCTATTTCTGCCGACCAACGAGTTCAGCCGACCAGCGAGTGGGCCCTGGAAACGGCAAGCTGTGGTCCGGGCAGGGGATAGGCGGCCGGGCCGGTGGCTGTTTCGTCCAGGAGCCAGAGCGTCGCCCCTGACGCGCCCCTGGGCATGATGCTGCCTTCAAACACAAACACGGCCTGACCGGGCTGTCCTTCGGGAAGCCAGAACCCGTTGGCGGGGCAGTGGGATCCGGTTCTCGCCGCCAAGCGGCTCCCGCTCGAAGGGACCCGGTGCGCACTGCTGATCGTTTTCACGATGTGCTCCCAATCAACTAATTCCACTGAAGAAATGTTTGCCGGTTCATCCGGCATTTCATATTTCAAGATTAGTTTCACGGAAGCGCGTTTACTAAGACCAAATCCACGTGCCCTGATAAGGAAAAGCTTTGGATCCAAAGCTACCTTGCGTATTTAGCGCTCAGCATCTCCTGGAGCATTTCCTTCAACACCATCAGGACGGCCGATGCCGCCTCTGACAGTGGTTCGTGATCCGGCGTGCAGAGTGCTATTTTGCACTGCAGCCCGGGATCAACAATCCGCAGGACCCGGAAGTCTTCCTCGTGGAAAAGTGCGTCGGCTGCTGACTTCGGCAAGATGGTGGCGCCCATGTCCGCCCGCAGGAGCCGGGTCAGGGAAGGCACGGATTCCACCTCGCCCACCAAGCGAAGGCTGAGTCCCTTGTCCCGCATGCCGGTCTCGACAATCTGGCGCAGGGTGTGGTTCTGCTCGGGAAGGAACAGGCCGAATTCCGCTGCCTCCCCCAGGGTGATCTCGCCCGACTTGGCTGCCGCCGTGTTCTTGCCGTTCACCACCAGGTGAAGATCCTCCACGATCATGGTGGTGAACTGCACGCCGCGGATGGGCCCAGGCTCGTAGATCAGGGCCATGTCCAGCCTGCCGTTCTTGATGGCCTCGCTCAGCACACCGCCGTAGATCTCCGTCAGGTGGAGCACGATGTCCGGGTAGCGCCGCGCTACTTCACTGATAATGCGCGGCGTCAGGCTCGAAGCCATGCTGTACGGTGCGATCGCTATTGACACGCGGCCGGCAGGGGCGGCCCCCGAACTCGCCACATCCTGGCGTGCCTGTTCGACCAGCCGAAGGATGGTCTGAGCGTGCCGGTAGAGCGTGTGGCCGGCGGCTGTGGGCTGCACGCCCTGCTTGCTGCGGATGAGCAACCGCTGCTTCAGCTCGGTTTCCAGTGCAGAGACCTGCTGGCTCAGGGCAGGCTGGGCCACATGCAGGGCTGCGGCGGCCTTCGTGATGCTCCCTGAGTCAACAATCTTCACGAAGTAGGCGAGTTTTCGAGTGTCCATACCGGCGTTTCTTTCGTCTGCGGCGCCCTGAAGCCCCGACGGGTCATATCCGGATTTTATGGAGGGATACGCAATAGGTCTTTGTGTGATCCACATCTCGGACACTAGGTTGATCTTCAGAACACAATTTCTGTGACAAACAGATTATACCCCTCCATCCATAAGCGGCGATGATGCCCCTATATGGCTTTTGCATAGTCACTCCGTTTACAGAAAGCGTCGCTTTCTTTTACATCCCCGAAATATACGCTCCATACCTTTTAGAAGCATCCTCCAGAATCCGACGGATTCCCTCCTGACTAAGGAAGAGACTCAAATGAGAGTTATCACTAAAGGCAAAATCGCATTAGCCGCTGCCGCGACAGCCGCAGCCCTGGTGCTGACCGGCTGCGGGGGCAGCGCAGGGTCCAGCAGCGGCGGAAACTCCAGCGCCACGTCGGGCGAGCTGAACCTGATTGCCTACTCCGGTGTCTGGCAGGACCAGTACACGGCTGCCGTGATCGAACCTTTCAAGGCCAAATACCCGGACATCAAGATCAACTACTCCTCCAAGCGCTCCTCCGCCGAAATGCTGAGCGCACTCCAGGGCCAGAAGAACAATCCGGCCACTGACGTGGCCATCATGGACAACTCCGTATCCACCACGGGCAACACGCAGGGTCTCTTCGACAAGATCGACCCCGTCGCGGTTCCCAACCTGGCGAACGTACCCGAGCAGTTCAAGAACAAGGACGGATTCGGTCCGGTAGTCATGCTGGACGCGGTTGGCCTGCTCTACGACACCGCAACTTTCCCCAAGGCCCCTGAGAGCTGGGATGTGCTCTGGGATCCCGCCTACGCAGGCAAGATCAACGTCAACGCTCCGCCCTCCCTGCTGGGCCTGTCCCTGACCGCGATCACGTCCAAGATGGAGGGCGAGGACTACACCAAGAGCATCGACAAGGCGGTTGCCCGCCTTAAGGAGATGGCGCCGGGCGTCCAGACGTTCGCCCCCAACCCGGACGAATACCAGAACGTGATCACCGGCCAGACGGTACTGGGGCTGGGACAGAACGCCCGCGGCCAGTTCTACAGCGATCAGAGCAACAAGAAGATGGGTGTGACCTTCCCCCAGGAGGGCACCGTCTACCAGATCAACACCGTCAACGTCGTCAAGGATGCGCCCAACAAGGCCGCCGCCCAGACTTTCGTTGACTACGCGCTCTCCGCCGAAGCGCAGACCGCCTTCGCCAAGGCTCTCTTCTACGCCCCGTCTGTGACCAACGCCGTCCTTCCGGCGGACGTCAAGGACCGCGTGGTTCCCACTGACGGCTCCCTGAACATCGTCCCCCTCGATGTTGAGTTCCTGTCCTCCGCCCGGGACAAGTGGACTGACACCTGGAAGCGCCAGATCATCACCAAGTAGCCGTCCCCACGGCGCCCCTCCCCCCACCTGCTTCAGGAGAACTGAAATCGTGACTGAATCAAAACTGTCGATCGTGGATCTGACCAAGAGATACGCAGCCGGTCTTGACCCGGCCGTCGACCGCCTGAACATGGAGGTGGAGGAGGGGCACCTGGTGGCGCTCCTCGGCCCGTCAGGCTGCGGCAAAACCACCACCCTGCGGATGGTGGCCGGCCTGATGGACCCCACCGCCGGCTCCATTGTGGTGGATGGCAAGGAAATTACCCACACTCCTGTGAACAAGCGCGGCATGGGAATGGTGTTCCAGTCCTACGCCCTCTTTCCGCACATGAATGTGGAACAGAACGTGGCTTTCGGGCTGCAGATGCGCCAGACCTCAAAGTCCGAACAGAAACGCCGGGTGGCCGGGGCGCTGGACATGGTCCAGCTCGGCCACCTGTCCAAGCGCCAGGTCAAGGAACTGTCCGGCGGGCAGCAGCAGCGCATCGCCCTGGCACGCGCCCTCGTGGTGGAGCCCACGCTTCTGCTCCTCGACGAGCCCCTGTCCAACCTTGACGCCAAGCTCCGCGAGACGATGCGGACCGAGATCCGCTCCATCCAGCAGCGGACCCGGGCCACCACGCTGTTCGTGACCCACGACCAGGACGAGGCGCTGGACATGGCCGACCGCATCGCCGTGATGAACGGCGGCCTGATCGAACAGTTTGGGTCGCCCACCGACGTCTACGAACGGCCACGGACGCGGTTCGTGGCGAACTTCATCGGCCAGGCGAACTTCCTCAACGCCCGGGTCCTTTCCGAGGCGGGTTCCGCCGCCAAGGGCGAAACCCACTACCGTGTCTCCATCGACGGGCTCGGCCAGTTCGGTGCGGTGGGCGCGCCCGGTCTGAGCGGATCCACGCATGAAGTCGTCATCCGCCCCCACCGGCTCAGGGTGTCCCTGCAGCCGGCCGGGACCGAAACCATTGCGGGCGTCATCGAACGGGTCAACTACACCGGCGATGCCCTCTCCGTAGCCGTCAAGGCCGGCGACCGCGTCCTGCAGGCCCAGATGCCCACGTCCAGCGGCGACCTGCCCCGCACCGGCGATGCAGCCTATCTTTCGTGGAACGAGCAGGATGCCTACCTGCTGCCCACCCCAGTGAAAGAGCCGGCAGCGTGACCGTCACCCAGACCGAGGCCCCCGCCACCCGCCGGGCCGGCGCAGCTGAAGGCGAGCTGGAAAAGTCGACCGGACGCCGCAACCGGCGGACCTATCTCGCCCTCCTGATTCCGGGCGTCCTCGGACTCGTCGTCAGCTTTGTTTTCCCGCTGGCCTACATGGTCCGGATGTCCTTCAACAAGGGTGCGCCGGACGGCGTCATCGAGGAAACCTTCACGCTGGACACCTATATCCAGCCGCTGACCGATCCGTACTACTGGCGGGTCACGCTGGACACTTTCCAGATGGGTGTCACCGTGGGCCTGCTCTGCGTCCTGGTGTCCTACCCGGTGGCACTCTTCCTCGCCCGGAGCACCAGCAAGTACCGCGGGCTGCTCATCGCCGTCGCCATCGCACCCCTGCTGACCTCGGCGGTTGTGCGGACCTACGGGTGGATGGTCATCCTGGGCACCAACGGCCTGGTCAACTCCACGCTGGACGGAATGGGCCTGATCGATACGCCGCTCAAGCTGACCAACAACATGACCGGCGTAACCATCGGCCTTGTTGAGATCTTCATGCCCTATGCCATCCTCGCGATGATCTCGGGCTTCGGGCGCCTCAGCCCGCAGCTGGAAGAAGCCGCCGGATCGTTGGGCGCCAGCAAGCTGCAGATTTTCACCCGGGTGACTCTGCCGTTGAGCCTGCCCGGCATCCTCACGGCATTCCTGCTGGTCTTTGTGTTGTCGATCAGCACGTTCATCACCCCGCGCCTCCTCGGCGGCGGCAGCGTCCAGGTGCTCGCCACGGAAATCTACGATCAGACCACCGGGCTGCTCAACTGGCCGTTTGCGGCAGCACTCTCCGTCATCCTGCTGGTCCTGTTCGGCCTGATCATCGCCGTTTACCAGCGCCTCACCAAAAAGATCGGAGGCTAGCCATGTCCGAGGCCCGCCTGTTCAAGCCGCGGTTCAACCCGGCCAAGCCCGCGTTCGGGATCTTGGTATTCCTGCTCTACCTGTTCCTCCTGGCGCCGTTGCTGATCGTCTTTGTTGTCTCGTTCGCCTCCAACCAGTACCTGTCCTTCCCGCCGGAGGGCCTGACGTTCAAGTGGTACGAGATGCTGCCGGAGGAAAGCACCTTCATGAACGGCATGCGGGTCAGCCTCATAGTCGCCGTGATCGTCACGGCCATCGTTTTGGCGCTCGGGGTTCCGGTGGCACTGGCGCTGGACAGGTTTGAGTTCAAGGCCAAGGCAGCGGTGCAGTCATTCTTCCTCTCGCCGCTGCTGATCCCCAGCATCGTCCTGGCGCTGGGCATGGTCCTGCTGTTTGGTCCGCTGAATCTGAACAACACCTACACCGGCATCATCATCGGCCACGTGGCCATCACCATCCCGTTCGTGATCAGGACAACGCTGATGAGCCTGGCCACCACCGACACGTCCTGCGAGGCGGCGGCAAGGATCCTCGGGGCAGGGTCCTGGACGGTCTTCCGGCGGATCACCCTGCCCATCATCCAGCCCGGGGTCATCGCCGGCGGCGTCATAGCGTTCATCGTCTCCTTCGACGAAGCAGTCATCTCGCTGTTTGTGGCCGAATCAGGGCTGCCGACGCTGCCCGTGCAGGTCCTGCGGTACGTGGAGAACTCTGCCGACGCAGCCGTGGCGGCACTGTCCGTCATCCTCATCCTGATCTCCCTCGCCGTCGTCGTAGTCGTTGAGCGTGTCATGGGCCTGCGCAAAGCCCTGCGCTAGGCGCCCGGGATAGGCCCGGGTCATAACCGTGGCCTATCCCGTGACATGGATTACGTCTTTGTGTGGGGCAGCGCACGGTGCCAGACTTTTGGGTAGGGCCGGAACCGCGGTTTGCAGCCATAAGCCATGGCGATGACTCACCACGCGGCGGCCGCTTCCCCCGCAAGTTTTACCGGCCCCCACGGGGCACAACAGCTCAGAACACCACGAAGGAAGGCACACACTATGGGTCGCACGGTTGATCTTGTGGCAGATCTCGGTGAAGGCTTCGGTGCCTACTCCCTGGGTGACGACAGCGCACTTCTGGAAATCGTCTCCAGCGCGAACATCGCCTGCGGATTCCACGCCGGCGACCCGGACATCATGGACCGCACCGTTGCCGAATGCGTCCGGCGCGGCGTCAGCATCGGTGCACACCCCAGCTTCCCGGACCTGCGGGGCTTCGGACGGCGCGCCATGGATCTCACCGCGGCTGAAGTCCGCAACGACGTCCTCTACCAGCTCGGAGCCCTGTCCGCCTTCGCCGCCTACCACGGCACCAGCGTCGCCCACATCGCCCCCCACGGCCGGCTGGGCAACCTCGTCGCTACCCGCCGGGACTACGCCGCCGCCGTCGCCGATGCCGCCAGCCGGTACCGCCCGGACCTTATTGTCCTGGCCCAGGACGGCGAGCTTGCCCAGGCCGCGGCCAGCCGTGGTTTGCCCATAGCCATCGTGGGCATCGCAGACCGGGCCTACGAGGACGACGGAACACTCGTGCCGCGAAGCCAGCCCGGCGCCGTCATCCATGACCCGGCAACCATCGTCGACCGCACCATCCGCATGGTGTGCGAAGGGATCATCGAATCGGCGTCCGGAATAAAGCTCCCCGTCGTCGCGGACACCGTCCTGCTGCACGGGGACAACCCGGGCGCCGTGGACCTGGCCCGCCTCATCCGCAAGGAGCTCACCGCGGCCGGCGTGACCATCGCCCCGCTGCCCCAGGTGCTCGCAGCCAAAGCGGAAGCCGCCTGAGATGACCGCTGCAACCCCTATCGAGGTATACGAATCAGGCGACGCCGCCCTCCGCGTCGTCGCCACCTCCCCTGACCGGGAGCGGAACTGGGCCGCAGTCCACGCCCTGGCGACCTGGCTTGAGACGGCCGACGTCGACGGTGTACACGGCGCGGTTCCCACCTACGATTCGGTGCTGGTGGAGTTCGACCCCTATGTCACCTCAGCCCGCCAGATCAGGGCCTTTGTCCTCCTGGGCATGCGCCAGCTGGATTACGTCGGTGCCCCGGCCCGCACGCCCCGGCAATTTGATGTCCCCGTGGTCTACGGCGGCGAATACGGACCCGACCTCCAGAAGGTTGCGGACCACGAGGGACTCTCCGTTGCCGAGATCATCGCCCTCCACACGGCCAAGTCCTACGTCATCCGCTGCCTGGGTGCCCCGGCCGGATCGCCCATGATGGACGGCCCGGACTTCCCGCTGCCCGTCCCCCGGCTGAAGGATCCCCGGCTTTCCGTGCCCGCAGGCGCCGTCTCCGTCGCCGGCCGGCAGGCAGTGATCGCTCCGGCCTCAGCTCCCGGCGGGTGGTGCGTGATCGGCCAAACGCCGCTGACCGTTCTGAACCCGGACAAGCAGCCCTTGGTGTCCTACATGCCCGGCGACCTGCTCCGGTTCCACGAGATACCGGCCGCCGAGTTCCAGCGCTTTGCCGGCCTTGAACTGGGAGCATCCGCATGAGCGGGACCCTGACCATCCAGCAAGCCGGCCACGCCGTCGTCACAGACCTCGGCCGGTTCAAGGGGCCGCGCTACGGCCTCCCCGTGAACGGGGCCTTGGACCAGTTTTCTGCACGGGCAGCCAATATCCTGGCCGGCAACCTGGACAACGATCCGCTCCTCGAAGTCACAGCACTGGACTTCCGGATGCGGGCAGACTCAGACCTGCTCATCGCCGTCACCGGTGCGCCACTAACACTGACCGTCGGCGGACGCGAATGTCCGCAGTGGGAGCCGGTGTCCGTCCTGGCCGGGGAAACCGTGGCACTGCGCGGCATGAACACCGGGCTGCGCGCCTACATCGCCGTCCACGGCGCCCTGGACGCCCCGACGCTGCTGGGCAGCTGCGCGCCGGACACCGTCGTCGGGTTCGGCCTGAAACTTGCGGAAGGCACTGTCCTCGGTGCCCGCAAAACCGTGCCGCCGATCAGGCAGCCGTACTTTGATCTTCCGCTGTTCCGGCTGGGGCTGACCCGCCCCGGAACCAGCTCCAGCCCGGTCATCGACGTCACTGACGGACCGGACATCGCCGAATTCGGCGACACCGCCGATCTCCTGTTCAAGACCAGCTACACCGTGAGCGGTCGGAGTAACCACATCGGCCTCCGCCTCGGCGGGGCGCTTCCGGAACGGCAGTCGACAGCGGAAGTCCTTTCCAGGGGCGTTCCGGTCGGGGCCATCGAGGTCCCGTCCCGGGAGGAACTCCTGGTGCTTCACCGGGGACGCGGCGTAACAGCCGGATACCCGGTGCTCGGCGTCGTCACCAGCCGCTCGCTGGATGTTCTTGCCCAGGCCAGGCCCGGGCACACCATCCGGTTCCGCAAAACCACAGTGGCCGAGGCCACTGCGCGTCACCGTGCCGCAATGCGTGAACTTGAGGCGCTGCGCACGTCAGTAAATACAGTCTTCGGCTTACTGGGTGTGGGAGCCCCGGCAAGCTGGCGGGAACTCCTGCCAGCGTCCGGAACCTGAGATCCCGTTATGTCCCGCCTCAGTCATCAGAAACAAGTAAGGATCAAGATGTCAACGTCAACACGAGCGGCCGGTCCGCAGAACGACCGCCTGGATGCCAGGCAAACCCGGAAGGTGGTTACCGCCGGCTGTGTGGGCATCTTCGTGGAACTCTACGACAACGGCATCTTCGCCTTTATGGCCGGAACCCTTGCCTTGGTCTTCCTCGCCCCCGGCAACCCGGACAACGCCCTCCTCTTTGTTTTCGCCGGCTACGCCGTGTCCTTCTTCGTGCGCCCCCTGGGCGCCGTGGTCTGCGGATACCTGGGGGACCGCATCGGACGGCAAAAGCTACTGGTCTTCGTCATCCTGCTGATCAGCGTTGCCACGGCGGGCATCGGCCTGCTGCCGGCCTACTCGGCCATCGGCATCGCCGCCCCGATCCTCCTCGTGCTGCTCCGCATGCTGCAGGGCTTCTCCGTCGGAGGCGAAGCCGCCGGCGCCATGACCTTCCTCGCCGAACACGCCCCGGAAGGCAAGCGCGGCATCATCACCTCCTACGCCCAGATCGCCTCCTTCGCAGCCCTTCTCACCGGCACGCTGGTCGCCTTCTCCATGTCACCCTGGCTCACCCAGGCAGCGATCGACGGCGGCGGGTTCGGTTCGTTTGCATGGCGCATCCCGTTCCTGGTCGCCATTCCCATGGGCGTCATCGGCTGGTACATCCGCAAGGCGATCAGCGACACCCCGAACTTCGTGAAGCTGAAGGAAGAGGGCGGCCTGTCCAAGAACCCCCTCAAGGAAGCCTTCAAGTCCGCCGAACACCGCCGCGCCATGCTGCTGGCCCTCTTCATCCCGCTGATGAACGGCTCCGGCTACTACGTCCTCTTCTCATACATGCCCACCTTCCTCAAGGGCAAGCAGCTCAACTTCACCATCGGCGATGCTCTCCTCGTCACCGCCTGCAGCCTGGTTGTCATCTGCATTGCCATCCCCTTCATGGGCGCCCTCTCGGACCGCGTCGGCCGCAAGAAGGTCATCGCCGGCTCCGCAATCGCGATGGCCGTCGTCGGAATTCCTGCCTACGCCCTCATCGCCACCGGCGAGATGGCACTGGCCATCCTGGGTGCCTGCATCATGGCCGTGGTCTTCGCCGGCCACACCGCCGTCATCCACATCCTGATCGTCGAACTGTTCCCCACCCGGGTGCGGTACTCGGCCTACGGCCTCGGGTACAACGTCTCCTCGGCTCTCTTCGGCGGCACGGCGCCGTTGCTGATGACCTGGCTGATCTCCACCACAGGCAACATCTACATGCCGGCGTTCTACGCCGTAGTCACCGCCCTGGGCACCCTTGCCGCCGTCAGCACGGTCAAAGACCGGGCGCACCAGCCCCTCCGGGACGCCTGAACCACACACCGAGCCGGGGGCTTTGGCCCCGCGTCCAAGCCGTCATTCTTTGCCAAACCCCACTCATTGGAGACTTCCATGTCATTTTCAGACTATTCAACAGCGCTCGTGACCGGCGCCTCCACCGGCATGGGCGCCGCCATCGCTGAACGCCTGGCCAAGCGCGGACTCCAAGTACATGCCTTCGCCCGCAACGAAGAACGCCTGCAGGAACTGGCGGACCGTACCGGAGCCGTCCCGCACGCCGTCGACCTGACCGACACCGCGGCGCTGACCGCAGCGGTGGAGGGCCTGAAAGTGGACGTCCTTGTCAACTGCGCCGGCGTCTCCCGTCCCGGAAACATCCTGGACTCCACCGAAGACGACATCGACGAGTTGGTGGACGTCAACCTCCGCTCCCTCCTGCAGCTGACCCGACTGGTGCTTCCCGGCATGGTGGAGCGGGACAAGGGCCACATCGTCAACATCAGCTCCATCGCCGGCGTCTATAACTTCTATGGCCACACCGTCTATCACGCCACCAAGGCGGCAGTGCACCAGGTCTCCCGGCAGCTGCGCAACGATACGGTGGGCAAGCGCATCCGGGTCACGGAGATCTGCCCCGGCCGGGTGGAGACCGAAATCTTCGGCCGGAACATGGGCGGCACGCCCGAGGCCATGGAGGAAGCATGGAAGACCTACTACGAGGGATATGAGTCCCTCACGACTGACGACATCGTCAATGCCCTGGATTACGCCGTCGAAACACCCCAGCACGTGAACGTCGGCATGCTGGAACTCATGCCCACCTTCCAGGTCCCCGGCGGACTCACCTTCGACCGCCGCTGACCTGACTACCGCTGACCAGCAACCGTCCCCGCACCGCGCCGCCCTGCCAACAGCAGAAAACGATAGGTCCCCTGATGCACAACATCCGTACGGTCAGTTTCCCCGACCAGCAGCTGCTCGCCGATCTGGAGCCGCTTCCGGTCGGGCTCCGGGGCGTCGTCTGGGACCTCCGGTCCGATCCCCAGGGCGGAACCCTGGCTGAGATCGATGCCGTGATCCTGCCCTACATCGACGCCGGGGCGGTGCTGCCGGCGCTGGCCAACGTTCCGGGGCTCAAGTTCGTCCAGACGCAGTCCACGGGCTTTGACGGTGTCCGGGAAGCAGCCGGTCCGGTGGCCGCTGTGTCCAGTGCCGCCGGTGTGCACGCTGCGGCCACAGCGGAACTGGCGGTGGGACTCATCCTTGCCAAGCTGAGGGGGATTGACCAGGCGGTGAGGGATCAGCTGCAGGCGGCCTGGCGGCCGGAGCGCCGCCAGTCCCTCGCGGACCGCCGGGTGCTTTTGGCCGGCGTCGGCGGCATCGGGCAGGAGATAGCAAAGCGCCTGGAACCCTTCGAGGTGACAGTCACGCGGGTGGGGAGCGCCGCGCGCGACGACGACCACGGGCACGTGCACGCGTCCTCCGAACTGGCAGAACTCGCCGCCAGCCACGACATCCTTATTTCAGTCCTGCCACTGAGTGACCAGACGCACCACCTGATCGGCGAGAAGGTCCTCGCAGCATTGCCCGACGGCGCGCTGGTGGTCAACGTGGGCAGGGGAGCTGTGGTGGACACGGCCGCGCTGACCAAGGAAGTCACGGCCGGCCGGCTGCAGTGCGCCATCGATGTGGTGGATCCGGAACCGCTCCCGGCTGACCACCCGCTGTGGGGTTCGCCGAACGCACTGATCACGCCCCATATTGGGGGTAACGCGTCCGCCTTCGAACCACGGATCGTCAAGCTCCTGTCGCAGCAGCTGGAAGCGCTGGCAGCTGGCCGCCTTCCGGCCAACCTTGTGCAGAACGGCCCCTTCTAGGGAGCAGCGCGGAAAGAACAGCCGTCCCAATGTTGGACGGCCAGGAACAACCACCGCGCCCCAGCCAGGGGGCGCCCAACAGCACAAACCGCGGCGAAGGAGCTGCTCAACTATGAATCCACTTTTTGATCTGACGGGGCGGGTTGCCCTGGTGACGGGTTCGAGCCGGGGCATCGGGAATGCGTTGGCGCGGGCGTTGGCTGATGCCGGGGCGACGGTGGTGCTGAACGGGATTAATGCGGAGCGGTTGAAGGCGGCGGAGGTGGCGATGGCCGCGGACTTCGC